>DATBSS010000670.1:0-12459 GCA_036559665.1 Myxococcaceae bacterium
GGATGCCGTCCGGGCCGGCGGAGACGCCGATGTTCCCGCCCTGCCCGTGGAGGACATAGACGTTCCCGGCAACCTTGGTCGCCTTGATCTCGACCTTGCTGAAGTCCATCTTCGGCTGCGCCAGCGCCGAGCCGTAGGCCAGCGCCAGCGCCACCACCGCCACCACTCCATTGCGAACGTGCATGGGGGACCCCTCCCTCAAGAGAACGGGGTCCCCATAGCAGCCGGGAAACCGGGGAGGAAGCGGCGTCGCTCCCCGGTCCGGACACGAGGCGGTCAGACCCTCAGAGGAGGCACTGCTCGAGAAAACCTGCTCCGGGCGCGTCCGAGCCCTGGAGAGAGCTCGGGTCCCCATGATGCGCCCGGAGCAGGAGGAAGGTTTTGTCCATGAGAGGAAACCGGATTGCGTCTTGCTCGCGGGTAAGAGCAATGACCGCACCAACCTCCATGCGCCGACCTAACTGCCTGCCGACACACGCGAGCGCGCTCGGTCGCGCCTCGGAGTTCGCTGGTTTGGTGGGATGATTGCGCGCAAGCCTTTGCGTACCTGGGCAACATCATGTCCGAGCTGACCGCGCTGGAGCTGGTCGCCTACCAGCGAGATGGGACCAAGGTCGCGGAGCTCCGCCGGGGAGCGGCGCTGGTCGTGGGCCGGGCCTCACCCTCCGACGTCGTCGTGCCGGACCCTTCGCTCTCGCGGCAGCACGCGCGCTTCTCGTGGACGGCGGACGGGCTGGTGGTGGAGGACCTGGGATCGACCAACGGGACCAAGGTCCGCGGCGAGAAGGTACAGCAGGCGAAGATCTCTCCCGGGGATCTGGTGGAGCTTGGCCCCGCCGTCATCTGCCTCCATGCCAAGGTCCCGGGGCAGGCCCTTCGGCGCGAGCTGATCAGCAACGACCGGCTGATGATGTTGCTGGAGCAGGAGCTGGCGAGGGCCAGGACCTTCCAGCGGCCGCTGGCGCTCGCCGTCGTCCGCGCGCGCGGGAAGGAGCGCGCGCACGTCAGCAAGTGGGAGTGGCGGGTGCAGGCGATGCTGCGCCCCGTGGACCAGGCCTGCCTCTACGGGCCCGGGGCGATGCTGTTGCTCCTGCCGGAGCTGGGGGGGACGGAGGCGGCGGAGCGCTTGAAGGCGCTCGAGGGCGGAGAGCCGGCGCTGGGCATGGGCCTGGCCATCTACCCGGACCAGGGCCTCAACGCGCACGAGCTGGTGGAGAACGCGCGGGGCACGCCGGCGCCGGCGGCTGCCGGACCGGGCGAAGACCGGCGGCTGGGGGTGGGCGGCCGGCCTCCCACGGACACGCTGGACTCCACCGCGCTCAGCCCGGCGATGCGGGAGATCTTCGCCACCGTGCGGCGGGTGGCCGGCGCGGCGGCGCCGGTGCTGATCCTGGGCGAGACCGGGGTCGGCAAGGAGCTGGTGGCCCGGGCGCTCCACCAGCGCGGCCCGCGCCACGGGCAGCCGTTCAAGGCGATCAACTGCGCGGCCATGCCCTCGTCGCTGCTGGAGTCGCTGCTGTTCGGCCACGAGAAGGGCGCCTTCACCGGCGCGGACCGGGCCCAGCGCGGCCTGTTCGAGCAGGCTTCCGGCGGCACCGTGTTCCTCGACGAGATCGGCGAGCTGGCCCCGCCCGCGCAGGCGGCGCTGCTGCGCGTGCTGGAGACCAAGCGGCTGACGCGGATCGGCTCCGACGAGGAGGTGGCGGTGGACGTGCGGGTGGTGGCCGCCACCCACCGCGACCTGGAGGCGATGACCGCCGCGGGGACGTTCCGGATGGACCTGCTCTACCGGCTCAACACCGTGACCCTGCGCATCCCGCCGCTGCGGGCTCGGACGGTGGAGATCCCGGTGCTGGCGGACCTGTTCCTCCAGGAGGCCGGCCGCGTCACCGGCGTGACGGTGACCGGTGTCTCCCCCGCGGCGATGGAGTTGCTGAAGGCGTACCACTGGCCGGGCAACGTCCGCGAGCTGCGCAACGTGGTGGAGCGGGCGGTGATGATCGCCCATGGCTCGCAGATCCAGCCGGAGGACCTGCCCGAGCACATCCGCGACTACGAGGAGGCCTCCATCCCGCCTCCAGGCGCCGCGCCCGCCTCCAGCGCCCGGGAGAAGAACCCGTTCGACGCCAGGTCCGCCCGCACCTACGCCGAGCTCCAGGACAAGCTGAAGGACTGGACCCAGGAGAAAGAGCGAGAGCTACTCCTGGACGCGCTCCAGCGCCACGGCGGGAACCAGACCGAGGCCGCCCGCGCGCTCCAGATGCCGCTGCGGACGCTGGTGCACAAGATCCGCGCGCTGGGGCTGAAGAAGAAGTACGAGTCCGAGTAATCGAGTTGTTGTCAGCTCCTTCGGACACACGTCCCTGATCGCGCGCTGATCCGCGGAGACGTACGGCGACAAGTACGCGACTTCCCGCCACACCGGCTCCGCATGTGCGTTGGCAAGCGCATTGCTCTGACAGCCGGTGTCCCGAGAGCAGTTCAGCAGGAGGAGCAGCCATGGCGGTCAATCTCGAATCCCACGGACTTCCGGTCGGCATCGCGTACGGCGCCCCGGTCACCGTCCAGGATGGACAGGGCCAAGGCCAGGGACAGCAGCCAGCTCAGGACGCGGGCTACAGCAACACCAGCGCGTTCGAGCGGGCCACCGGCGCCTCCGTCCCGCACGCCGAGGTCCAGGAGCAGGACGCGAACGGCGGCGGCGACCTGCTTTCGAAGCTGAGCGGCTTCATCCGCGCCGTCGGTGACGTGGTGGTCCAGCTCGGCGAGTACATCCGGAGCGCGGGCGGCTCGCTCAGCGACACCCTGGCGGGCGAGGGCGCCGCGCAGACCCCGGCGCAGGCCCCCGCCGCCCCTGCCGCCCCCGCGGCGCAGCCCCAGGCCCTGGCGCCGGGCACCCCGGCCGGCGCTCCGGTGCCGGTCAACCCGGCCCTCGCCGCTCCGGCGCAGCTCGCCACCGCGGCCGTGCTGCCGTCCCAGCCGCGGCAGACCAGCCCGGCGCTGGGCGCCCGGTCCTCGGAGCCCACCTCGCGCGCCACCGAGAAGGTCGCGGCCGCGGGCCTGGGCGAGACGCAGTCCACTCCTTCGGCGGCGGCGGCCGGGCCCCGCGGCGGCGGCCGGGCCTCGCAGTCCAGCGGCTTCCCGGTGCTCAACCCGCTGCCCCCCTACCTCGGCGACCAGATGGCGTTCGTCGACCTCGCCGGCTCCGACCCGGTGGCCGAGCTCCCCGCTCAGGGCCACGAGGCGTTCACCGGCGCGGTGTTCCACGACGGCCCGTTCGCGCCGCAGGCCGTTTCGGCCCAGCCGGCGGTGCAGCCGGAGGCCGCGGTGGAGCAGGCCGCCGCGGTCCAGGCCGCCCAGGAGACCGGGTTCACCGACAACGTCATCCCCTTCCCCAGCCCGGCCGCCCGCGACTCGCTGCACGGCGAGGCGAGCAACGAGGCCACCGGGGAGGCGGCGCAGCCCGAGGCCGATCCGGCCAGCCCGCGGTACGCGGCCGTCGTCTTCCGGCCGGCGTTCTACGGCAACCTGCGCTGCTGATCGCCCGCCAGACCTTGCATCACCCGATCGCCCAGCGGCCCCGAGCTGCTGGGCGATTTGCATTTTGGGCCGTCGCTGCCGGGACACCGCCGCAGCCTGGCTGCAACCCTCCCCATGCCTTGGACGATGCCTTGCGCTCCGGCCACCCGGCTGCGCGGCGCCGGGCCCATGCGCGCTTCTTTCTGATCCGGAACCCGATCAGCCCCGATCAGCCGGGAGTGACAGCCGCGCCTGACAACAGTGCGCGCATGTGCGCCTCTAAGATCCACCCTGCTCCAGAGTCGCCTGTACGTGATTCCGGGGGTCTACGTTGGCGGCGGGGTCTGGCATGGTGCGTGCTCATGCTCCCTGTGCGCATGTGAGCCGTCACTGGCTCCACATCGGCAAGACACGAAGTCCCCTAACCCAAGTCACCCAGGAGCAAACCATGGCCACCCCGATCTCGAACTTCCAGCCGAGCGCCTCTCTCTACAGCGCCTACGGTGCCGGCCGTCCGGCGGCCGCGCAGGCTCTGACCCAGGCGCCGAACCGCGCGCTCGGCTACGGCGGGGCCAGCACCTTCCAGCCGGCGCTCGGCGGCGCTGGCGCGGCGGGCGGCGGCGCGGCGAGCCTCCAGGGCATCGCCCAGGCGCTCGGGCAGCTGGTGCAGCAGCTCGGCCAGCTGGTGCAGGCGCTCGGCGGCGGCCAGGCGGCGGCCGGTGGCGGCGCCCAGGGCGCGGCGGGCAACGCTGGCAATGCCGGCAACGCTGGCAACGCTGGCAACGCTGGCAACGCTGGCAACGCTGGCAACGCTGGCAACGCTGGCAACGCCGGCAACGCCGGCAACGCTGGCGCGGCGGGCAACGGCGGCGGCGCTGGCTACGCCCTGGCGGGCGGGTACGGCGGCGCTCAGGGCGCGCTCGGCGGCGGCTACGGCGGCGCTCCGGCCCTCGGCGGTGGCGGCTACGGCGCGGGTGGCTACGGCGGCGTGGGCGGGGCGGCGGGCGGCGCGCAGGGCGCCCGGAGCAGCATGCCGATGCCGACCGACGCGAACGAGTTCGCCAGCTACATCGCTGGCGCGACCAACGGGAAGGGCGCGCAGGACGGCAACGTGAAGCAGAACCGCGCCATGCCCAACACCCGGTTCGGCACCGTGGGCGACGGGAACCTGTTCAAGGCCGCGGTGGCCCGCGACTACGCGGTGCAGTTCGCCGCGGTGGCCAACGGGATGAACGGCCGCTCGGCGCAGGGCCTGGCCCAGGGCGCCCAGGCGTTCGCCCAGATGTCCCCGGACGCGCAGACCTTCATGCAGGTCGCCTCGGTCTACAAGGGCGAGGGCAAGAACTACGACAACGGCAAGCTGAAGCAGATCCTCGAGCAGCACGGCGTCGCCGCGGCGAAGAACAAGGGCGTGGGCGACACCGACATCGAGACCCTCGGCGCGGTGGCCGGCGCCATCAGCAGCGGGCAGATCTCGCTGAAGGACATCACCGGCACCCAGGGCGCCATCAAGGACACCGGCGCCTACGACAAGGCCATCCAGAAGGTCACCAGCGGCCAGTTCGCCCGCGAGGTCCAGCAGTACGATGGCCAGCCCATCGGCCAGGGCGGCGGCACCCAGCTGGCGAAGGGCGGCGGCGGCGGCAAGGAGGGCGCGGCGGGCAACGCTGGGAACGCCGGCAACGCGGGTAATGCTGGCAACGCCGGGAACGCTGGTAATGCCGGCAACGCTGGCAACGCGGGCAACGCTGGTCAGGCAGCGGCGGCGGGCGGCGCCGGCGCGCTCGGCGGCGGGGACATCGGCGCGGTCCTGCAGCAGATCGTCCAGGCCCTGGCGGCGCTGCTCCAGCAGCTCCAGCAGCTCCTGGCTGGCCTGGGCGGCGCGGCGGGCGGTGCGGAGGGTGGCGGCGCCGTCGGTGCGGCTGGCAACGCGGGGAACGCCGGCAACGCTGGCAATGCCGGGAACGCTGGTAACGCCGGCAATGCTGGCAACGCGGGGAACGCTGGCAACGCGGGCGCGGCGAACGCCGCCGCCGCTGGCAACGCCGGGGCCGCGGGCAACGCGGGCGGCGGGTACTAGCCTCTCACGCTTCTGAGCGGTTTCGGCGGCCGGTTCCTCCCACGTGGGGGTGCCGGCCGTCTCGCTTTTGCGGGAGTGGTTCCACTCGTCAGCGCCACCTGACAGTGCGACGCCGATCCCCACTGGATCTGAAGGGTGGGCCTGACACCGGCTCCCTCCCACCCGTGAAAGTGCCTGACTTTACTGGGGCGAGACCCTCCAGATCGGGTGGCACACCACGTGCTGATGTACGCCAATGAAGTCGCCCACCATC
This sequence comes from Myxococcaceae bacterium, assembly GCA_036559665.1. GTDB lineage: Bacteria > Myxococcota > Myxococcia > Myxococcales > Myxococcaceae > DASRBA01. Next base: position 5,853 of record DATBSS010000670.1, read on the forward strand.
ACCTGAGGGTGGACCGAAGTTCTAGGAGCAGATCATGCCGACCACCGCTGCCAACAACCCGCTCTTCAGCAACGCGCTCTTCGGATACGGCTATGGCGCCGCCCAGGGCGCGCCCGGCCAGCAGGCCCCTGCCCAGGGGCAGCGCGCGCAGGCGCCGGCCCTCCCGGTGATGCAGGCCTTCGGCGGCTACAGCGGCTTCGAGCGAGCCGTTGGCCAGGGTGCGGGCGGTGGCCAGGGCGCGGCCGGCTGCCCCCAGAGCGCACTCGGCGGTGGTCAGGGCGGCCTCGGTGGCCAGGGTGCTCTCGGCGGTCAGGGCGCGCTCGGCGGCCAGAATGCCCTCGGCGGCGCTGGTGCGGGCGGCCTCTCGCCGCAGGTGATGCAGTCCCTCCAGGGCCTGGTCGGCGCGCTGACCCAGGTGGTGCAGCAGCTGGCGACCCTGCTCCAGTCGATGGGTGCCAAGGCCGCCGGCGGTGCGGCGGGCGGCGGCGCCGGGGGCGCGGCGGGCAATGCCGGTGGGGCGGGCGGCGGCGGTGGCGCCGAGGGTGCGGCCGGCAATGCCGGGGGCGCGGGCGGTGGCGGCGACGGCGCCATCGGCAACGGCGGCATCGTTCCTCCGGGAGTGGGCGGCGGCTACGGCGGCGGCCAGGCGGCCCAGGGCATCGACCCGAACGTGAACTACCAGCAGCTCAACGGCCAGCAGCGCAACCAGATGTCCGGGATGAACGAGGAGCAGCGCGCCGTCCTGCACCTCTGGGGCATCCAGATGGGCTCCGCCGGGCACCAGGACGGCGGCGTGCTCATGAACGTCCTGCAGAACCCGCAGCAGTTCAAGCCCGCCGAGGTGGCGGCGGCGCAGAAGCTGGCCGCGCAGGACATGGCCCAGTTCGGCGGGTACACCGGCAAGTCGCTGGACAACGCGTTCTTCGGCGTCTACCAGCAGCTCACCGGCAAGGACATCTCGCAGCGCTACGGCAACGCGCCCATCAACTTCGCCCAGGGCCCGGTGAACATGCAGAACCGCCAGACCGGGCAGAACGGCCTCACCAACTTCGACAACGAGGTGATGCAGCTCTGGGGTCACTCGCCGCTGTTCACCGGCGGGAAGATCGACGGCAGCATCCTCGCGTACTCCATGAACAGCCCCAACGCGATGGAGGCCAACCTGAACAAGGGCGACCTCCAGGCGCTGATGGACATGGACATGGCGTCCGACGGCGTGCTCAACGGCGACTCCCTGGAGAAGAACTTCCTCCAGGTGATGGACCGCATGTACCTGGGAGGCCCGTCGGCGAGCGTCGAGGGCGGCATGAACGCGGCGCTGCAGGAGGCGGCGGCCCGCCGCGACGGCCTCCTCCCGCCCCCCGCACCCGAGGCGCAGGGCATCAGCCCGCAGTCGCTGGCCGCCATGAACGCCGCCATCAAGCAGGGCAAGGGCACGGCAGCCTGCCCGTTCCTCTCGGGCGGCGGCGCCCAACTCCAGGCGGGCGGCGCGGGCCTCTAGACCTTTCGAAGAGTCGGGCGATCTTCGCCCACGGGCTCCGGCTCCTCATCTTCGAGGACCGAAGGCCATTCCGGCGGCACGGGTGACTCCAGCACCCGCGCCGCCGATGTTTTTTCCGGAACATCTCGCGGGTCGCCCGTTGTAGAGGACGTACCCATGAGACGCATCGCGATCGTCGGATCCGGCATCGCCGGACTGTTGACGGCCCACGGCCTGCGGAAGGCGGGCCACCAGGTCACGCTGTACTCGGACCGGACCGCCCGGCAATGGATGGAGGAGTCCAAGCCCACCGGCGCGGCCGGCCGGTTCCACCGCGCGCTGTCGGTGGACCGCGAATTCGGCCTGGGGCACTGGGACGGCCACACGGGGTTCATCGACGGGGTGGCGCTGGCCGTCTGCGCCAAGCGCCGGAACCGGCTGCTCACGCTCAACGGGAGGGTGCGTCACGTGGCGGCGGCCATCGACGTGCGGATGCTGTCCGCGCGGTGGATGGAAGATCTAGAAGCGCGCGGCGGGAAGGTCGTGATCGAGCCCGTCAACCAGCAGCGGCTGGATGCCATCGCCGCTGAGAACGACCTCACCGTGGTGGCGGTGGGCAAGGCCGACCTGGGCCAACTCTTCGAACGCCACCCGGAGCGCAGCGTCTACACCCGGCCGCAGCGGAACCTGTCCATGGCCGTCATCCGGGGGCGGCCGGTGCGGGAACCGTCCGAGACGATGAAGACGGTCCGCTTCAACATCGTGGAGACGGACGGCGAAGCGTTCTGGATGCCGTACGTCCACAAGAGCGGCGAAGCGCTGTGGTGCATCCTCTTCGAGGCCAAGCCCGGCGGCCAGATGGACCGGTTCGGGGGCCTCTCGTCCGGCGAGGAGGTGCTGGCGCGGATGAAGGAGGTGATGCGGGACCTCTTCCCGTGGGAATCAGCCTGGTTCGAACCGTTCACGCTGGCGGACCCCCACGGGTGGCTGGTGGGCGCCATCACGCCGACCGTCCGGAACCCGGTGGGTAGGCTCCCCTCGGGGCGGGTGGTCACCGGCGTGGGCGACACGCTGATCCACCTCGACCCCATTGGGGGACAGGGCGCCAACAACGGGTCGCGGATGTCCAAGCACCTGGTGGCGGCGATCAACGAGCGCGGCGACGCGCCGTTCGACGCCGAGTGGATGACCCGCACCTTCGAGACCTTCTGGGAGCAGGACGCGCGCCACACGGTGCAGTTCAACAACCTGCTGCTGGAGCCGATGACCTCCGCCGGCAAGCTGCTGATGATGTCCATGTACGGGAGCGACGCGGTGAGGGACACCGCCGCGCAGCGGCTGGCCAACGCCTTCGCGGAGAACTTCGACGACCCCACGTCCTTCACCCCGGCGCTGCTGACCACGGAGGGCGCGCGCACGGCCATCGCCGGCGCGGGCGGCCACTGGGCCACCGGGCTGATCCGCGGGATGAGCGGCGTGGCGCGCGGCCAGTTCCGGCAGGTGCTGGGGATGGCGCCCGGCCACCCCACCACCACCGCCACCGTGGCCTGAGCGAAAGAGGCCGGGCCTACGTGCCCTGCCGCGACTCGAACAGCTCGCCCTTCACGCCGGGCAGGGACTGGGGCGGCATCTTCTGGAGGATGAACTGCACCGTGTCGTGCAGCGTCTGCAGCGGGTCGCGTGCCCTGAACTTCAGCTCGCGCTCCGCCTTGGCGGCGTCCAGCCAGAACCAGTGCTTGCTGATGTCCACCGAGTGGTAGTCCAGCGCCGGCTCCACCCCGCGCGCCTCGGCGATCTTCTCCAGCAGCTTCGCGCCCCACAGGTTGCCCTGCTTGGGCAGCCGGAGCGCTGGGGCCGCCACGCCGGTGAGGCGCGACAGGCGCTGGAAGAACTCCTTCATCGTCATGTTGACGCCCATCAGGTGGCGGCCGCCGATCTCGCCCATGGTGAGGGCGTTGGCCAGCGCGTCCGCCACGTCGCGCGCGTCCGCGAAGGAGATACCGCCGTTGGGCATGCCAGGGATGTCCCGGTTGAGGAACTTCACCACCGTCCAGGTCGAGGAGAGCCGGTCGTCCCCCGGCCCCATCAGCAGGCTCGGGTTGCACACCACCAGCGGGATGCCGTGCTGCCGGCAGTACTCCAGCGCCAGCTTCTCCTCATAGATCTTGGAGAGGTAGTACGGCCACCGGCCCACCACGGTGATCGGGTAATCGTCGGCTTCGGTGGCGGTGCGCTCCTCCTTCGAGACCGCGATGGTCCCGGAGGTGGAGGCCAGCACGAACCGCTTGATCCCCGCCGCCTTCGCGTCGCGGAGCAGCTCGCGGGTGCAGTCCACGTGCAGCTCGTACATCCGCCGGCCGTCCTTGGGGTCGAAGGAGACCAGCCCGGCCAGGTGGTAGACGGCGCCGGCGCCGACGAGCGCGCGCCGCACCGCCTCGCGGTCCTTGAGGTCCCCTTCGACGTGCTCGGCGCCCTCGGGGAGCGCGATCGGCCGGGCGCGGGAGATCAGCCGGACCTGGTGGCCGGCGGACAGCAGCCGCGGGACCAGGTGCGCGCCCAAAAAGCCGGTGCCGCCGGTGACCAGCAGCCTCACGACTGGCCTCCGGCGGCGGGCGACTTGTCGGAGGGCGAATCCTTCCGCCCGCTGGGGCCCCCGTCCGGGTTGAGCACCTTCCCGTCCCGCAGGGCCTTCACCGCCTCCTCCGCCAGCCGGGTGACGTGCCGGTAGCTCTCCGACCGCGCCATGCCCTGGGTGCGCCGCCGCATCTCGGTGTAGCCGAGCGCGGGGCCGATGCGGACCGCCAGGTGCGTGCTCTTGGGGAGGATGGACCCCTTGGGCAACGCCTCGTACGTGCCCTCCAGGTAGAGCGGGAGGACGTCCACCTTGCAGGTCAGCGCCAGGTACCCGAGCGTGGGCTTGAACTCCTGAAGGAGGCCGCTGGTGGAGCGCGTCCCCTCCGGGAAGATGAGCAGGTTGTAGCCCTGCTGGAGCGCCTCGCCCGCCATCCGCAGCGACTCGCGCAAGGAGCCGTTGCGGTCCATGGGGATGAGGTTGGTGAAGTTCTCGAAGTAGGCGCGCTTGAGCTTCGTGTCGAAGAAGTAGTCGCGCGCGGCCAGCACGGTGAGGCGTTCGCCCTGGTCGCCCAGCACCACCTTCACCAGGCCCATGTCCAGGTGCGAGGCGTGGTTGGCCACCACCAGGAAGTTGCGGTTCTGCGGGATGAAGGTCTTCCCGCTCACCTTCACGTCGAACACGCCGCCGTAGAGGACCCGCTGGCCGAAGGAGAGCAGCGCGCGGCCCACGTCCGCCAGCGGCTCCGGCACCGGGATCTCGTCGCCGTGGTCGCGCTCGCTCTCCGTGGGCGGCTCCGACACCGGGGCCCGCTTCGCCTCCGGGGCCCGCCGCCCGCTCTGCGCCACCACCTTGCGCAGGTCGTCCACGGTCTGGATCTGGGTGAGGTCGTTCACCGCGGGCAGCGGCACGCCGGCGTTCTCCAGCGCCACCGACAGCTCGGTGAGCATCAGCGAGTCGAACCCCAGGTCGCCGGCCAACTGCGCGTCCGGCTTCACCGCGCTCCCCGGCCGCTGGGAAACCTCGGCGATCAGCGGGTAGAGCCAGTCCGCCACGCCTCCGGTGGTGGCCACCGCCGCCTGCTGGCGCACCTTCTCGCTGGAGGTGGCGATCCGCTCCTGCCGCTTCAGCTCGTCCACCACCAGCTTGCGCTTCACCTTGCGGGTGGAGGTCTTGGGGAGCTCGCCGTCCCAGAGCCTCAACACCTTGACCCGCCGGTAGAAGGGCATCCCGGCGGAGACCTCGCGGAAGTGCTCCTCCAGCTCCTTTCGCACCTCGTCGCGGGCTCGCGGAGGGCCGTCCTTGTCGTGCGGGTCCTTGTACTCGGGCACGCAGAGGCAGGCGACCTTCTCCCCCACCCCGCCCTCGTCCGGCAGGCCGACGATGGAGAGCTCCTTGACGTGCGGGTGGTCCGCGTAGAGCTCCTCCAGCTCGTCCGGGTACACGTTCTTCCCGTTGGCGTCGATGATGACGTCCTTCTTGCGCCCGACGAGGTACAGCCGCCCGTCCGCGTCCATCCGCCCCAGGTCGCCGGTGTGGAGCCAGCCTTCCTTGAGCACGGTGTCGGTGGCCTCGCGGTCGCCGAAGTAGCCGGACATCACGTTGGGGCCCTTGGCCACCACTTCGCCGATGCCCTCGGCGTCCGGCTGGTCGATCTTGATCTCGATGCCGGGGAGCGCCGCGCCCACGGTGCCCGGCCGGCGCTTGTGGCCCAGCTCGGAGACCGCCAGCACCGGCGCCGCCTCGGTGAGCCCATACCCCTCCGCGATGGTGAAGCCCAGCGCGTGGAAGGCCTTGTGCACCTCGTCCGGCAGCGCCGACCCGCCGGAGACCATGAAGCGGACCCGCCCGCCGAACTTCCGGTGCACCGGCCAGAAGAGCAGCTTGCCCAGGTTGACCGAGCTGCGGTTGCGCAGCTCGGCGTTGGCGGACATCAAGGCCTTGGTGGCCTGCTCCACGAAGGACGGCTTGGCCGCCAGCTCCTGGGTGATCTTCCGGTGCAGGAGCTGCCACAGCGCCGGGACGCCGATCATCGCCGTCACCCGGCCGGTCTCGAACACCTCGCCCAGGCGGTCCGCGGTCAGCTCGTCGATGTAGCTGATCTCCGCGCCGCGGCTGAACGGGGTGAGGAAGCCGCAGGAGAACTCGAAGGTGTGGTGGAGCGGGAGCACGGAGAGCAGCCCGTCCCCCACGCCGATGTCGAACACCCCGGCGATCTTCGCCACCAGCGCGGCGAAGTTCCGGTGGGTGAGCATCACGCCCTTGGGCTGGCCGGTGGTGCCGGAGGTGAAGATCAGCGACGCCACGTCGTCCGCGGACGCCGTCTTGCGCACCTGGCCGATCCGGTCCGGGTGGGCCGGGTCGCCCTCCATCGCCTGGGCCAGCGAGTGCACCTGGGTGTGCAGGCCCGCCTCGGCGAGCGCGCGGTGCAGCCCGGGCAGCTCGCGCGCGGAGTCCTCGGAGATCAGGCAGGCGGCGGCCTCCGACCGCCGGGCGATGTTCACCACCTCGGCCTCGGTCAGCTCCGGGTCCACCGGCACCGCGGTGGCGCCGGC
>DATBSS010000671.1:0-7250 GCA_036559665.1 Myxococcaceae bacterium
CCTCTCCGGGCGATCCACTTCGGACCCTTCACAACCGCAGTGCGCCTGCGAACAAAACGTCGGCTGTACGACAGGCCTGGATCAGGGGCGGCCCAGGGCGCGGAGGAGCTGGGCTCGGGACGAGGCCAGGCGCTGGTCGGCCTGGACCTTCTGGGCGAGCGCGGAGGTGAGGGCCACCTGGGCGTCGCCCAGCTCGATGGCGTTGCCCACCCCGGCCTGGTAGCGGCCCTCGGCCAGCTTGAGCCGTTCGCGGGCGTTGGTCGCCGCGTCCGCCGCGGCGGCGAGGGCGGCCTTGGAGGCGCGGATCGCCAGCCGGGCCTGCTCCACGTCCAGCCGCACCGACTGGCGCAGGTCGTCCACCTGGGCGTGGAGCGAGTCCAGCTGCGCGCGCGACTCGCGGACGGCGGCGCTGGTGCGCCCTCCCTCGAAGAAGGACCAGCTCAGGGTGGGGCCCAGGCTCCAGTTCCAGGCCAGGCCGTCCAGCCGCGGGCCGCCCTCGGAGACGGTGGCGCCGACGCCGAGGCTGGGCCAGTACCCGCCCGACACCGCGGAGACGGTGAGCTCCTGGGCGCGGACCTGCTGGTCCAGCGCGGCGACCTCGGGGCGGACGGACAGCGCCTGCTTCAGCAGCTCGTCGGTGGTGCCGTCCTCGCCCTCCACCACGGGGGCCTGGTTGTCGGCCACGTCGTACTCGAGGGAGCCCTCCACGCCCATGGCCTGGTTGAGCTGGGCGCGCGCCAGGTCGTACGCGTTCTCCGCGTTGACCAGCAGCAGCCGGGCGTTGGCGAGGTCGGTGCGGGCCTGGGCGAGGTCGATCTCCGGGCGGGTGCCCACGCGGACGAAGCCCTGGATCTGCTGGAGGTGGCGCTCCTGGTTGCCCAGGGTCTCGCGCGCCACCTCCACCAGCGCCTTGTCGCCGTGGGCGGTGAAGAACGCGCTGCGGACGTTGAAGGCGGCCTGCAGCCTCGACGACTGCTCGTTGCTGGCCTGCGCCTCGGCCTGCGCGCCGGCCGCCTGCCACCGGTTCCAGGTCTGCCCGAAGTCCCAGACGAGCTGGTTCGCGGAGACAGCGGCGTTCCAGGCGTCCGAGGACGCGAAGCTGTACGGGGGGACGCCGGCCCGGTTGTTCGTGCCCCGGTCGTAGCCGGCGCTGAGCCGCAGCTGCGGGAGGAGCGCCGCGCGCGACTGGTCCGCGCGCGCCTGGGAGGCGGCGGTGGCGGCGGCGGCCTGGCGGAGCTGTGGCTGCCGCTCCGCCGCGGTCTTCAGCGCCTGGTCCAGGGTGAGCACCTGGGGCATCGGCTCGGCGGCCAGCGCCGCCACCGCGAGCAGCATTCCCGTCCCCATGGTGCCGATCATTCGAACCTCAGCGCGTCGATGGGGTCCAGCCGGGAGGCCTTGAGCGCGGGGTAGAGGCCGAACGCGACGCCCACCAACCCGCTGAACGCCACCGAGACGGCGACGATGTCCGTCCGGATCAGCACCGGCCACCCGAACGAATCCCCCAGCCACCGGGCCACCCCGATGCCGGCGGCGACGCCGATCAGCCCGCCCGCGGCGGAGAGCGAGAGCGCCTCGACCAGGAACTGGAGCAGCACGTGGCGCGGCTTGGCGCCCACCGCCATGCGCAGGCCGATCTCCCGGGTCCGCTCGGTCACGCTGACCAGCATGATGTTCATGATGCCGATGCCGCCCACCGCCAGGGACACCGCGGCGATGGCGGCCAGCAAGCTGGTGAACGTCTTCACGCTGTCCTCTTGAGATGAGGCCACCTCCGCCATGTTGCGGATGGAGAAGTCGTCGTCCGCGCCTTGCGGGAGGTGGTGGCGGTCCCGGAGCAGGTCGGAGATCTGCCGCTCCGCGCGCGCGGTCTGCCCGGGCTGCGCGCCCACCAGCACCGCGCCGCTCACGAACTTCTGCAGGCCGCCCTGGATCTTCGCCTGGAAGGTGGACTGGGGGACGAACACCGCGTCGTCGTAGTCCTGCCCGTTGGGCGACTGACCCTTCTTGGCCAGCACCCCCGCCACCACGAAGGGGATGTTCTTCACCCGCACCGTGCGCCCGGTGGGGTCCACGCCCGGCCCGAACAGCTTCTCCGACACCGTGTTGCCCAGGACGATCACCTTGTTGGCGCCGTCCACGTCGGACTCGGAGAAGATCGAGCCCTGCGCGGTCGGCCAGGCGCGGATGGAGAAGAACGCCGGCGAGGTGCCGGTTACGCTGGTGGTCCAGTTCATGTCCTCCGCCAGCACCGGGGCGTTGCTGCGGAGCTGGGGCGCCGCCGCGCGCACCGACGACAGCTCGGTCTGGATGGCGCGCACGTCGTCCCAGGTGAGCGTGGGCATGGAGCCGAAGCCGCCGAACGAGCCGCCGCGGCTGGTGGAGCCGGGGAGGACGATGAGCAGGTCCGACCCCATGGAAGCGAACGAGTCCTGCACGCGCTTCTTGGCGCCTTCGCCCAGCGCCACCATGGCGATCACCGCGCCGACGCCGATGATGACGCCCAGCACGGTGAGGAAGGAGCGCATCTTGTTGCGCAGGAGCGCCCGCAAGGCGACGCGCGTGGTCTGCATCCAGTTCATGCGGCACCCTCCTGGGCTGCGGGCGGCGGCACCGCGGCCACCGGCGTCTGGCGCTGGTCGGAGAGGACCTTCCCGTCGCGCAGCACCACCACCCGCGCCGCGAAGCTGGCGATGTCGCTCTCGTGGGTGACCACGACGATGGTCATCCCGGACCGCCCCAACTCCTGGAAGAGCGCCATGATCTCCAGCGAGGTCCGGGTGTCCAGGTTGCCGGTGGGCTCGTCCGCCAGGATGAGCCTGGGCGAAGTGACCAGCGCGCGGGCGATGGCCACCCGCTGCTGCTGGCCGCCGGAGAGCTGGTTGGGGTGGTGGTCCAGCCGCTTCCCCAGGCCCACGCGCTCCAGCGCCTGCTGCGCGCGGCGGCGGCGCTCGCGGGTGGAGTAGCCGCCGTAGATCATGGGCAGCTCCGTGTTCTCCAGGGCGCTGGTGCGCGCGAGCAGGTTGAAGCTCTGGAAGACGAAGCCCAGCGTCTTGTTGCGGACCTCGGCCAGCTGGTTCCGGTCCATCTTTGAGACCTCCTGCCCCGCCAGCCGGTAGCTCCCTTTGGAGGGCCGGTCCAGGCAGCCCAGGATGTTCATCAGCGTCGACTTCCCGGAGCCGGACGAGCCCATGATGGCCACGAACTCGCCCTCCTGGATGGACAGGGACACGCCGCGCAGCGCGTGCACGTCCACCTCGCCCATCCGGTAGGTCTTGGTCACCTGATCCAGCTCGAGGAGGGCCATGGCGCGTCCGCTCCTCTAGAAGACGCGGCCGAAGCCGCCCCCGCCGCTCCGCCCTCCGCCTCCCGGAGGCCGCTGCTGGTTGTCCGCTGGCTGGGTGCCGCCGGTGGCGTCGGTGATGACCGTGTCGCCCTCGCGGAGCTCGCCCCCGGTCACCTCGGTGAAGGAGCCGTCGGAGAGCCCGACGCGGATGGAGACCGGGGCCGGTTCGCCTCCACGGAGCACCCACACCATCCGCCGGTCCGCGGCGTCCGGGCCCCGTGGGCCGCCACCGCCTGGCCCGCCGGAGCCGCCGTCCCGCCGCCCGCGCCAGCTTCCGGCTTCTCCACCTCCACCGGAAGCGCCCGGGCCGCCGCCGGCCCGGAGCTTCGCGTGCAACTCCTGGGGCGGGCGGAAGCGGAGCGCGGCGTTGGGGACGCGCACCACGTCGTCGTGCTCGGCAGAGATGAAGGTGACGTTGGCGGTCATCCCCGGCCGCAGCTTCTGCTCCGGGTTGGCGACGTCGATGACCGCGTCGTAGGTGACCACGTTCTGCACGGTCTGCGGCGCGTTGCGGATCTGCCGGACGGTGCCGGCGAAGCGCTCGCTGGGGAAGGCGTCCACCAGGAAGGTGGCGGGCATGCCGGCCTGGAGCTTGCCCACGTCTCCCTCCGCCACCGAGGTGTCCACCTGCATCTTGGAGAGGTCCTCGGCGATGATGAACAGCGTGGGCGCCTGGAGCGAGGCGGCCACCGTCTGCCCCACGTCCACCGAGCGCGAGATGACCGTCCCGTTGATGGGCGAGACGATGCTGGTGAGCTCCAGGTTCACCTTCGACTGGTTGAGCGCCGCCTTGGCCTGCGCCAACCGCCCCTCGGCCACGCTGACGCCGGCGCGCGCGGCGTTGGCGTTGGCCTCCGCCGTCTCCAGCTCCGCCTGCGCCACCAGCTTCTGCTCCGCCAGCGTCCGGGTCCGCTCCGCCTGCCTCGCCGCGTCCGCGGCCTGCACGGTGGCCCGGGTGAGCTCGCCCTGCGCGGCGACCGAGTTGGCCCTGGACTGCTCCAGGGCGGCCTCGAACAGCTGGGGGTCGATCCTGGCGATCACCTCGCCCTTGGTGACCGGCGAGTTGAAGTCGACCATGAGCTGGGCGATGCGGCCGGACACCTGGCTGCCCACCTGGACGGTGACCAGCGCGGAGAGCGTCCCGGTGGCGGTGACGCGCGAGACGATGCGCCCCCGGTCCACCGAAGCGGTCTCGAACTTCAGCTCCGGCTTCTTCTGGCCGCACCCCGCAGCGAGCATCGCCAGCGCGAGAGCGGCGGCTGCACGACCCGATGTGGATGCCATGTCGCCCCGATTCATAGTGGAGACCCCCAGGGGTGGGGAAAGGTTAAGTAGGCAGACGGCAATGACCGCGCACTTCTTCAAAGACCCGGCCGAGGCGAAGCGGTGGTTCCAGGAGCACCACACCCGGAAGGCCGAGCTCCTGGTCGGCTTCTGGAAGGTCGGGACGGGGAAGGGAGGGGCCGGTTACAAGGACGTGCTCGACGAGGCGCTCTGCACCGGGTGGATCGACGGCATCCGCAGGAACCGCGACGCGGAGAGCTGGACCATCCGCTTCACCCCGCGCAAACCCGGCAGCATCTGGAGCGGGGTGAACATCAAGCGTGCTGAGGAGCTGATCGCCGCAGGGCGGATGCTGCCGGCGGGGAAGAAGACCTTCGAGGCACGAGACGAGAAGCGGTCCCGCGTCTACTCCTACGAGGCGACGCAGAGCACGCCGCTGGGGAAGGCCGAGGAGAAGGCGCTCAAGGCGAACAAGGCGGCCTGGGCGTACTGGGAGGCGCAGCGCCCGTCCTACCGGAAGACGGTCAGCTACTGGGTGATGACGGCGAAGAAGGAGGAGACCCGGAAGCGCCGGCTGGAGCAGCTCCTCGCGTGTTGCGCGAAGGGGGAGTGGCTCCCCCAGTACCGCTGGGAGTCGAAGAAGAAGTGACTACTCCCCGGACGGCGCTTCTTCCTCTTCTTCCTTCTTGAGCTCGGCGGCCGGGTCCTTCCCTTCCTTGATCCAGCCCAGGATCTGCTTGCAGGTGCCCTGCGCCTCGTCCGCCTCGTCGCCCTCTCCCTGCGACGCCTTCACCAACTCCGCGAAGCGCGCGTCCTTCACCTGGTCGCACGGGTTGTGACTGGCGCCGAACCACCACGCCGAGACGATGACCATGGTGGCGGCGAAGGCGGCGGTGAGGCCGCGCCCCAGCATCCGGGTGAGCGGCTTCTCCTCCCCCGGCGCGCTGGGGGTGAGCTTGAAGACGCGGGCCAGGAGCGCGTCCAGCGAGGGCGCGCCCGGGCCGTGGACGATGACCACCACCGCCAGCGCCAGGTAGGTCCACTCGGTGAAGCCGAACAGGTCGCCGTAGTGCTTCAGCTCGTCCGCCTTGGCGGTGATGGTGGCCACCAGCATCGTCACCACCAGCGGCACCGAGGCGACGCGCGCGAACAGCCCGAGCAGCACCAGCCACCCGCACACGAATTCGGTGCCGGCCACGAAGGGCGCCTGCAGCTCCGGGTGGGGGAGGCCCAGCTCGGTGAAGTAGGCGGTCACCTTCTCCAGGTTGTGCAGCTTCCCCCAGCCGCTCTGGCAGAACACCACCCCCAGCGTGACCCGCGCCAGCAGCGCCGGCAGCCAGTCCAGGTGCCGCACCGTGTCCACCACGAAGCGGTGGAGTTGGAGGATCCGGTCCTTCATCGTCGCCATCGCTACGCTCCTTCTCGAAGGTCTCGGAGCATCTGCTCCCTGGCCCAGAACGCGAGCGCGCTGAACGCCGCCTGGGCGGACTCCGGCCGGGTGCCGAACGCCGCGCACACCTCCGCCAGCGGGCGGCCCTCGCGCATCCTCCGGAGAGCGCGCGCGTGGCGGGCGGTGGCCGGCAGGTGGAAGACCTCGAACCCGTTCCGCCACACCAGCCGCGTGCCCTTCTCCGGGACGGGCTTCGGCGCCGGCCGGTCCGCGTCCAGCGCCTCCATCAGCGAGGCGACGTCGTGCTGGAGCGGCACCAGGAGCACGGACGGGGCGAGGCGGACGGAGGCGGACGGGAAGCGCTCCGGCCCCAGCCCGGCGAACGCGTCCACGGTCACCAGCTCACCGGCGTCCTGCGCGAGAAAGGATTGCGTGAGCGCCCACTCGAAGCGCGCCAGGTCCGCCAGGTCCGGGCGGGTGAAGCCGCGCGGGCGCCGGGCCAGGAAGCGCGACAGGCCGGCGCCGAACGCCCCCAGCGAGTAGTGGCGGGAGCCCTGCGCGCACCCGTAGGCGGCCGCCAGCGCGAAGAACTTCCGGTCCCCCAGCAGCTTCACCAGGTACGGGTGGTCCTCGTAGAGCGCGTCATGGAGGCGGAGCGGGTACTGGTCGCTGTAGATGCGCAGGCGGGCGGCGGGCCCCAGCGGCCGGGCGCCGCGCACGTGCCGGGACGCCAGCGGGTCGCCGGGCCGGCCCCGCTCCAGCGCCCGGAAGACGTCGCGCTGGATGGCCTTCAGGCCCGGGCGCTTCGCGGCGCTCACGAGGCGCGCCTCGCCCGCGGGCGGCGCAGCGCCTTCGCCTCGTGCTCCGCCGACCGGCGGCTCTCCTGGAGGAGCACGTCCAGCTCCGGCACGCCCTCGTCCCATTCGATCAAGCAGGAGACCCGGCCGAAGCGGCGCACCGCCGCCTCGTACAGCTTCCACACGTCGGCGCAGACCGGGCCGTCGTGGGTGTCGAACAGGTAGGCGCCGCGGTCGCCGTGGCCGGCGAGGTGGAACTGGCCCACCCGGTCCACCGGCACGCCCTCCAGGTACGCCATGGGGTCGAACCGGTGATTGCGCGCGCTGACGTAGATGTTGTTGACGTCGAGGAGGATCCCGCAGTCCGCGCGGCGCGCGATCTCCGACAGGAAGTCCCACTCGGTCAGGGTGTCGGCCTGGTAGGTGAGGTAGCTGG
>DATBSS010000672.1:0-3757 GCA_036559665.1 Myxococcaceae bacterium
GGGCGGCGCTGCATGTCGGCGATCACCCGGGGGATGAGCGCCGGGTCCTTGTTCGCCTCCAGCACCGTCATCAGCTGGAGCGCCGGCTCCTCCAGCGCCACCGCCATCCGGGGGGACTCGAACAGCGCCCCGTCGATGATCTCCGCCCAGTGGAGCAGGTCCTTCATCGCCTCCGGCGCCGCGAAGCCGTACCTCTCCCGCGCCACGTCGGCGATGAAGCAGGTGCAGCTCTTCCGGGCGCCGTCGTGGAACTTCTTCCCGCTGGCATCCTTGCGGAAGTGCTCCTCGTCCCCCGACTGCTGGAAGGCGGAGACGTGGTGGTCGAACCACCAGGTGAGCTTCGGGCTCTGCGAGTACCGGAAGTCGACGATGGCGTTCTCCTCCCCGGTGAACACCGCCTCGTCGATGGGCTGCCCGCCCGCCTTGTGGAACAGGCCCTCGTAGGACAGCTCCGCGCCGGGGTTGACCTTGTCCAGGTAGAACCGGGAGAACACCGCGGCGCTGGCGGCGCCGTCGAAACAGCTGTCGTGGTACAGCACCTTCATCCGCATCAGGCGCCGCCTCCGTCTATTTGATGGTCAGGCCCTGGCCCACCCGGTCGAACGCCGCCTGCGCCGCGGCCGCGTCCTGGCCCACGGTCACCACCGCCAGCGCCACGAAGCGGCCGTCGTCCAGCTTTCCGCAGCCCAGCCGGCCCACGTCGCCCGCCGGGGAGCGCACCTCGTACACCAGCGCGACGTCGCCCATGGTGGCGGGGGCGGCGCCGTCCACCGGCTTCGGCGCATTGGTCGCCCCCAGCGATTCCAGGTACGACTGGCAGCCGCCGATGAGCTGGATGCTCCGGTCGCGCTCCACGGTGAGGACGCCGAAGGTGGCGTCGCCGGCGAAGGCCACGCTGGAGCCGGAGGTCGCCCGGGGCAACCGGAGGTGCGGGGCCAGCTGCTCGTCGGCGATGCGGTCGTAGCGCTCCGGCAGCACCAGCTGGTAGCCCATGTCCTGGCTCACCAGCACCTTGCGGGACGCGTTCTCCGGTGCCGAACGCGCCAGGAACACGCCTCCCAGCACCGCCGCCAGCAATCCGCCCAGCATCGCCCCGCGGCGCCGGACCGCGCGCGGGCTCCCGGCGGAGGCCACCAGCCCGGCCACCGCGTGCAATTCGTAGAACAGCGGCGCCAGCCGGTAGAAGCCCGCGCCCGCCAGCGCCAGCGAGGCCGCCAGGTTCAGGGCGAAGGCGGAGGCGGCGATCACCTTGGCGTGCTTGACGTTGAGCAGCACCACCGGGAGCAGCAGGAGATCGACGCCAGCCAGCGCGTAGACCCAGGCCGGTTCGCCCTGGGAGGCGCCCACGCCCACCACCCGGAGGAACCAGATGACGGCGCCCGCCAGCAGGAGCACCGCGGACGGGCCGGGGACGAAGAAGCCGGGCACCTGTTCGATGCTGGTGCCCAGGAGCGTGGCGGCCTCCTGGTCCACGCTGATGTGCCGCTTCTGCGTGGAGGGGGCGCCCTGCGCCGCCGAGCTGGCCCGGATGTCCGCCCGCATCTGGCGGAGCGCGTAGGTGAAGCTCTTCTGGCAGCGGGGGCACTTCACCGCGCCGTCGGGCAGTGGCTGGAACCCGCACAGCGGGCACTGCGAGAGGGAGAGCGTCTGCTCCGGATCCGGGGTGCTGGGAGGGCTCATGGCGTGTAGTGCGCCCTCCACGTGCTCCAGGAGAGCCCGCCCCGTCCGTCGCGCACCACCACCCAGTACGTCACGTCCCGCTCCTCTCGAGTGGCCGGAAGGCGCCACTCGTTGTTGTGCCGGCTCGGCCGCCCCGCGATGTCCGTCCCGCCCGTGGTGCCCGACGAGAACGTCCCATAGTCCGTGTACCAGGAGAGTTTCCAGCTTTCGACCAGGTCGATGCGAGAGATGGTGCCCTGCGGGTCCGGAATGGAGGGGACGACGTAGGTCTCTTCCTGCCCCGCCAGGTCGCCCGGGAGGGTGCGGAACGGCCCCCGCCCGGAGAGCGACAGGCCGCCGGGGTCCGCTGGCCATGGCTCGCTGTTGAGCTGGAGGCCGGGGAGCTGAGGGGTCACGTTGGCGCGCTGGTCGGGGAAGAACTGGCAGCTGTAGAGCATGATCTTCTGCGCGAAGACCTCCTCCCCCTGCGCGCCGACGTGAAGCACCAGCGGGACCCGGATGCCGCCCAGCCCATGGTAGACGGCGTCGTCCTCCAGCACCTGGGCCAGCAGCGGCGTCCCGTTGGGCAACAGGATGGTCCCGGGCCGGAAGGTGAAGGAGAAGACGCCCGCGGTCGTCTGGCCGGAGGTGACCAGGGTGGTCTCCTCCTCCTTCTCGCAGGTGCGGTCTCCCAGCGACGAGCAGGCGAACAGCTCGTAGGAGATGGGGCGCCCGTTCCCGGCCGGGTCCACCAGCAGCGCGTGCAGGGTCACCTCCGAGGTGTAGGTGGCCAGGTCCTCCTGCGGGATGGAGATCGTCCCGTTCGCGACCGAGGGGCACACCGGCGCCATCAGCTCGGGCGGGTCCATGGCGATGCCCAGCACGCGCAGGTCGTGGACGGTGGTCGGGTCGTCCGGGATGTCCAGGCACCCGGTCCCCACCAGCGCGCCCAGCAGCAACGTCCAGGGGGCGGCGCGGCGCATCAGAACGTCCCTTTCAGGCCGAGCACCGGCAGCACCGGGATGCCCGGCACCGGGACCTCCTCCCGGCACCGGTAGTCGTTGAAGTAGGTCTCGATGTTCTGCGCGTTGTAGACGTTCTGCACGTCCACGTAGAGGTTGAGCGTGAAGTTGTCGAACAGCCAGCTCCGGTCCAGCCGGACGTCCAGTTGGTGGAAGTCCGGGAAGCGCGAGGAGTCCGCCGGCTCGCGCTGGCAGCCGAAGTTGTTCGAGTCCACCGCGTACACGTCGTAGGCGTGGTCCAGGTGGGCGTAGGGCCGCCCGGTGACGTAGCGGAAGCGCGCGCCGATCTCCCAGCCGTGCGGCAGGCGGTAGCTGCCCACCGCGGTGAGGATGTTCGTCTGGTCGAAGGTGCCCAGCCGGTAATCCCTGGCGCCCACGCGGCGCTGCTCGGTGCGGCTCAGGGTGTAGGCCAGCCAGCCGAAGAACTCCTTGGTGATCTCGTGCTTGAGCAGGACCTCCAGCCCGTAGGCGCGGCCCAACCCCAGGTTGCCCAAGCGCGCCGTCGTGGGCAGCCCGTTCGCGCCGTCGGTGGTGAGCCCGGGGGAGACGACCCGGTCGTAGCGGCGGTTGAAGAACCCGGTGAGGTCCACGTTGATGACGTCGGTGATCTTCTGCTCCACGCCCACTGACGACTGGAACGCCCACTCGTGGTGGAGGGTGGGCGTGCCGAACGGCTCCGGCTCCATGTCGGTGGACTCGGGCGGCTGCGCGTAGAGCCCGGCGGACCCCTTGATGGCGAACGTCCGGAGCGGCTGCCAGCGCGCCCAGAAGCGCGGCTCGATGGCGGCGAGGTCGTGCGCGTACACCCGCGCGTAGGACGACCGCACGCCGGGCGTGAGGGTGAACTGGCCCAGCTTGAAGTCCGCCTCGAAGTAGAGCGCCCCGTCGAAGGTGTTGGGGGTGCGGGCGAAGGATTGCAGCTCCACGGACGGCTCCGCGCCGGGGAAGCCCGCATACTGGACGCCGCTGAGGATGGGCAGCTCCGCCCGGCCCACCAGGTGCTCGAACATCACGTCCGCCCCGGCGCGTACGGTGAGCCAGGGCTGGATCTGGAGCTCGGCGTCCTCGCGGAAGCC
>DATBSS010000673.1:0-4705 GCA_036559665.1 Myxococcaceae bacterium
ACACTCGGGCGCCCGCACGCCAAGGCCGCCACCATCGCCACTGCGAACGACCATCTCCTGCAACTCACCGCGGGGCGGAGCCTGGTGACTCTCGCGGGGTGAGCACCAGCGCCAACTGGCGGGCCTGCTTCTCGGACGCGCAGCGGTACTCCTGCATCTTCCCGCTCGCGCTCTCCACGCGGATGACCCACATGTCGTCTTCCTTGGTCATCACCGGCTTCGTACCCATGCCGTGGCCCTCCCTTGCCCAAGGCCACTCCGACTGAAAGCACCGGGCATGCCGCCCGCCGCCAACCTGATTTTCCACTGGGACGCCGCCGCGTTGCCACATTCCTTGCCGCAGTGGGTTGCAATGGATGTTGACGCTGAGCGGCAGCGCCTCGCAAACGTTGCAAGTCGGACACAAACCCACGTCGCGACCCGGTCACACGGTGGGCGCGGGCTCGGGCCACTCCCAGGCGGAGCGATAGCCGCCCTGCTGCTGCGCCTCCTCGATGAAGCGCGCGTAGAACGGGTGGCCGGAGAGCGTGGCGGAGTCGCCCACCACGAACAGGTGCCGGCGCGCGCGGGTGATGGCCACGTTCATCCGGCGCAGGTCGGAGAGGAAGCCAATGTCGCCGCCCGCGTTGGAGCGGGTGAGCGAGACCAGGATGGCGTCCTTCTCCCGGCCCTGGAACGCATCCACGGTGTCGATCTCCACGTCCGGGTGCGGGGCGCGCTCGCGGAGGAGATCGGCCTGGGCGCTGTAGGGGGCGATGACGGCCAGCTCGGCGGGGGCGAGGCCGGCGTCCAGGAGCTCTCGGGCGCGCGCGGCGACGAGCGCGGCCTCGCCGGGATTGAAGCGGGACTCGGAGCCCTGGGCCACCTCGTCGTCGAAGCCCTTGCCGGCGGTGTCCAGGAAGAGCAGCGGCGGCGCGTCCACCGCGGCACCGGGCTTCAGCACCTCCGCCAGCGTCCGCTTCGCCACCGTGGGGTGCGCGCGCAGCTCGCCGCCGTACATCTCGCGGGAGGGGAAGGACATGATCTGCTCGTGCATGCGGTACTGCTCGCGCAGCATCCGCTTCACCGCGTCGCCGTGGTCCGCCAGGAGCCGCTCGAACAGGCTGATGGAGAGACCGGCCTTCGAAGCCTCCATGGAGAGGACGGTGGGCGGGAGCTGGCGGTGGTCCCCGGCCAGGATGACGGTCTTCGCCCGGAGGAAGGGGAGCAGTCCCAGCGGCTCCACCGCCTGGGTGGCCTCGTCGAAGAGCGCCAGGTCGAACGGTTCGCCCGTCAGCACCGGCGAGTCGATGGAGGAGAGGGTGACGCAAATGGCCTGCGCCCGGTCCAGCACGCTCCGCACCGCCTTCCGCTCCAGCGCGCGCGCGTCGTCGAACAGCTTGCGCGCCTCGGCGGACGACTCGCGCGCGTTGGCGAAGCGCTCGCGGCTGCGGCCCTGGGAGCGCTGGCGGCGGGCGTAGCCCTGAAGCGCGAAGGCCTCCTCGAACAGCTCGCGGGAGAGCTTGCGGTCCTCGTGCTCCTCCACCATCACGTCCAGCGCGTGCTGCACCAGCGCGGGGGCGATGCGGGCCGGGTGGCCGATGCGCACCGCCTTCAGCCCGCGGTCCAGGCACAGCTCCAGAAGGTGGTCCACGGCGGCGTTGCTGGCGGCGGTGCAGAGCAGGCGCTTCCCGGCGCGCGCGGACTGCGAGGCCACCTCCGCCAGCACGGTGCTCTTGCCGGTGCCGGGCGGGCCGTGGACGAGGAAGAAGTCCTCCGCTGAAAGCGCCTGCTCCACCGCCGCGCGCTGTTCGGGGTTGAGGGGCTGCTCCAACTCGGCCGGGCGCGGGCGGTCGAACTTCGGGGGCTCGTTCCCCAGCAGCAGCTCGCGGGTGTGGCGCTCCTGGCCGTGCTCGAGCGCCTTCACCTTGCGCACCGCGGCCTCGGCGCGGTCGAAGGTGACGTCGTTGGGCGCCAGGTCCAGGCGCAGCCGCCCTTCGGCCACGAACTCCGGCGGCGGGCGGTCGAAGGCGATCTGCACCTGGCGGCGGCCGCCGCGGGAGACGATGCCGCGCGCCGGCGCCACGTCCTCCGACTTGCGCGGGCGGACCTGCACCTGATCGCCGGGGTGGAAGCGCGCGCGGAGGTTGCGGCGCTCGGGGTGCTCGAAGGTGACGAGGATGCGGCCGCCCAGGCCGATGGATTCCTCCACGGATTCCAGGTCCAGGGCGACGAGGCCCTTGGTCTCCAGCTCGGCGAGGGTGAGCCGGGAACGCTCCTCCTCGAAGCGCGCCTTCGCCGCCGCCCGCTCGAGCGCGAGCCACCGCAGCAGGCCGTCGAAGAATGACGCGTCGCGCGCGGGCATCACCTCCACGGTAGCGCGCAGGATAGGGTGCGCGGATGCCGAATCGACTCCAGCACGAGACCTCGCCCTACCTGCGCCAGCACGCCGAGAACCCGGTGGACTGGTACCCGTGGGGCGAGGAGGCGCTCGCCCGCGCGAAGCGTGAGGACCGGCCCATCCTCCTCTCGGTCGGCTACTCCGCCTGCCACTGGTGCCACGTGATGGCGCACGAGTCCTTCGAGGACCCGGAGACCGCGCGGCGGATGAACGAGTGGTTCGTGAACATCAAGTTGGACCGGGAGGAGCGGCCGGACCTGGACCAGATCTACCAGGGCGTGGTGCAGCTCCTGGGGCGCGGGGGCGGGTGGCCGTTGACGGTGTTCCTGCTGCCCGACCTGCGGCCGTTCTTCGGCGGGACGTACTTCCCGAAGACGGACCGGTACGGGATGCCCGGGTTCGGGCGCCTGCTGGAGGCGCTCCACCGGTCGTACGTGGGCCAGCGGAAGGACGTGGAGGCGCAGGCGAGCGAGTTCCAGCATGGGCTGGAGCACATCGCGGTGTACGGGCTGGACGCGCCGCCGTCGGCGATGGTGGCGGACGACCTGGTGCGCGCGGCGGATCGGCTGGAGCGGGAGGTGGACCGGGTGCACGGCGGGTTCGGGGGCGCGCCGAAGTTCCCCAACCCGCCGAACGTGCAGATGCTGCTGCGCGCGTGGCGGAGGTCGGGGAAGGACGCGCTGCGGTCGGCGGTGGCGATCACCCTGGAGCGGATGGCACGCGGGGGCGTGTACGACCAGCTCGGCGGCGGGTTCCACCGGTACTCGGTGGACGAGCGGTGGCTGGTGCCTCACTTCGAGAAGATGCTCTACGACAACGCGCAGCTGCTGGCGCTCTACGCCGAGGCGCACCAGGCCGGGCTGGAGCCGCGCGCGCTGTGGAAGAAGACCGTGGAGGAGACGGCGGAGTACGTGCGGCGGGAGATGACCTCGCCGGAGGGCGGGTTCTACGCGGCGCAGGACGCGGACAGCGACGGGGAGGAGGGGAAGTTCTTCGTCTGGACGGAGAAGGAGGTGGACGCGCTGTTGCCGGCGGAGCAGGCGGTGCTGGTGAAGCTGGCGTTCAACGTCACCAGTGACGGGACGTTCGAGCACGGCGCCAGCGTGCTGGAGGCGAAGAAGGAACTGCCGGAGCTGGCCGCACGGACCGGGAAGGGCGAGGCGGAGGTGCGGCGACTGCTGGACGAGGCGCGGGCGACGCTCTTCCGGGCTCGCGAGGAGCGCGTGAAGCCCGGGCGGGACGACAAGGTGCTGGCGGGGTGGAACGGGTTGATGGTGCGCGGGCTGGCGGTGGCGGGCCGCGTGTTCGGAAGGCCGGAGTGGGTGGCGTTGGCGCGGGGCGCGGCGGACTTCGTGCTGGCGAAGATGTGGAGCGGGGGGCGGTTGCTGCGCTCGTACCAGGAGGGGCAGGGGAAGATCGACGCGTTCATCGAGGATTACGGGGACGTGGCCTCCGGGCTGGTGGCGCTGTACCAGGCGACGTTCGAGCCGCGGTACCTGGAGGCGGCGGTGGCGGTCGTCGACAAGGCGGTGGAGCTCTTTTGGACGGAGGAACGGAAGGCGTACCTCACGGCGCCGCGCGGGCAGCAGGACCTGGTGTGCGCGGTGTACGCGGTGCACGACAACGCCTTTCCGTCCGGGGCCTCCACGCTCACAGAGGCGCAGGTGGCGCTCGCCGCGCTGACGGGGGAGCCGAAGTTCCTGGAGGCGGCGGAGAAGTACCTCTCGCGGCTGCGGGACGAAATGGTGCGGCAACCGTTCGGATTCGGGTACCTGTGGCTGGCGGCGGACGCGTTCCTCGACGGGGCGGCGTCGCTCGCGGTGGTGGGGGAGGACCCGGTGGCTTCGGAGCTCGTGGCGGCGGCCAACCGCGCCTACGCGCCGACCATCGCGCTCAGCCGCCTGTCGCCCGGTGAGGCCCCGGCCGTGCTCCAGCACGCCGCCCAGGGTCGGGAGCGGGTGGAGGGCGCGGCGGCGTACCTGTGCCGGCGCTTCGCGTGCGAAGCACCCCTCAAAACTGCGGTCGACGTGGAGACGCGGCTCAAGCGCCAGGAGTGACGTCGGATCCGTGAACGGTGATGACATGTGGAGAACGAGCCGCGGTGTCCATGGCCGGCACGGCCACCGCGGCTCGGGACGCCACATTTTCCCGAGGAGGCGTCCTGACTTCTCCACGGTGATGAATCTCCCGTAAGTATCGCGCACACCACGGCCGGATCTGGCGGTGAAACCACGTAGAACACCTAAGCGAGAGCTTAGTGATCATCGGATGGCCGAAGCCTCAGGCGCGGCTGGTTCCGTCAGCGGGACGGAAAGCCGGATGGCA
>DATBSS010000674.1:0-9383 GCA_036559665.1 Myxococcaceae bacterium
CTGGTGGGTGAAGAAGTGGTGATGCTCCAGGGTGTGG
Source organism: Myxococcaceae bacterium (assembly GCA_036559665.1). Classification (GTDB taxonomy): domain Bacteria; phylum Myxococcota; class Myxococcia; order Myxococcales; family Myxococcaceae; genus DASRBA01. Next base: position 38 of record DATBSS010000674.1, read on the forward strand.
CGCCGGAAGACCACGCCCAGCCCGGCGACCTTCCGGTGCATGGGGACCTTGTGGCCGAAGTACTCCGCGAAGTTGGCGATCAAGAAGGCGGCGGGGACCGTCAAAAGCTCCCGCCAGGACGGCGAGCGGACGCGGCTGGCGGCGAGCGCGATCACCGCCAGCGAGCCAAAGCTGGTGAAGGCCAGGTGGGCCCATCCCTGGTAGCGGGGGCCGATGGCCCTGGGCCGGTGCTCGGCGCGGAAGCGCGTCACGGGTTCCGGAACTGGTGAGCGGGCCATTTCGGGTCCAACCTCTGCGCGGTGTCCAACCTTCCGAACGCGGGCACCCTACCTCCATGGGCGCGGTGGCGAAAAGCCTTGGCCGCGCACGCGCCCCGGGTGGCCGCCGCCTTCGCCTTCCGCCTGGCCTGCTTCGCCGCCATGCTCTGGATGGCCCTGTGGGCGGAGGCGCGGCCGGCGCCCTCGCTCCCGGACGCCGTGCTGGACCTGGTGCCGTACGTCGCCTGGGTGGACCGGTACAACTACGCGGTCTGGGTGCTGGCCTACATCCCGGTGGCGCTGGCGCTGATGCTCACCGACGTCCGCCGCTTCTGCCGGTACATGGTGGTCTCCGGGCTGCTGGCGCTGGCGCGCGGGGTCTGCATCGCGGCCACCGGGCTGGGCCCCGTGCACGGGCCGGACGCCAACGCGGGGATGGACCTGGAGGCCCGGCGGCGCGCCTTCTTCGACCTGATCCACCCGCTGGGCCTCTTCGGCCGGGGGCCGGCGCACGTGTACCTGACCAAGGACCTGTTCTTCTCCGGGCACACCGCCACCACCTTCCTGCTCCTCCTCTACGCCTGGAGGGACCGGCGGCTGCGCTGGCCCATGCTCGTAGGCCACGCGGCGGTGGTGGCCACCGTCTTCCTCTCGCACCTGCACTACACCATCGACGTCCTCGGCGCGTACGCGGTGGCCTTCACGGCGTTTTCGCTGGCGGAGTGGCGGGGGCCGGCTCCTTCAGCTCGTCCCGCTGCTTCTTCACCGAGTTGATGGACCCTTCGTACTGCTGCGACTTCGGCAGCGTCGCGGCGAAGGCGAGCGCGTCGTCCAGCGCCTTCCGCGCCGCCTTCACGTCCCCCTTCTTCTCCAGGATGGTCGCTCGGGTGGAGAGGATCCGCAGCTTGCGCGGGCCGCGGGCACGGGCCAGCGCGCGCTCGGTGGCGGCCAGCGCCTCGTCGAGCTTCCCCATCTCCCGGTAGACGACCGCCAGGCGCGCCGGCGGGTTGAAGTCGTCCGGGAGCGCCTGCTCCGAGGCCTGGAGCATGCTCAGCGCGCGTTCGGGCTGCTTGAGCTTGAGATACGCCGTCATGCGGTGCGGGTCGAACACGGTGCGGGCTTCGGGCGAGGTGGTCTTTGTCGCCTCCCCCTCCAGGTAGCTGGCCCACGCCTCTGCCGTCGCGCGGGCGCCGTCCGCGTCGCCGCGCTCCTCGAGCAGGTCGACCATGCCGCCGTAGAGGCCGGAGTAGTCGTCCACGGCGATGGGGATGTCGCGCTTGGCCAACAGCTCCTTCGCGGCCTTCTCCAGGGGCGCGATGAGCGCGGCCCGCCCCGGTGCGTCCTTGGGCAGCTCGCTCGCGCAGCCGAGGCCGATGTTCACCACGTCCACGTACGCCGCGGCGCGCGGGAGCTTCTCGCGTTCCTGGACGGCGGTCTTCGCGCACGGCTCCCACTGCTTCAGCTCGTAGAGCGCGAGCAGCCACATCTGCACGGCGCGTGGGCGGCCGGGCCAGTCCTTCGGCGCCGCGGCGGCGAGCTTGGCGCCCAGGCGCGCGGCCTCCTCGTGCTTTCCCTGCCCGTAGGCCAGGTCCAGCGCCGTGATCTGGGCGTCCAGGCCCTTGCTTGCGCCCTTGATCGCCCGCTCGCCGTCATCCAGCAACCGCTCGAACTGCGGCACGGTCACGGCGCCCGGCCATTTGAGCGCTACCTTTTCGGTGCGCGGGTCGATGACGAAGAGGGTGGGCCAGCCTTCGACCGGGAACTTCTCCAGGAAGGGGCCGGCGCTGGTCTCCTCGGTGTTCATGCTCAGCCAGACGAACCGTCCGGCGTGCCGCTCGAGCTTCGCGTCCGTGAACACGAACGCCCGCATCGAGCGACAGCTGTGTCACCACGGGGCCCAGACGTCGACGAAGATCGGCACCCCCTTCGCCTTGGCCTGCGCCACCGCCCCGGCGTAGTCGTTCTCCAGGAAGGGGAGGACTTCCCTGGGCGCCTCCGGGGCGGCCCAGGCGGCGGTGGAGAGGGAGGCGGCGAGGAGGAGGGCGGAGCAGGGGAGCGTTTTCACGGGCTGAAGATACCTCCATCCCCCGGCCGCCAGGAGTGTCGAGCGGCGAACAGGTTCACCGTCGGACCGCGTACATCGTCACTTCCCGTTCTGGCAGGCACTGAAGAGATTCCCGCCTCTTTGCCAGAAGAGGGGGTGGGCATGTCGGATCAGGTAGGGCGGAAGTTCGGCAGTCACATCCGGGACCTGCGCAAGGCCAGGACCCTGACGCAGGAGGTGCTGGCGGAGCGCAGCACGCTCTCGGTGGACGCGGTCCGGCGCATCGAGCGCGGCGCGTTCTCTCCGTCCCTGGGCACGGTCCGGAAGCTGGCGTCCGGGCTGGAGGTGAACCTGTCCACGCTGTTCGAGAGCTTCTCGGTGCAGCGGAGGGACACGGTGGCGGAGATCTGCGACTTCCTGCAGCAGCGGCGGCCGGACGAGGTGAAGCTCATCTGGCGGGTCATCCGCGCCATCTTCGACGGCCGCTAGGCCGGCGGGCGGTGCTACATCGCGCTGCCCATGAGCGCGAGCCCCGCAGTCCGGGTCGAGAAGTCCGGCCCCGTCACCACGGTGGTCCTCCACCGGCCGTCCGTCCGCAACGCGGTGGACCGGCCCACGGCCCAGGCGCTGGCGGACGCCTTCCGCGCCTTCGACACCGACGAGTCGGCCAGCGCGGCGGTGCTCTACGGGGACGGCGGCACGTTCTGCGCCGGGGCGGACCTCAAGGCGGTGGCCTCCGGGGACGAGGCGCGCTTCAACCGCATGGACCCGGAAGGTGACGGGCCCATGGGCCCTTCGCGGCTGCTGCTCGACAAGCCGGTGGTGGCGGCGATCGCCGGGCACGCGGTGGCGGGTGGGCTGGAGCTGGCGCTGTGGTGCGACCTGCGGGTGATGGAGGAGGACGCGGTGCTGGGCGTGTTCTGCCGGCGCTTCGGCGTGCCGCTGATCGACGGCGGCACCATCCGGCTGCCCCGGCTGATCGGCCTCTCCCGCGCGCTGGACCTCATCCTCACCGGCCGCGCGGTGAAGGCGGACGAGGCGCTGGCGATGGGCCTGGTGAACCGGGTGGTGCCCAAGGGGCAGGCGCGGGCGGCGGCGGAGGCGCTGGCCGCCGAGCTGAGCGCGTTCCCCCAGGAGTGCATGCGCGCCGACCGGCGCTCCGCCTACGAGGGCTTCGGCCTGTCGCTGGAGGCGGCGATGCGGATGGAGTTCGGCCGCGGCAGCAAGGTGGTCACCCTGGAGAGCGTGTCCGGGGCGAAGCGCTTCGCCGAGGGCGAGGGCCGCCACGGCGCGCCGACCGGTGGGCCGGGCCCTTCTGCTAAAACGTAAGCCGCGTGGAACCCTTCGCCTCCGACCGGTACCAGATCCTCGCGCCGCTGGGCGGCGGCGGGATGGCGGAGGTGTTCCTGGCGGTGGCCACCGGGGCGGAGGGCTTCCGCAAGCCGGTGGCGATCAAGCGGATGCTCCCGCACCTGGCGGTGAACGAGGAGATCGCCCGCATGTTCCTGGCCGAGGCGCGGCTGGCCATGCACCTGCACCACCAGAACATCGTCTCGGTGTTCGACGTGGGGCGCGGCCCCGAGGGCCTCTATCTGGTGATGGAGCTGGTGGACGGCTGGGACCTGGGCCAGGTGCTGGGGAACGCGGCGAAGGCCAGGAGCTGGATGCCGGAGCCACTGGCGCTCTACGTGGCCCAGCAGGTGGCCAACGGCCTCTCGCACGCGTACCGGAAGACGGAGGACGGCAAGCCGATCATGGCGGCGCACCGGGACCTCACGCCCTCCAACATCATGGTGACCGCCGACGGCGAGGTGAAGATCGCCGACTTCGGCATTGCCAAGGTGGACACCGGCCAGACGGAGCCGGGCACCTTCAAGGGGAAGATCCCGTACGCGGCGCCGGAGGTCATCCGGGGCGAGTCGGCGACCCACCTGTCCGACCAGTTCTCGCTGGGCGTGGTCATCCACCGGCTCACCAGCGGCCAGTACCCGTACGGCTACAGCGACAACCCGGTGGCCTTCAACGACCTGCTGGCCAAGGCCCCGCCGGCGCCGTGCCAGGGGCTCAGCGCCGAATGCGTCACCCTCGTGCGGACGATGCTCGCCAAGAAGCACGAGGACCGCTACCCCAGCATCGAGGTGGCGGGGCACGCGCTGGCCCGGCTCCTGGCGAAGTCCGGCGCGGTGATCGGCGCGCCGCAGCTGGCGCACTTCCTCTCCGGGCTGAAGCTCCCGCCGTCGCCGCGCTCCCGGGTGCCGAAGGAGAGCCCCGCGCCGCCGGAGCCTCCGACCCAGGCCGCTGGGCCCGGGTTCCAGGAAGACCCGTTCCCGAGCTGGAATCCGCCTCCCGGTCCCGCGCTCGATGCGTCCGGCCGGCTCACCGGGGCACCCGAGACGCCCTCGCCCGCGCGCGCGCGGATGACCGCGATGCTGGAACAGATCGAACCCGTGCAGCGGCCCGCGCGTGAGGTGGAGCTGGAGTCCGGGCTGGAGGCGGAGGCGGAGCCGCTGGTGACCGCCCGGGAGGAGCCGTCCCGGCAGCCGCTCCCTCCTTCGCAGGAGTGGGTTCCCGGGTACGAGCCGCTCCCGGGGCGCTACGGCGCCGGGGCCCGGAAGCCGTCGTCATTCCCGCGCTCGGTGGCGCTGCTGCTGGTGCTGCTGGCGGTAGGAGGGGCGGGGGCGTCGTATCTCCTCTGGGGCCCGCGCGAGCTCCGCGCGAAGTACTACGCGCTGACGGGCCCGCCCAACCAGGCGGTGCTGACCATCCTCTCCGAGCCGGACGGCGCGCAGGTGCGGATCGCCGGCAAGCCGATGGGTACCACGCCGCTGATGCAGGAGAACCTGTACCCGCGGGGCGTAGACGTGGAGGTGCAGGTGACGAAGAAGGGCTTCCAACCGTGGACGGGCAGGATCCGGGGTGGGGAGGCGGTGACCGTGGAAGCCAGGCTGAAGCGGTGAACGGGCGGCGGTGACGGTTCTGCGGTAAACCCACGAGCGCCCCATGTCCACGCCCGGCGCTCCTGCTTCTGACGACCCCAACATCCCCGCCTTCCGAGCCGTCCCCCGGACCGGCGTCATCTTCGTCACCACCGAGGCGTCCCGCCGCGGCTTCACCCCGCGCGACCCGTCCTGGTGCAACCTGGGCCAGGGCCAGCCAGAGACGGGGCCCTTGCCGGGCTCGCCGCCGCGGGTGGGCGACGTCTCCATCCACGTGGACGACCAGGAGTACGCGCCGGTCCCCGGGCTGATGGAGCTGCGCGAGGCGATCGCCGCGCTCTACAACCGGCTGTACCGCAAGGGGATGCCCTCGCAGTACACGGCGGAGAACGTGAGCGTCTCCGGCGGCGGGCGCGCGGCGCTCACCCGCGCGGCGGCCAGCCTGGGCCACATCAACCTGGGTCACTTCCTCCCGGACTACACCGCCTACGAGGAGCTGCTGGACGTCTTCAAGGCGTTCACCGCCATCCCCATCCTGCTGGAGGGCGAGCGCGGCTACGCCTTCACCGCGGACGACCTGCGGCGCGAGGTGCAGGGGCGCGGGCTGTCTGCGCTGCTGCTCTCCAATCCCTGCAACCCCACCGGAAAGCTGGTGCAGGGGGAGGAGCTGCAGCGGTGGGTGCAGATCTCGCGCGAGCTGGAGTGCGTGCTGCTGATCGACGAGTTCTACTCGCACTACATCTGGAGCGCGCGGCCGGGGCGGCTGCCAGTGGAGAGCGCCGCCCGGTACGTGGAGGACGTCAATCGCGACCCGGTGGTCATCTTCGACGGCTTCACCAAGAACTGGCGGTACCCGGGCTGGCGGGTGACCTGGACGGTGGGGCCGCGGCAGGTGATCGACGCGGTGTCCTCGGCGGGGTCGTTCCTGGACGGCGGCGGCTCCAAGCCGCTCCAGCGCGCCGCGCTGCCGTTGCTGGCCGAGGACCACGTGGTGGCGGAGACCAACGCCATCCATAAGTGCTTCCGGGACAAGCGCGACTTCCTCCTGTCCCGGCTGGACCGGCTGGGCATCCACACGGACAAGGCGCCGGACGGCACCTTCTACGTCTGGGGGAACGTGAAGAACCTCCCGCCGCCGCTCAACGACGGGATGGGCTTCTTCCGCGCCGCGCTGGAGCGGAAGGTGATCTGCGTGCCCGGGGAGTTCTTCGACGTGAACCCCGGCAAGCGGCGGAGCCGGCGCGCCTCGCGCTTCCGCTCCTATGTGCGCTTCTCGTTCGGCCCGGCGAAGGAGAACCTGGACGTGGCGCTGGGGCGGCTGGAGGAGATGGTGGGCGAGGCGACGAAGGGGTCGCCGCTCAGTCCTTGACCAGCACCATCGCCACCACCCCGTCGCGCAGGCTGCCGCAGATCCGCTTCAGCTTGTCCTGGAGCGGCGCGGGGACGGCGGTGGGGTCCATGGGGCGGAAGCCGAAGCGCTCGAAGTACGAGGTGAGGTCGGTGGTGATGTAGACCTCGCGGGTGGGGAAGCGGCGGATCAGCTCGCGAACGACGAGGTCGCCCCAGCCCTTGCCGCGCTCCGATTCGAGGACGCCGACGGAGCCCAGCTCGAAGACGCCGCCGCCGTAGGGCTTCACCCGGCCGAAAGCGACCAGGCGGTCGTGCTCGCGGGCGACGATGAATTGCTCCCGGGCGAGGTGCTCGGCGTCCAGGCGGAAGCGATGGGCGTGCTCGCGGATGGCGGTCAGGTCATCATCCGTGGCCGGTTCGAACATGGCGCGTGCATACCGCTTCGCCTTGCTGCTGTCGCTCTACCTGGTCCAGGGGCTGCCGTTCGGGTTCCAGACCGGGGCACTCCCCATCTACCTCCGCGGCCGGGGCGCCTCGCTCACCGCCATCGGTCTTCTTGGGGTGCTGGCGCTGCCGTGGTCGCTCAAGGCGCTCTGGGCGCCGCTGGTGGACCGGTTCGGGTCGGCGCGGTTCGGGCGGAGGAAGTCGTGGATCGTCCCCCTCCAGCTCCTGATGGGCGCGGTGGCGATGGTGGGGGCGCGGGTGGCTGAGCAGGGAGCGCTGATGCCGTTGCTGGCCGTGGTGCTGGTGATGAACCTGGTGGCGGCGACGCAGGACATCGCGGTGGATGGGCTGGCGGTGGACATGCTGGGGCCGCGCGAGCTGGGCACCGGCAACAGCGCGCAGGTGGTGGGCTACAAGGTCGGCATGCTGTTCAGCGGCGGGTTGCTCCTGGCGCTGAACGACGTCATCGGCTGGGAGGGCATCTTCGTGGCCATGGCGCTGCTCTCCTGGAGCGCAGCGCTGATGGTGGTGCCCTTTCCGGAGCCTCCTCCCCCGGCCGCCGCCGAGCGCACGCCGGTCCTTCGATCGCTCTTCGAGGCGCTGAGGTCGCCGGGTACCGGGTGGCTGCTGCTCCTGTGCGGGACGTACAAGGTGGGCGAGACCATGGTGGATGCCATGTTCAAGCCGTTCCTGGTGGACGCCGGGTATACGCCGGCGCAGCTCGGGTTGTGGATCGGCACGTATGGGAAGGTCTTCTCCATCGCCGGCTCCATCGCGGGTGGCCTGCTGGCGTGGCGGATGGATCACCTGCGCGCGGTGAACATCACCGCGGTGGCGCGGGCGGTGCCGCTGTTCGGCGTGCTGGGGCTCAGCCTGTGGCCGCTCACGGACGGGCGGGTGATCGTCACCCTCTGCGCGGAGCACTTCTTCGCGGGCGCGCTCACCACCGCGATGTTCGCGTACATGATGTCGCGGGTGGATCGGCGGATCGGCGCGTCGCACTACACATTGCTGGCGACCGTGGAGGTGCTGGGGAAGTCGCCCGGCGGCTGGGTGTCCGGGGTGCTCGCGGAGCGGTACGGCTACCCGGCGGTGTTCGCGTTGGCGGCGGCGTTGTCGGTCGCGTACCTGGCGGTCTTCCCACCGATGCGGGCCACCCAGGAGCGCGCCGCGGCCGCCGGCTAGAGGTCCAGCGGAACCCGCCTCACCCTCCTCACCCTCCCTTCACAACGTGGGACGCCGTTGCCGCGGGCGGTGGGAAGTGGTTATACCTTGGGTATGAAGACGGCGATCTCCTTGCCGGATGAGATCTTCGAACAGGCGGAGCGTCTGGCGAGACGCATGAAGAAGTCTCGGAGCGAGCTCTACCGGCGGGCGGTCGCAGAGTATGTCGCTCGGCACGAGCCCGACGCGGTCACCGAAAAGATTGACCGGGCGATGGAGGGGATCGACGGGCGGCCAGACGCGTTCTCCACGGCCGCAGCTCGGCGTGCGCTGCAGCGTACCGAATGGTGATCTCGCAGGGTGACGTCTGCTGGGCGGAGCTGCCGGATCCGGTGGGGTCCGGACCCGGGTTCCGGCGGCCCGTGGTGGTGGTCCAAGGCGAGGCGTTCAACCGGAGCAAGATCGCTACCGTGGTCTGCATTCCACTCACCAGCAACCTGCAATGGGCCGACGCTCCAGGCAATGTCCTCCTGTCCACGCGCAGCACCGGCCTGTCCAAAGAGTCGGTCGCGAACGTCTCGCAGATCATCGCGCTCGATCGATCGGTGCTCACCGAACGCGTGGGGCGTATCTCGCGCCGGCAACTGACGCTCCTGCTCACCGGGATCGACGTCGTGCTGGGGCGGTAGCGTCGAGCGCCGATCAATCCGCCGTGTTCGCAACCTCCCGGAGGGCACAGACGCTACTACGCTTCCGCAGATGGCCCCCAAACCCTGGACCTGCCCGAAGTGCGGCCGGCAATTCACCCGCGCGCGCCAGTCGCACTCCTGTGTCTCGGTGACGGAGTCGGCGCTATTCGAAGGCAAGTCGCCCGAGGTCCAGTCCGCCTTCCGAAAGCTCCGGGATGTAGTTGCCGCCTTCGGGGACGTCCACATCGACGCGGTGAAGGCGTCGGTCAACTTCGGGGCGAAGTCGCACTTCGCGGCGGCGTGGCCGCGCGCCGGGCGCCTGTGTCCCTCCGCCCGACGGCACCCTTGTAGACCGGCCCGTAGCAGAGAGGTGGCGATCGAAGGTACCGCTCGGAGGTGGTCATGTCCGAGCAGAACGAATCGACGCAGGAGAAGAAGGGCGGCTGGAAGCAGTGGACGAAG
>DATBSS010000675.1:0-1916 GCA_036559665.1 Myxococcaceae bacterium
ACCCTCCCCCGTAGCTTCAGACCAGGATGATGCGCCGGTGGATCGCCAGCGACAGGTCGGGCGACTTCAGCACCCGCGCCACCGCTCGCACCTCGCTGCCCAGCGTGTCATACGCTGCGGCGATCAGGTCCCCCACGGTGAGCTGCTTCTTCACCGCCTTCTTCCCGCCCGCGCCCTGCTTCCGGCTGATCGCCTTCATCGGTTCAACCTCCGGGCCGGAGCCTTAGCAGGGGGCGTGCCGGAACCCGTTCTTCACGAATCGCGGGGTTGCCGTGTCCAGGAGCAGAAGATCACGTACGTCTTGAAGTCCGTTTCCTGCACAGCCCTGTACAAAAGCCTGTCGTCCACGCCGGGAGGCCCGTGACGCCTCGCCGTGCCGCATCGCATTGAAGGATCGGCCCCGCGCCGATAAAACGACCGTTCCGTGCTCCGGCTCCCCCCGCTGGCGCTGATCGCCCTCCTGCTGCCCACAGCGGCGCGGAGCTACGAGGGCGCCGTCCACCAGGAGCAGGTCGACGGCGGCATCCACGTCCCGGTCCTCACCAGGGCCCCGGAGCTGGTGAAGTTCGTCCAGGCGGCGTACCCGGAGGACGCGCAGCGCGAGGGGCTGTCCGGCGACGTGAAGCTGGCGGTGACCATCGCCGCGGACGGGAGCGTGGCGGACGCGACCGTGACCGCCCCGGCCGGGCACGGCTTCGACGAGGCGGCGGTGGAGGCGGTGAAGCAGTTCACCTTCACGCCGGCCGAGGTGGACGGCGCGCCGGCGCCCATCCAGATCGAATACGTCTACCACTTCACGCTCGAGGTCCCGGACGCCGGGTCCGCCCCGCCGCCGCCCCCGCCCGAGGCCGTCCTCAAGGGCCAGCTCATCGCGAGAGGCAGCCGCAACCGCGTCAACGCCGGGACGGTCCGCTGCGGCAACGCCGCCGACGCGCCGGAGTCCCTCTCGGCGGAGGACGGCCATTTCGAGCTCAAGGTCGTTCCCGGCCCCTGCGCCGTCACCGTCACCGCCAACGGCTTCGAGCCCTACCGGACCTCCGAGGTGCTGGAGCCGGGCGAGACGCGCGAGGTGCTCTACTACCTGGTGCCCCGCGCCATCGGCTTCGAGACGGTGGTGCGCGGAGAGCGCGAGAAGAAGGAGGTGGTGCGCCGCACCGTGGAGCGCGCCGAGATGCAGCGCGTCCCGGGCACCTTCGGCGACCCCCTGCGCGTCCTCCAGAACTTCCCCGGCGTGGCGCGAGCGCCCGCCATCTCCGGCGCGCTGATCGTCCGCGGCGCCTCCCCGGACGAGACGAACATCTTCATGGACGGCGTGGAGATCCCCATCCTCTACCACCTGGGCGGCGGGCCCTCGGTGGTGAACGAGGAGTTCCTGGACCACGTCGACTTCTACCCGGGCGGCTTCGGCGCGCGGTACGGCCGCGCCATCGGCGGGGCGGTGGACGTGGCCACGCGCAAGGGCGCCAGCGACACCTGGCACGGCTCGGCCAAGGTGGACTTCCTCGACTCCTCGTTCTTCGTCGAGGCGCCGGTGCTGCCGGGCGTGTCGGTGGCGGCGGCCGCCCGGCGCTCGTACGTCGACGTGCTGCTGCCGTTGGTGCAGCCGGACAACAGCATCACCGCGGTGCCCGTCTACTGGGACTACCAGGTCCGGGTGGACTGGGGCTCCAGCCGCAAGCCGGAGGCCGGAAAGCCGATCTCGTCGTTCTACCTGATGGCCTTCGGCTCCGACGACGTGCTCAAGGTGCTGGCCACCGGCGGCTTCCGCAACCGCGACATCAACCTGAGCATCCACACGCTGTTCCACCGCGTGAAGGGCGACTGGACGTACCGCGACGGTAACTTCAGCTCCGTCTTCTCACCGTTCCTGGGCTACGACCTGGGCGAGGCGAGCTTCGGCATCTCCACGCTGAAGG
>DATBSS010000676.1:0-2495 GCA_036559665.1 Myxococcaceae bacterium
CTTCTTCACCTTGGAGCCCTTGAGCTTGAGCGGCATCACTTGCCTTCCACGGTGATGGTCTTGGCGTTGACCGTGATGTTGCCCCCGGAGTCGATGCTGAGCAGCAGCTTCCCGCCGACGATGAGGTTGAGCTTGCTGTCCGCCTTCAGCTCCATCTTCTTGGCCAGGAACGACCCGCCCTCCTTGGCGCCCAGCTCGAAGTTGCCGTCCACCTGCACCTTGCCGTCCTTGCCCGTGCCCTGGACCAACCCCTCCTTGGTCTGGAGGTGGTCTTCGCCCTTCACCTTGGCGGTGCGGTTCTTCTCCACGTTCTCGTCGCGGTTCTGGGCGATGATCTCCGTCCGCGCCCCGGCGATGGTCTCCGTGCGCAGCAGGCCCACGCCCACCGCGTGGGTGGCGCCCACCACGGTCAGCGCGGCGCCGCCCACGGTGAGCGTCTTCACCAGGGTGACCGTCTCGGTGGAGGCGGTCTTGGCGCTCACGCTGTAGAGGCCGGCGACGGTGGTGGACTGGCTGCTCTCCACCGACTCGCTGTCGCCGCCGGTGACGTCCGAGGTGCGGTTCTTGAGGATGGTGCTGGACTGGTTCTTCGTCACCTCCACGGTGTCGTTGAGGATGACCTCGTGGCTCTGGTGCCGCTCGACCTCCAGGGTGCGGTCGCGGCCGACCTCCAGCGACTCGTTCTGGCCGACGTCCTGCTTCTTGTCGTTCACCGTGGCGGCGGTGAGGTCCTTCTGCGAGTGGAGGGTGATCAGCTCGTCGCGGGCGGCGTCCTCGAAGCGAAGCTCGTTGTGGCCGGAGCCGCCGGGGGAGCTGCTGGTCTGGATGGCGCTCTGGGTCTTCTCGCCCGGCAGGTGGGCGGCGGGCGGGTTGCTGCCGTTGTAGACGCTGCCCACCACGATGGGCCGGTCCGGGTTGCCCTCCAGGAAGCGCACCACCACCTCGTGGCCCACGCGCGGCACGAAGAGCGCGCCCCAGCCGGGCCCGCCCCAGCTCTGCGCCACCCGGACCCAGGCCGAGCTCTTGTCGTCCTTCTTCCCCTCGCGGTCCCAGTGGAACTGGACCTTCACCCGGCCGTGCTCGTCCGGGTGGATCTCCTCGCCCGCGGCGCCGGTGACGGTGGCGGTCTGCAGGCCGGAGACCTTCGGCTGCGGGGTGCGGCGGGCGGGGCGGAAGGGCGTGCCTTCGGGAAGGCAGCGGACCTCGTTGCGGTAGATCTGCGCGAAGGCCTCCGGCTCCCCCAGCGTCTCGCGGCGCCGGCCGTGGTGCTGCACCTCCACCACCAGCAGCTTGCGGTTGAAGCGCTCCTCCGGATGCTCTGACAGGCTGAACAGCGCGCCCGGCACCAGGCGCGGGCAGTGCGTCTTGAGATCCAGGGTGAGCTTCCCCTGGCCGCGCTCCTCCATGCGCGCGGTGGCCAGCGCGGCGGCTTCCGAGGGCGAGGTCGCCTCGGCGGGGTAGTCGTACAGCTCCAGCGGGCCGGGGGTCTCCTTGCCGCTCACGTCCAGCGCGGGCCGGAGCGGGTCGAAGTCCTTGAGCACCACGGAGCCGGTGCGGAGGCGGTGGACCTCCAGCACCTCGGCGACGTACTCCTCCTCCGGCGTCTCACCCTCCAGGCGATAGGGGAGCGTGTCCCCGCCGGCCAGGGGCGTGAACGCGTTCGTCCCGTCCCCCAGCACCAGCTCGTGCCCGGAGTCGCTGTGCTCGTACAGGTGGAAGAGGCCGTTGGCCTCGGCCCGGGAGAGGATGAAGTCGAGGTCGCTGCAGTTGTACTGCACGCAGAACTCCAGCTTCGGGTACGAGCCGGAGGCCGCCGCGCGGTGCTTCACCTTCCCCTCGTCTAGGACCGCCTGGATGACCTCCACCACTGTCTTGGCCTGGAAGGCGCGGCTCCGCTTGAGGTGCGCCAGGCGACCCACCTTGGGGCCGATCCGGACCTCGTAGCGGCGCCGGCCGCCGTGCTCCCCAAGCGAACGGGCGCCGTGGACCTCCCCGTGGAACCAGCGGTCGCCCGCCGGGGTGGGGATGAGCAGCTTGGACTCCTGTCCCAGCAGTTCCTGGAGGTCCAGCGGCTCCCCGTCCCTGGGGAAGAAGCTCACCTCCAGCTCGAACGGGCGCGAGATCGCCTCCACCGCATCGAAGGAGGTGACGAAGAGCTGGTCCGGCGAGTGCGAACCGATCTCGAATTCGAAGCCGACGTGGGACATGTGCGCGCGTGGAGCAGGGGCGACGATAGCCCTGCTCCCCGGAGCGTGACTAGAGGCAGCCGCCGATCTTCAGCGGACCTCCTCTACCTCGAGGCTCGCGAGTTGGCCGTTCCAGCCGGTGGCACAATCGGTGACGCTGTACCCGGGCGTGGGCCCGACCCGCGTGCTCACCACCACGTTCCCGGCCGCTAGGCCGGAGCACGTCCCGAAGAAGCTGGACGGGTCGTGGCGGTTGGAGTTCGTGCCGCCCTCGTACTTGTCCAAGTAGAGGCCTCCCGGGTTCGTGCA
>DATBSS010000677.1:0-12012 GCA_036559665.1 Myxococcaceae bacterium
TGCTGCCCCTGCCCGAGCTTGGAGACGTACTTCTCGCTGACCCAGCCCTGCCTCCCGTCCGAGGTGGCGACGGGCACCCAGCCTGGCTTCGCAGCCTGGCCAGCGGGGGGATCGGTGATGGTGAGGCTGGTGCCGGCCGGCAGCGTGCCCTGGTTGGCGGAGGCGGCGCCCGGCCCCGCGCGCAGGTTGAGCCCGCTACCCGAATTCACCACCACCTGGTCCCCGGGCGACAGGCTCGCATCGGCCGGGAACTGCCCTGCCCCCGAGGGAGCGTCCAGCACGTGCGCCTGGCCGGCCCCGGCGGCGAACGCGGACTCGCCGTTGTACGCGGCCACCCCCGGTGAGCTGGCGTTGACGGCGGCCTGTGCCTCGTCCGCGGCCTTCTGGGCGGCCTCCGCGGACGCCCTCGCCTCGTCAGCCGACTGCTGGGCGTACGACGCGGAGGTCTGGTCCGCCGGCACATCGCTCTCTTCGGCCTTCTCCTGCGCCGTGTCCGCGGCCTGCTGCGCGTGGTCCGCCTCCTCCTTCGCGTGGTCCGCCTCGTGCTGCGCGTTGTCCGCGGCCGCCTGCGCGCCCGCCGTGTCGCCCTGGTCCGCCTTCTCCTTCGCCTCGTGGGAGGATTCCTCCGCCTTGTCCTTCGACTCCTCCGCCTTGTCGGCGGAGTCGTGTGCCTCGTGCTCCTCGTGGGATTCGGTGTGATGTGACTCGTGGGCTTCGTGGGACTCGTGAGACGAGTCCGACGAGGAGACGCTGTCGCTCATGGGGGCTGACCTTGTGGGGAAGTACTTCTGTAACCCCATTATCGGCCCGAAATACCAATAGTTTCAGGTGTCTCCGCGTGGGAGACAGGTGTCATTCCCCGGTTGTCAGGCGGCCCGGGTCCGAGCGGACCATCGCCGGGAGATCAGCAGCGCCACCAGCAGGCCGAGCGCCAGGTACACACCCCACGAGAGCAATCGGAGGATCAGGATCTGGCCGGGCTGGACCGTCGTGTCGTCGGGCGTCTGCACGATGACCACGAATCCTGTGTGCCCCACCGGCGCGAAGCCCGCGAGCCAGCGTCCCCCGTAGCCTTCCAGGGGATCGCGGTAGTCCTCGTCGAACGTCACCGCATCCGGTCCGGCCAACTGGAACTGCTCGAGCCCGGGGCCAGGCGTGCTCTGCTCCACCCGGGCGACCACGTCGAGGATCCGCTGGTTGCTGATCGTGCGGAGGTGGTCCAGCCCGATCGAGGCGTGGGCGAGGATGGCGTAGTCAGATGGATAGAGGAGATCCTGGGCGGTCTTGCGCGAGTGGTCCTGGGGGCCCACCAGTGCGGCGATACGGTACTCGGCGTTCCAGTCGCGCAGCCGCAGGGTGCCGAGCGTCGCGCCGGAGTCCGCCATGGCGACGATCACGCCCACCCAGGCACCGTCCGGGCCGTACAGGGGGGCGGAGAGCGCGAACTTCAAGGTGTCGTCCGACTCCGACAGGAACGCGCGCGAGACATGGGCCGAGCGGAGATGCTTCTCGGCGAGCTTCCTGGCTCCCTGGAAGTAGTCCCGCCATGGGTAGTCCTTTCCGTGGAACTCACGAGGCGGAATGGGCCAGCGCGCCCGCGCGATTCCTTCCCGGTCGAGGATGAACCAGGTGTTGACGGGCGGAGGCGCCTCGGGCGTCCTCAGGCCGGTGCCAGGATCGTTGTGGAGCTCGTAGAGCGTCCGGCAGTAGCGCTCCAACTCGTCCTGTCCGTGCGGCCATGGCTGGAGCAGGTCCGCCGCGAGCGCGGGTGGAAGGTCCCCGGCGGCCTTGGTCACGGCCTCGCGGTCCCACCCGAGCTGGGCGAGCACCGACCCCGCGAGCGTCTGGGCCGCATTGACGTTCGCCTCCCGCACCGCCGCGCGCCGGTTGCTCGCCTCGGCCCGCGTCAGCCAGAGGCTCGCGGCGTTGGCGACGACCAGGAGCGCCACCGCCATGGCAATGGTCGTGGTCACCAGGTGCCGCGAGATCCACCCCACCACCCGCGCGGTGAAGCCCTTCGGGCTCGCCCCAGCCAGCCGCTCGTTCCGGAGGAAGCGCTCCAGGTCCTTGACCAGCTCGGTCGAGCTGTACCGGCGCTCGGGGTCCTTCTCCAGGCACTTGAGGCAGAGGGCCTCCAGGTCGCGGGGAATGGAGCGATCCCGCTGGCGCGGCCAGACCGGCTCCGCCTTCTGCAGGAGCCGGAGCATCTGGTACAGCGGGAGCTTCTCGGCGGCTTCGTCGTCGAGGACCGGCGGGCGACCGGTGAGCAACTTGTAGAGAACAGCCCCCAGGCTGTACACGTCGGAACGGGTGGTCAGCGTCTGCCCGGCGGCCTGCTCCGGCGACATGTAGGGCAGGGTTCCCACGATGGTGCCCGGCTCGGTGAGCCCGCTCTCGCTGACCATGTTCACGGCGAGGCCGAAGTCCGTGACCAGTGGCGTCGTTCCCTCGGCGTCGAGGAGGATGTTCGCGGGCTTGAGGTCGCGATGGGCGATGAGGTGCTGGTGGGCATGGTTCACGGCCTGGGCCACGGCGACCATCAGCTTCGCCGCACGCCTCCCCCGGTCGTGACGGAACTCCCGGACGTGGTCCGCCAGGCTCTTCCCCTCGATCAGCTGCATCGTGAAATAGGGGCAGCCCTCGTGCTCGGCGATCTCGTAGATGGGGACGATGTTGGGGTGTACCAGGGTGGCCGCGGTCTGGGCCTCGCGCAAGAAGCGGTGCTTTTCGGCGTCGGTGGCTCGATCGCCGGCGAGCATCATCTTCAGGGCCACGGTCCGGGGATCGACTCCCAGCTGTCGCGCCCGGTAGACGATGCCCATCCCACCCTGGGCGATCCTGCCCAGCAACTCGTATTTCCCGAAGCGGATCGGAAAGGAGGCCGCCGGCAGGCTGGTCATTCCGCCGTCGAGCAGCGACGCCAACTGGTAGGACTCATCCGGCCCATGACTGAACAGCTGGATCGCGTCGATGGGCTTCACGGAACGCGGCAGCGAGGCGGTGAAGAATTCGCCCAGATCCTCCGCGGCCTGCTGGAGCACCTCGGGCGTGCCCGGCCCGGACGAGCCTCGCGTCAGGAACGGGATCGTCACCAGGTTCCTGCGGTCCGCCGGCAGGTGCGCGTGCTCGGACATGACGCTTCGGAGGGCGGACCTGGTCTGGCGGATGCTCTGCGGGTCTGGAGTGTAGAAGGCCACCAGCGCGTCCGGGAGGTTGACCGCGCAGATGCCGCTGGCCACCGAGACTCCGGGAGGGCTGTTGACCAGCACCGCGTCGTACGCGCGCAGCCATTCGGCACGCATCGACTCCAGCTTGCGGCCAAGGTCGGGGGACTCGAACAGCTTCTCCAGGTCCAGGGGTTCCGCTGCCTGGGCGCCAGTGCGCATCGTCGAGAGCACGTGAATCTCGCGCGAGTCGCCGGCGGGGCGAAGCGTGGAAACGCTGTCGGCCCACGAGATGGGCCGGGGCCCGACCAGCGAGCTCAACACCTCCACCAACCCCGAGGTCGGGGGCCGCACTCCACTCGACTCCTGCGGGCCCGGCAGGAGGCCCTGGGCTGCCACCGCCCGGGGATCCCAGTCGACGACCAGCACTTTCCGGCCGTGCCTGGAGAAGCGCCTGGCGAC
The DNA here is from genome assembly GCA_036559665.1 of Myxococcaceae bacterium. Taxonomy (GTDB): domain Bacteria; phylum Myxococcota; class Myxococcia; order Myxococcales; family Myxococcaceae; genus DASRBA01. The sequence goes on from DATBSS010000677.1 coordinate 3,627, forward strand.
CGCCGCGACCGTGGTCGAGTACTCGATGCTGTCCGAGACTGAATAAAACGTGATGACACCGGGCAACACGTTCTGCGGCACCAGCGCATCCAGGCGCGGCACCCCTACAGGCATATGCGACCGAGCGTAATGGGGGTCGGACCTGGCGGCTCGGGGATGTCGGCGGCGAGCCACGGGGCACCGTTCGGGCCGTTCGAGCCATCCGGATCGTCCGGATCGTTCGGATCGTTCGGATACGGAGGCGCCTCCACCACCAGCCTGGCCACCTGCTCCGCCAGGAGCTTGATCTGGTCGTGGAACTCCACCCAGCGCTCCGATTCCTTCACCATGGCCGTGAACCGGCTGAGGTCGAACACCTGCTCCTCCAGCGGCATCTTCAGGCAATCGTGGAAGCGGATCGGCGCCACGAGGTTTCGGTTGAACTTCCTCCCGCGGCGCCGGAACGTCTCCAGCTCCGCGCGGCAGTATTCCGACGCGAAGTACGAGGGTAGCAGGATCGCCACTGCGCACCGGGAGTCGCGCGCCGCCTCCCGGAGCGTGCGTGGCCACCGCTCCCCTACTCCGATCTCCCTCTGGTCCCGGAAGACGCGGAGCTGCCCGCCCGGCAGGTTGTCCTGTAGCGCCAGGAGCTCCTCGCGGACGTATGGGTTGAAGAGCGGCTCGAAGAACGCGTTCAGCCAACCCACCACCATGGGCAGGCGGGGGTAGCTCAGGAAGATCTCGTACCGGTACGGCATCGCGAAAGCCTTGGATCCTCGCTGGTTCCTGCCCTATCTGAGAAGAGAGACGCGGAGCGCCACCGGTATTACTTCTCCGGGGGATTCTCCCCCCCGGCTTCACCACGAGAACGACCGGGTCGCGCTCTGGAAGGGGCTAGCGCTACCGCCGCGCCCCCGTCCGGCCTCCGCCAACGAGGGCCACGGGAATGGCTTTTGACGGAGCCCTTGACGGAATACGCCGCGGCTGGCGTTCTCTCGGCACATTGACCATCCTCGACTACTTCGAATCCGTCGGCTTCCGGCTCGGGCTGGCGCTCGCCCGGCGCTTTCAGCCAAGACCCGCAACTCCCGCACCATCGAAGCCACGCGGTCGCCCGCGTCGCCCGCTCCGCCCGCCCACCCCTGCCTTTTCGCCGGGAGATCGCGTCGCCTTCACCGAGGACGGCTCGGTGGCCGTCGGAGAAGTCCTCCGGGTCAGGGTGGACGGCCGGGTCCTGCTCGCGCGAGAGCGCGACGGCAAGCGCCTGCTTCGTCCAGCAGCGGCGGTACGCCTGGTGACGCGGGTCCCGCCACGCCAGCGCCGGGGCGGCCAATCTGGGGTAGGCGCTCAAGCCCAGCCAGGACCGCATCGCGGAGCAAAGGGCCCGCTGGCCAAGCCGCCGAGCCTCAGGCGCGCTGGCGCCAGCGGCAGGAGCTAGCGCTTCTCCGGCACGGCAGCCGCCGCCGGCTCGTGGGCGGCGACCAGCGCCATGGCCTCCCGGTGCGCCGGACCACCAGACTCGGCGGTGTCCTGAGCCGCGCTCCGGGCCAGCTCCAGGGCCCGCTTCGGATCCAGGTTCGAGGCCCAGAGCGCCCTCGCCAGCGCCACGCGCGAGGGCGCGCCGCTTGCCTTCACCGGGAGCCGGGCATCCAGCCGCACAGCCTCTTCCAGCGTACGCACCGCCTCGTCGGGGCGGCCGAGGTGGATCTGGGCGTTCCCCAGGCGAAGCAGCAGCACGGCGACGTCCCGATGCTCGGGGCCCGCCCGCTTCCGCAGCGGCTCCAGGACCTGCCTGGCCAACTCGACCGCGGCGCGCGGGTGGCCTTCCTCGTCCTCGATCAGCACCCGGTCCACCTGCACCATCAGCAGCGAAAGGCTGTCGGGCATCGTGACCCGGAAGGTGGCCTCGGCCTGGTCCAGCTCGGCGCGCGCCTCGGCGTACAGGCCGCTCATGACCAGGGAGGAGGCCAGCTGCGAGCGCGCGCCCGCCACCACCGGATGCAGGGCGCCACTCTGCTTGATCGCCAGCGCCACCGCCCTGCGCCCGGCCTCGATCGCCTCGGCGTTCCGGTCGAGCGTCACCAGCAGCGACTCCCGCTTGAGGAGCGCGCGGAGGACGAGGCTGTGGTCGGGCGGGATGGAGAGCGCGATCAACTTCTCCAGGCGCTCCAGGACGCGGAGGGCCTCGCGGGTCTTCCCCTCCTCGGTGAGGAGGGCGACCCAGAGGTTGAGCGCCTCGCCCTCGTCCTCCGGCGAAGGGCTGCGCTGGTAGGTGGCCACGGCCAGCTCCAGCCAGCGGTTCCCGTCGTCGAAGCGCTGCCGGTAGAAGCCCAGGGTGTAGCCCAGCGCGGCGCAGGCCCGGGCGCGCTCCAGGTCGTCGCGGCCGCGCTCGGCGTCGGCGGCCGCGCGGCCGAAGCTGTCAATGGCCTCGTCCACCCGCCCCAGCGGGTTGAGCAGTCGCCCGCGGGTGCGCCGGAGCGGCGCCTGGAGCGGCGCGTACTGCACCTTGTCGGCCTCGGCGATCAGCGGCTCCAGGATGTCCAGCGCCGGCGTGTACCGCCCGGCGGCGATCTGCGCCGTCACCGCGGTCTGGCGCTCGGTCAGCCTGGCGATCGCCTCCCGCACCGCGGGCTCCGAGGGCGGCGGGAGCGGCATGGAGAGAGCGACCACGTTCGCGCAGCCTTCCAGGCCGGGCAGCGCGTGGACCGCGTCGGAGGCGCGGGAGGCCAGCGCGGCGTCGGCGCTCCCCAGCAACCGCACCAGCGCCGCCAGCTCCTGGCGCCGCGTCTCCAGGCAGCCCAGCCGCAGGTCGAGCACCGCCTCGCTCTGGCCCCGCTGCACGCGGGTTGCCTCGCAGGCGTCGCGGTAGGCGGAGGCCCAGGTGGCGGCGCGCGCGTCCAGCAGGCCCGAGACCCGATCCAGCGCTTCGGGGCCCTTCACTCCGGCGGAGGCGAAGGCCGCCTTGAGCCGCTCGCGGTGATCGGGTCCCCAGGCGCGGCCCACCAGCTCCGGACCGGCCGCGCACGCCTCCCGCCCGGCGCGCGTGACCAGCGCCGGCACGGCGGCGACCAGGATGGCCGCGGCCGCCACCAGGAACGCTGGGCGCACCGGACGCGCCTGCCGCTCGAGCGCGTCCAGCAAGGCGTTCATGGATGCGTGGCGGTGGGCCGGGTCCGCGGAGAGGCCGCGCCCGAGCACCCGGAGGAGGCGCTGCGGCGGGCGGAAGCCAGGCGCCGGCGGCGGGAGCGCGGAGGGGCGGCCGACCGGCGGGGACGTGGAGGGCTGGGTGGCCACGCCGGAGTCCGCCTCGGAGAGGTCGGCGTGGACGGCCAGGCGTGGAAAGGGACGCACGCCGCACAGCGCCTCGTAGGCGGTGACGCAGAACGAGAACTGGTCGGAGCGGGCGTCGACCGCCAACCCGCGCTGCTGTTCGGGGGCCATGTACCCGGGCGTCCCCGCCAGGTTGCCGCCGGTGCCGTCCTCGCCGCTCGCGCGGGTCTCGCCCGGATCGGCGGTGGCGCTCCGGAACGGCGTCACCACGCCCTCTGGCCTGCGGCGTGCCTCGGGCCGCGCCAGCCCGAAGTCGGAGATCCGGACCCGGCCGTCGTCCCCTACCAGGACGTTGGCCGGCTTGATGTCCCGGTGGACGATGCCCGCGGCGTGGGCGGCCGCCAGCCCGCGCCCGGCCTCCACCAGCGCGCGGAGCACGTCACGCCAGGGACGGCGCTCGGCCAGCCATTTCTTGAGCGTCTTGCCCTGCACCAGCTCCAGCGCCATGAAGACGCGGCCGCGGTGGGTATCCACCTCGTGCACCGCCACCACGTTGGGGTGGGAGAGCTTCGCCAGCGCCTGCGCCTCCCGCAGCAGCGGGTCCTTGCCGCCGCTGGCGACCGCCGGCTCGGAATCGTCTCCACCGGTGGCATGCAGGAACTTGAGCGCCACCTTGCGGTCCAGGGTGGGATCGAACGCTGCCCAGACGGTGCCCATCCCGCCCTCGCCCAGCCGCTCCAGCACCGTGTACCGGCCCACGCGCTCGCCGGGCTCCACGTCGCCGACGTCCACCACGGTGCGGAGGACCCGCTCGCTGGGCTCGGTAGGGTCGTGGATGTCCATCCGGGCCGGCAGTCTCTCTCCCACGGGAGCGGTTCCTCAAGCCGAGGCCCTGTAGCATCGGAGTCCACATCTCCTGGAGGCTTTGCCCATGAACCGCTCTCTGGCTCCTGCCGTCGTCCTGGTCTCGCTCGTGGCCGCCGGCTGCGCCCAACCCCAGCGCCCCTTCCGTTTCGAGCTCTCACAAGGCGGGGGCGCACCGATCGACGCGGTGGCAGGCGCGCTCGCATCCGAGGGCTATCCGCCTGCGGAGGTCGATCGCCAAACGGGCGTCATGTCCACCCAGTGGCAGGACACCGGCTTTCTCTACGGCTACATCGACCAGGTTGCGACGACCATCGTCCGCCGCTGGATCGTGGTGGTCTCCACCTCCGGACCTCGGCCCCAGGTGATCCTGAGGATGGATGCCAAGAACTGCGTCCCGGGCGGGTTCTCCATCGGCGAATTGGATTTCCGCCGCTGCGTCCAGATGGAAGGCATGGTGGAGACCCACCAGCGGGAGCTCGACGAGCTCGGTCACAAGCTGGAGAAGGCGCTCGGCGCGAGCAACGCCGCGGGTTGAGGGCTCACCGCGGCGAAGACGGACCATTTTGCAGGGTAATCCGGCAAACCCCGCCCCGTGGCCGGAAGTGGCTCAGCACGCAGTCCTACGCGGCCCAGCGAGAATTCGGCTTGAAGGCGATGAGGAACCTGGCGAATGGCACCTGGGAGTAAGGCAGCGGACCTCGTTCGGCAGTTTGCCGGGGCGGTCGTCGCTCAGGACGAGTGCCTGGAGCGAGGCGACGCCAAGACCGGCAACAGGCACGCGCGCCGGCAGTTTGCGACCTTCAAGAAACTGCGAGCGATGGGGGACAGCGGACGGGAAGCGTTGGCGGTACTCCTCCGAGATCCCAGGCCAAACGTCCGGACTCTCGCGGCGGCGTTCCTCCTTCGGTACAAAACGGTCGAGGCACTCGCGGTGCTTCGCGAGGCATCCAAAGGACGCGGGATGATCGCGTTCGAGTCCAGCGAAGCGATCAAACGATGGGAAGAGGGAACGTGGCAGCTTGATCCGGAGGGTTGAGCGAGCTCCGATCAGTTTGACGTTCTCTTTCTTCCCAGCCTGGCTGCCCAGGTACGAGGCCACTTGGATCCGAAGGATTCCTCTGTCTCGGTGATTACCGGGCGCTCGAAGCCACCGCACGGTCGTAGGCGCGCCCGCCGGAAGGGCCGTGCCAGGCGGCCTCCAGCTCCGCCGCCGCCAGTTGGTGGAGCAACGGCCGGGTGAGGGTAACCGCGTCGCAGGAGCCGTTCTCCAGGGCGGTCCGGATGGAGTCCTCGTTGAAGAAGGGCCCGTTGCGCAAGACCGACACGCGCACGGCGCTCCTGACGGAGCGGATGGCCAGCGCATCAGGCCTCACGGGCAGCCGGCATCTCCGGCGAGGTTGCTCGTTGGCATCGGGCTGAAGAGAGCTCCGAGCGCGCCCTGGATGCCGCAGCCGTTCACGGCGTTGACGCGGATCCGCCCCACCGCGCCGCCGCCGCCGCCACCGCCACCCGTGTTGAAGCGGAAGGACTCGCCGGGCGTCGGCGGGACGGAACCGGCGCCGCCGTCTCCGCCGGTGGCGGCGTTGTTGTTGGATGTGCCGCCCATCGCCGGGAACGGCCCGTCGGTGCGGCCGTTCTCCCCGGGGGCGAAGGTGGCGGGCGCGTCGTCGTCCCCCTCCGCCCCGGCACCGCCGTTGGCGGTGACTCGAGCGGTGGATGCGATGGAGATCTGCCCCGCCTCCAGCAGTACCGCGCCTCCGCTCCCGCCACCACCGCCGCCGGCGTTGTGTGACGGATCTCCACCCAACCCACCACCGCCGGGCGCTCCAATCCGCGAGGTGACGGACAGCGAGCCCGCGGCGGAGATCTGGATCGCTCCGCCACCACCGCCACCGTCGTTGTACCTGAAGGCGCCGCCCGGATCCGGCCCGCCCCTGCCGCCCGAGCACCCGCCCTGTAACGGCACCAGCTCCGGCGTCCCGAAGGACGGCCCTCCCGAGCCGCCGTCGGCGCACGCGGCCGGGTTGGTCGCCGGACCGCTCTGACCCCCGAAGGCGCCGGCGCCTGCATACCCGCCGCCGCCGCCACCGCCACCGCCGTTCGATCCCACCAGCCCCACGCCGCCGGTCCCCAGACATCCGGGCCTCGAGCCGCCCGGCCCCGGCCGCGCCTGCTCCGCGCCGGCCAGCAGGGGACCGTCGATCCGGGCGTCGCCCCAGATGGCGAGGATGAGCGGCCGGTCTCCCGAGATCTCCCAGCGGCCGGCGTCCGTGATGGTGAGCGAGGTCGCCGCCAGGAGCACGTATGGGCCGATCACCACCCCTTGCGGGATGGGCGCGCCGCACAGCCATCCGTTCAGCGTGGTGGTGCTGTAGCCGGCGTCGCAGGAGATGACCAGCCCGGCATCGGGTGCGGGGACCTGATCCAGGGAGAAGTTGCTGGGCACGTAGGGGAACGCGCCCGCGTCGGCGCCGGCGTCGGCGCCCGCATCGCCGCATGCGACGTCTGCGGTGCACGCGGGGTCCGCGCAGTCGATCAGGCGGTCGCGGTCGCCGTCCAGGCCGTCCGTGCAGAGGCCTTCGCCCTCCAGCGCCAGCGGGACCTCCTGCCCCGCGCCCAACTGGACTTCCACCGCGGCGCTGAGCTCGTCAGGTGAACCGGTGCAACCGGGGGCGGCGTACCCGTTCGCCCACACGCTCCCGTGGTCGCCTGGCACCTCCGGGAAGATCGCCACCGCCAGCCGCCGGCCGGGCGCTATGTCCAGCGGCACCGTCTTCCGGGGGATCCTCCCGTCCGCGGCCAGGACCACCTCCGCACAGCGGCTGACCGATCCGGTCCGCACGTCGAGCAGCGCCACCAGCGTGTCCTCGCGCCGGCATGCGCCACTCAACCCGGCGGCGCACACGAGCGCCAGTCCGAGCGCTGGAAGGGACGTCCGCGAGGCCACTCACCCATTCTGCACCAGAGCCCGAAGAGGCGGGACGATTCAGCGGGCAAAGCGACGTTCGCCTCCACCCGCTTCGCCAGGTGCAGGTTCGAAAGTGCGTCCCGCGACCCGGATCGGCCAGGCCAGCGACTCCTTGGTTTTCACGTAGCATCGCCCGCAAACATGGACCTCAACGGGAAAATCGCGGTCGTCACCGGCGCGGCCAGCGGCATCGGCCGCGCGGCGGCGCTGCGCTTCGCGCGCGAAGGCGCGGCGGGCATCGTCGTCGCCGACCTGAACGCTGACGGCCTGAAGCCGGTGGCCGAGGCGACAGGCGGCCTGGCCGTCACCTGCGACGTCAGCAAGGAAGCCGACATCCAGCGCCTGGTGGCGGAAGCAGAGGCGCGCTACGGCAGGATCGACGTGTTCCTCTCCAACGCCGGCATCGTCGCGCGCGGCGGCGTGGATGCGCCGGACGAGGTGTGGGAGCGGCACTGGAAGATCCACGTGATGGCGCACGTCTGGGCGGCGCGCGCCGTGGTGGAGAAGATGCTCGCGCGCGGCGGCGGCTATTTCCTGCTGACTGCTTCAGCCGCCGGCCTGCTCAACATCGTCGAGTCCGCGCCGTACGGCGTCACCAAGCACGGCACGGTCGCATTCGCCGAGTGGCTCGCCATCGCCTACGGGCGGCGCGGACTGCGCGTGTCGTGCCTGTGCCCGCAGGCGGTGATCACCAGCATGTACACGGAGAACGGCGGCTCCGCAGGCGCGGACGGTGCGCTGACCGCCGAGCAGGTAGCCGAAGAGATCGTCAAGGTGATGGGCCAGGAGAGCTTCCTGATCCTGCCTCATCCGCAGGTGCTCGACTACATGCGTGCCAAGGCCGCCAACTACGACCGCTGGATCGGCGGCATGCAGAAGATCTTCCTTCGACAGCAGCAGCCGTAGTGGTTTGAGCTTGATCCGGCTCCGTGGACAAGCTGGTCAAGGCAAGGTCCGCACGCCCAGCGCCTGGTCCAACTCCGACACCACGAAGCGGGTGCCGTCCTTGATCACCGTCCGTACCTTGCGGATGTCGGACATGTTCTTCGACGGATCGCCGTCCACGAGGATGAGGTCCGCCAGCTTGCCGGGGGCGATGCTCCCCAGCTCCTTGTCCTTCTTCATCACCCGCGCCGAGCCCAGGGTGGCGATCTGCAGCACCTTGGGGGCGGGGATGCCCGCCTCGGTGTAGAGCTCCAGCTCGCGGTGGAGGGAGAACCCGGGCAGCGCGTCGGTGCCGGCGACGATGGGCACCCCGGCGTCGAAGAGCGCTTTGGTCATCAGCTGCATCTGGCGGAACGA
>DATBSS010000678.1:0-8289 GCA_036559665.1 Myxococcaceae bacterium
CGGACGGCGGTGCAGGGGAGCTTCTCGCGCTGGATGAGCTCCTTCATGTATTTTTCGGATTCCTCGGAGATGGTGACCGAGGTGACGTGGATGCCCTGGCGGCCGGCGTACTGGACGAAGGAGCCCCAGCCGCCGCCAATGTCCAGCACCCGGTCGCCGGGCTTGATGCCGCAGGCGTCGATACCGTACTGGAACTTGCGCTCCATGGCCGGCTCCAGCGGCTCGTCGTCGCTGTTGAAGAAGGCGTGCGAGTAGCCGCGGATGCTCTTGTCCAGCCAGAGCACGAAGAACTCGGGCGTGATGTCGTAGTGGCTGCCGATGCCCTTCTTGTCGGCGCGCACCTGGCCGAGGAGGACGGTGCGGGCGTAGGTGGACCAGACGTAGCGCGCGAGCCGGCTGTCGGAGAGGAGCGAGCGATACCCGATGAGGTCGTAGAGGTCGCCGGTGATGTTGATATCACCGTCCATGTATGCTTCGCAGATCATCAGGTCGTCGAGCGACACGAGGGCATTCACGCCCCTGGCGGTGACCAGGTGCACCCGCGACGCCGGCTCCCCCTTTCCGAAGACCCGCGACTGGTGGTCCGGCATCACGATCTCGAACGGCTTGCCCGCCCGCCCCTCGGCGACCAGGGCGTCCACCTTCTGCTGGAGCGCGTCCAGGAAGCGGGTGGAGACCGGATGCGGGATGGCTTTGCCGGGTACGGAATCTGATGTCTGGAGCTCGCTCATAGGTTCCCGACCGTATCCGAGAAGCCGGTGGAGCCGAGGCTTTCTTGGTCCTCCGGGGACGGATGTGATGAGATTCCAACATGAACACGAGCAAGATGTGGCAGACGCCCACGTTCTGCTTCCAGGGCAACCTGGCCAGCTTCAATCCGAAGTCGAAACAACACGTCTCGCTGATGTTTCAGACGGCCAACATGGCGAAGAAGAAGCGCGCCTGAGCGCGGCGCCATGGGCCGCGGGCTCTACACCCTCGCCGTAGTCGCCGACCTCGTCCTGCGAGGCGGGCAGGTCTACACGGTGGACGCGGCGCGGAGTTGGGCCACTTCCGTCGCCATCAAGGACGGCCGCATCGTCTCCGCCGGCGACGACCGGCAAGTGACCGCCTCCGTCGGGCCGAAGACGCGGGTCCTCGAGCTTGGCGGGCGCATGGTGCTCCCCGGCTTCCACGACTCGCACATGCACCCGGTGACCGGCGGGCTCCGGTTGATCCGCTGCCGGCTCGACGACGCCACCACCGGGGACCAGCTCGCCGCGGCGGTGCGCGCGTGCGCGGCCGCCTCGCCCGGGTCCGGGTGGCTCATCGGGAATGGCTGGGACCCACGGCTGTCCATCTCCGAGACACTGATGCCGGATCGCCCGCTCTACCTGGCGACGGCGGACGGTTTCACGGCCTGGGTGAATGCGAAGGCCCTGGCGCTGGCCTCGATGAGCGACCAGAAACCCGGGGTCCTGCGCGGTGAGGCGGTCAACCGGATGCGGCGGAAGATTCCTCCGGCGACCCCGGCGGAGTACCGCGAAGGGCTTCGCCGCGCGCTGGCGATGGCGAACCGGTTCGGGATTACGTCCCTGTACGACGGCGCCGCGGACGAGAAGGTGCTGGAGCAGTACCTCTCCGCCGACCTCACCGTCCGGGTGGTGGCGTCCCAGCGGGTCGACCCCACCCGCGGCGCCGGCCAGGTCTCCGAGCTCATCGCGCGCCGGGACCGATACCGGAGCCAGCGGCTCCGCGCCGACGCGGCGAAGATCTTCCTGGACGGCGAATTCCAGCAGCTCACCGCCGCGCTCCTCGAACCGTACGCGACGAAACCCGACACCCGCGGCGCGCTCAACGCCGAGCCGGCCGTCCTTGATCCGCTCGTACAGCGCCTGGACGCGGAGGGCTTCCAGGTCCACCTGCACGTCGTCGGCGACCGCGCCGTCCGGGTGGCGCTCGACGCGTTCGCCAGGGCGCAGGCGGCGAACGGCCCGCGCGACCGCCGCCACCACCTCTCGCACGGAGAGCTGATCGACCCTGCGGACCTCCCGCGCTTTCGCCAGCTGGGCGTGGCCGCGAACGTGCAGCCGCGGCTGGCCTTCGATGGACCCTACCTGGCCGAGGTGGCGCCGCTCCTGGGAGCCGACCGCGCCGGCCGGCTCCTCCCGCTGGAGCGCCTGTTCTCCAGCGGAGCGATGGTCGTGACGAGCAGCGACTGGCCGGCGCCATCCATGAACCCGCTCGAGATCATCCAGGCGGGACTCGCCCACGCGCGCCTCCCGGAGTTGATCGCCGCCTACACCATCGATGGTGCCTGGCTCGCCCGGAACGAGCGCATCACCGGCTCGATCGAAGCCGGCAAGGCGGCGGACCTGGTGGTCCTCGACCGGAACCTGTTCGAGGTCTCGCCTTCAGAGTTGCAGCACGTCCGCGTGCTCCTGACGCTGCTCGACGGGCGCCCGGTCTACCAGGACCCTACCTGGCCTGGTCGCTGAACATGGCCCGCCACTCGTTCCCGTACCGGCCGAACCGGAGCATGTGCTCCGTGGTCCTGGTCGGGAAGGCCTTGAAGTCGAGCTTCCCTTGCAGCGCTTCCATCGACTGACTCCACGGGACCACCGGAGCGGTCTTCCGGACCGTGAATTCAACCCAGTCGCCGCGGCGTTCCACCGCGACCCGTTCGCATCGCACGTGCGGCGCCACGGCGCGCCTGAGCCGCACGCCCCAGTACTCCTGGGTGCACTTGCTCACTTCTCCCAGGTCGCCTTCGCACGGCGGGATGGCGTTCAGCTCGGCGGGCATCACCATGGCGCTCAGGGCGGCATCGTGACGGGCGTCACCCAGGGACTTCTGCTCGAACACGGAGTGGCGGCACAGCAGCTCGGCGCTGGGCCATAGCGCGTCCTCAAGGGCCGGCGCGGCGCGCTTCGCCGAGGACGCACACCCCACGATGAGGAGCGCTGGCCACACCTTCCAGAGGGTTCTCATTCCGGCGCGCGGCTTGTTCAAGGTCCGTGCCGGGACCTACCGCAGCGCGAGACCACACGGGGAGTGGTACCAGGACCGCGCCCCTGCTGGCAGCCAGCCGCGGTCCGGCTATCCTCCTGCTTCTCCCCGTGCGCGCCCTTCCGCTCGTGGTTACCTGCATCGCCTTCTCCGCGTGCCCCCGCACTCCGGCCGCCGTCGCCGACGGAGGTACCGCCGCGCTCGCGACCACCTCTGGCGGGGGTGACCACCGCCGCGGCTGGCCGGTCTACCTGGACCACTGCGTCGAGTGCCACGGCGAGGGCCGGCGTGGCGACGGCGATCGCAGCGCCAGGCTGGAGGTCCGGCCGGCCAACCTTCGGGACCCCCTGCTGCTGGCCACGCGCTCCGACGACCAGATCGCCAAGGCGATCGCCCAGGGCGGCGCGTTCGTGGGCAAGTCCAAGGCCATGCCCGCGTTCCGCGAGGAGCTCTCCGAGCGCGACGTGATGGACCTGCTGGCGCTGCTGCGCGGGGACGCGCTGGTGCTGGAGGACTGCTTCCCCGGCGCGGAGGTCTGGACGCGGCTGACCCCGCCCGACGCCCGCGATCCGGTGATGGCGGCCTACGCGCTCGGCCGCCCGCGCGCCGGACGCCCGCGGGTGGCCTCCACCGGGGAGGCGCCGAAGGGCGGTTCGCTGGTGGGGCTGGCGCTGTTCACCGAGGTGAGCCTGCCGCGCGCCGGCACCACGCCCGTGGCGCTCCTGGTGGACCCCTCCGGCGCCCTCTCCGGCGTGCGCGTCGGCCTGCCGCCCGGGGACCGGGAGAAGGCGCAGCGCGACCTGGAGGCCGGCCTGCGCGCGGGCAAGTCCGAGGCGCTGGGACCCTTGCTGGAGCGGCTCACCGCGGCGGCGCGGAGAGAGAACCCATGACCGGTGGTAGCATGACCCAGGCCCTGGGGGTCGTTTGAGCCGGACGATGTCCACATCTCCGCCGACCACGCCCAAGCCGGCGGCGGCGGCGCGCGGCGGCCGCGCGCCATCCGTGAAGCGGTTCGGCAAGTACTACCTGATACGTAAGCTGGCCGAAGGCGGGATGGCGGAGATCTTCCTGGCCAAGCTGGTGGGCGCGGAGGGCTTCGAGCGCGACGTGGTGCTCAAGCGGATGCGCCAGCCGCTCACCGGGGACTCCAACTTCGTGAACATGTTCCTGGACGAGGCGCGGCTGGCGGCCCGCCTGGTCCACCCCAACGTGATCCAGATCCACGAGTTGGGCCTGGAGGAGGGGTGCTACTTCATCTGCATGGAGTACCTGCCGGGGGAGGACTTCTCCACGGTGCTCCAGACCGCCAGCCGCAAGCGCCAGTTCGTCCCGCACCACCTGGTCGCGCGGGTGGTCGCGGACGCCGCCGCCGGGCTGCACTTCGCCCATGAGTTCACCGACTCGGCGGGCCGCAACCTCGGCATCGTCCACCGGGACATCTCCCCGTCCAACCTCTACCTGACCTACCAGGGACAGGTGAAGGTGCTGGACTTCGGGATCGCCAAGGCCAACTCGCGGCTGGCGAACACCGCCGCCGGCACGGTCAAGGGCAAGTACGTGTACATGGCGCCGGAGCAGGCCCGCGGCCAGCAGGTGGACCGGCGCGCGGACGTGTTCTCGCTCGGAGTGAGCCTGTACGAAGCGCTCACCTTCACCCGGCCGTTCGACCGCGAGACCGGCGCGGCGATCCTCAAGGCGATCATGGAGGGCGACTTCCCTCCCCCGCGCAAGCTGCGCCGCGACGTGCCCCCGGACCTGGAGGCGATCGTCCTCAAGGCGATGGCGCCCGCGGCGGAGGCCCGCTACCAGTCCGCGGCGGAGATGGCGGCGGCGCTGGAGACGTTCGTGGTCTCCGGGACCACCGGCGGCGGCGGCGGCGGCGGAGGAGGAGGCCAGGTGGGCTCCTACCTCCGGATGCTCTTCGGCGAGGATCGGGTGATCGACCGCTCCCGCATCCCCAGCCTCTCGGAGCTGGTGGGCCCCGGCGAGGAGCCGAACGGGCTCACGCCGATCGCGGTGACGCAGCCGTCGCTGGCGCCCCCCGGCGTGCACTCCAAGGTGACCGAGTCGCTACCCAGCGCCGAGTTCGGCAAGTACCGCCTGGTGGGCGAGCTGGGCATGGGCGGGATGGCGGAGCTGTTCCTCGGCCTGCAGGCCGGCCTGGAGGGCTTCGTCAAGGTGGTGGTGCTCAAGCGCCTCCTCCCGCAGCTGGCGGCTTCGGAGGAGGTGGTGGGGATGTTCCTGGACGAGGCGCGGATGGCGGCGCGCCTGGACCACCCGAACATCGTCCACATCTACGACCTCGGCTCCACCGACGGGCAGTTCTTCATCTCCATGGAGTACCTGCCAGGCGAGGACCTCTCCCGGATCATCCCCGTGTCGCGCCGGGAGCGGCGGCCCATCAACCCGGATCTGGCGGCTTCGGTGGTGGCGTCAGCGGCGGACGGGCTCCACTTCGCGCACCAGCTCGCCGACGAGAACGGCCGGCTGCTGGGCCTGGTCCACCGGGACGTGAACCCGTCCAACATCATCGTCACCTACCACGGGCAGGTGAAGCTGGTGGACTTCGGGATCGCCAAGGCCACCGTCAATGCCGGCGGGACCCAGAAGGGGATGATCAAGGGCAAGCCCGGCTACATCGCGCCGGAGCAGGCCACCGGATCGCCCGCCGACGCGCGCTCGGACGTCTTCTGCCTCGGCATCGTCCTCTGGGAGATGCTCGCGCAGCGCAAGCTGTTCATGCGCGAGACCGAGGCGGCCACGCTGATGGCCATCCTCAACGACCCCGCGCCCTCCCTCCGGACGCTGCGCCCGGACGTGGAGCTGATCCTGGACCAGATCGTCCAGAAGGCGCTCGCCAAGGATCCGAAGACCCGCTACCAGAGCGCGGGCGAGCTCCGCGACGCGCTGGAGGGCTGGTTCAAGGGGCGCAGCGGCCGGCCGTCGGCCAGGGACATCGGCGCCTGGCTCACCCAGCTCTTCGGCGAGGAGCGGGCCAAGGCCAAGACCCAGATCGCCCGGGGCACCAACCTCAACACCTGCGTCCCCGTGGTGATGAAGGCCGTCTCCCGCGCCAACCTCCCCTCGGGGATCATCCAGCTGGGGACGCCGCAGACGCCGGTCGTCGCCCAACCGGAGTCCGCCACCGACGCCGCCGCCTCCGACGGCGCCGACGCCGCCGAGCTGCCGCCACCCCAGGGCCGGCGGCTGGGGATGCTGGGCGCTTTCGCCGCGGTGGTGGCGCTGGTGGTGGGCGGGGCGGTGCTGGCCACCCGCCCCGGCGCGGGCGCCGCGGCGTCGCCGATCCAGGAGCAGGCGCGCGTGTCGCTGGACATCCAGAGCGAGCCGTCCGGCGCCTTCGTCTTCATCGGCGGCGAGCCCACGGGCCGCACCACGCCGGTGACGCTGGAGGGCCTGGCGCCCGGCTCGACGGTGATGATCCGGCTGGAGAAGGCGGGCTTCGCGCCCACGCGGCAGGACGTGGTGCTGGGCGCCGCGGGCCTGACCTCCCGCCACTTCGAGCTCCAGCGGATGACCGGCCGGGTGATCTTCCGCGGCCTGCGCGCCTCCGACGCGCTGATGGTGGACGGGGCGAAGGTCTCGGGAGCGCCGCTCGACCTCGGGGTCGGCGCGCACTCGATGCAGCTGGTGTCGAACGGCAACGTGATCTGGTCGCGCAGCATCAACGTCGCGGCCGGCGAGCAGACGGTGGATCTCCCCGAGCAATGAGGGCCCAAGGCACGTGAGCACGGGTACTCCACGAGGACGTGTACCGCCGAGGCCGGCCACGCCGGGGTCCTGGCCGGGGCCGGGCACGCCGAGGACACCCAGGACGCCCGTGACGATACCGGCGCATCCCCGCGGGCCTGCGGGAAGCCTGGTGGTCGCGGCGGTGGTGGCGATCCTCGGCGTGGGCTGGTTCGTGGCCGCGCAGCGGGTGCTGCTGGGGGGCGCGGGGCCGTCGCTGGAGCAGCGCTCGGTGAACGAGGCGGCGGCGGTGCTGGAGTACCACCGCTCGCTGGTCCAGGCGCACCTCCGCGCCGAATGCCAGCTCCTCTCGGAGGACCCGCGGCTGAAGTCCACGCTGGCGGTCCCCAACATCGACGAGGGCACCATCTCGGACGTGCTGGGCGACCTCAAGACCCAGTCCGGGCTGAAGCTGATCGCCGCGCTGACGCCCCAGGCGCGGGTGCGGGCGGTGCTGGGCGGGGACCAGTACCGCGGGCTGGACCTGTCCACCTCCTCGGTGGTGAAGGACGCGACCGCCAACGAGGGCGCGGTCCCCGGCACCTGGGTGGCGGGCGATCGGTTGGTGGACGTCGGCGTGGCCGCGCTGCGCGTGGGTGACCGGATTGTGGGGTACCTGGTGATCGGCGCCACGCTGGAGGCGCCCACGCTCGAACGCGTGCACGCGATCACCGGCGGCGCCGCCGCGGTGCTGATCGAGCGCTCGGTGGCGGTGGCGCACCCGCCGGACCTGGCGCCGATGTTCGGCTCGCTCTCCAGCGCCCCCACCGGGATGGGCGCGGCCTCGCTGGGCGGGCGCGAGTACGCCACCCGGGTGGAGGTGCTGCCGGGAATCATCCCGCCGGTGCGGCTGGCCTTCGCCGCGGCCCGCGCGCCGGCGGCCCCACTGACCGCCCTGGTGTGGACACCGCTGGCGGTCTCGGTCCTGGCGGCGCTGGCGATCGCCGCGCGGGCCTTGCTGCGCCGGAGCTGACGAGGGGAACGTCATGTTCGAACGAAGACTGCGCAGGGCCGTGGCCGTCGCCGTGCTGGGAGCGTGCTGCGCGCCGTTGCTCGGGTGCGGGCCGGTCTGGGACGGGCTCTCCTGCGAGACGCCGGGGTGCCTGTTCACCCGGGCGGAGTGGGAGCGCGTGACCGGGCTGGCCAACCTGCCGGAGCGCCCGCCCGCGGATCCGTCCAACATGTTCGAGGGAAACGTCCTCGCCCAGGGGCTGGGCCAGAAGCTCTATTTCGACGCGCGCTTCTCGGGAAACGCCAACCTGCTGGACACCCTGCGGCGGCCCGTGCCCTATGCGCGCGCGGCGGCAGGCACGGCGATCAACGTCTCCTGCGCGACCTGTCACAACCCGGCGCGCGCGGGGACGGACGTGACGTCCTCCCCCGGCCACGTCTCGGTGGGCGCCGGTTGGTACGACGTCAATTCGCAGCCGACGGTGAACGCGGCGTATTACTCGATCATTTATTGGAACGGCCGCAACGACTCGCTCTGGGCGCAGATCGTCGCCGTCAACGAGAGCTTCGTCTCCATGAACAGCACGCGGCTGAACGACTTCT
>DATBSS010000679.1:0-5304 GCA_036559665.1 Myxococcaceae bacterium
CCACAGGCCCACCAGCATCACCAGCGCGTAGCCGTAGTGCATCGCCTCGGACTTGACCAGCCACGGGAACGGGAGGCCGAGGACGCCGCGGGCCTCGGGGGTCGGCCAGCCCAATGCGTAGATCTGGAATGCCTGGGCGAGATGCTCGGCCCAGTGCGCGAGGACGATCGCGGCGAAGGAGAGCAAGGCCGGCCTGTGCCACTCGGCGTTGAGGCGGAGTGACAGCCGTCCGCCATCCGCGGTCGAAGGAGGAGATGCCATCGCTGCGTTCCTCACCAGGGAACCATCCCTTCTGCTCAGAGACGAGCGCCTGACGAATTCTACCTCTCCATCCGCTCGAGACCCATACCGGATTTGCTCAAGATCCTGAGCATTTCGAGCAGGTCAGCGCATCGCTTCCGGGAAGCGGGCCACCAGCCATGTCTCGACCTCTTCGGGATGGAACTCGAACGGCCCGAGTCCTCCCTTGTACCGGATGACGCCCCCTTCCAGCACGTAGAGGCGCTCCGGCCAGCCGGCGTAGAGGTGGTTCGCCTCGTTCTCTATCGGGTCCACGAGCAGCGGGATGGCGTACTTGAATCGCTGCACGAAATCCCTGGCGATGGCGACGCGCTGCCCGGTCGTGCGCGGCTGCGTGTAGCAGATCTTCTCGGTCTCGTTGCTGGACATCTGCCACTCGTCGGACGGGTGCGCCTCCTTGATGTAGAGCGTGAGGAAATCGGCGCGCTCGCCGTGTCGGGCAAACATCTGGTTGAGGCGCTCGACCGAACGCCGGAAGGGGGGTCATGTGAAGCTGCCGAAGATGAGGACGGTCGGCTTCGAACCGAGCCGTTCGGCGAGGTGCACGCGCTGGCCCTCGAGCGTAACAAGCTCCAAATCAGGCGCCTTGTCCCCGACCTTGAGCGACCCCTCCACTCGCGTGTCGTACCGGAGCATCCCCCACGCGTTCCTCGGACCGATGACGAAGAAGACGAACGCCGCCCCAGCAAGGACGGCGAGGCCAGCGAGCCCGAGGACTATTCTTTTCCACATGCGCCGCAGACCATATCCCCAGTCCGCATCTCTGGATTCAACGCGTCGCAACACCTTGGCAAGGAGTTGGACACTCAGCGAGGGCAGCGCGTCGAGTCACACACGTCTACCGACGGCCGGTGCGCGGTGTTGGTCGGCGACACGCTCGCTGTTCCAGGCGTGCGACGCGGCCTGTCCGTAGTAGCCGGCGCGGCGACTGCCCGGGGTGTTCAGCCTCGGGACCGGTCGCCCAGGACGCCGCCGCTGATCCCGCCACCGCCGATGGTGCTCAGGAAGGACCGGGTGCCGAGGACGCCGCCGCTGATCCCACCACCACCCTTCAGGTCGAGGAGCGGGTCGTTGAGGACCGGGTTCGTGACGGGTGCCGGGAGCGCCGGGGCCGCGCTGAACCCGCCCTTCTGGTTGAGGAAGAGATCCGTGAGCCCGTTGCTGGGCGCGGCCGCCACGCCGGCAGGCGCCGCCTGGCCGTTGTATGTGTCCTTGTTGAACGACGACGCGAGCGATTGGATCGCCTTGTCGAGCGCCAGCTGGGCGCTGTCCATCGTCGGGGGGCTCGATGGCGCGAGCGCCTCGGGGTGCCCGGCGAGCTGGCCGATGGAGTCGTCCAGGGCCGAGGTGTCGACCCCGCCCGGAAGACTGGACGCCTTCGCCAGATCGCCGACGCCGCCGCTGATCCCCCCGCCCTGCCCCCCGCCGCCCTGGGCGGCCTGCTCGAACTTGGAAGTGGGGGCCGTACCCGTGGACGGGCTCGTGGGGTTGGTGGGGATGCTCGCCGGGGGGAGCCGGGAGCCGGAGGTGATGGAACCTCCTCCGCCCGACCTTCCGAGCACGCCGCCGCTGATCCCCCCGCCGCCCGCGTCGCCCAGCAGCGACTGCGACGTCGCGAAGGCGTCACTGCCCGCGGCTCCGGCGCTCCCATACTGGCTCGACAGGCTGGAGATGTTGCCGTCCAGCTTGGCCATCGCCGTGTCCATGGACGTCTTCGGCTGCGCGGGCGCGGCGTCGGACGTGGCAGGAGCGGCGGCGGTCTGCTGCGTGGGCTGCGAGCCGATGCGGAGCGTCATTGCTGACTCCAGGAAAAAAGGCCGGGGAGGTGCCGTTTTCAATATCGGGGCAAAGGAACCAGAGGTTGCGTCTCCAAGAAGCACACCTTCTCCTACAACTGCGCCAGGTTATGGTTCGCTGGGCACCTGGATGGACTCCGACCACGACGAGACGCAGTCGCTCCCCGAACAGCACAAGGCGACGCCCGGGCTCGCTCCGCACCCCGCCGAGAACGTCCCGCGCGGCACGGCGATCCACCGGTACCTGGTGGTGCACCTGCTGGGCCAAGGCGGGATGGGCGTCGTCTACTCGGCCTACGACGCGGAGTTGGATCGGAAGGTGGCGCTGAAGTTGCTGCGCCCGCAGGCGCTGGGGGGCTCGGGGGGGCACGCGCGGCTGCTGCGCGAGGCCCAGGCCATGGCCAAGGTCTCCCACCCCAACGTGATCGCCATCCACGACGTGGGCTCGTTCGAGAACCAGGTGTTCATGGCCATGGACCTGGTCGACGGGAGCACCCTGGCCCGGTGGGTGAAGGAGAAGGAGCGGACCTGGCAGGCGGTCACGAGCGCGTTCCTGGACGCCGGGCGCGGGCTGGCCGCCGCGCACGCCGCCGGACTGGTGCACCGGGACTTCAAGCCCCAGAACGTGCTGGTGGGGCGCGACGGCCGGGTGTTCGTCACCGACTTCGGGCTGGCCCGGATGGCGGACGCCAGCGACGCGGAGACCGACCCCCAGGCGGAAGAGGAGCGGCAGTTGGAGCGCCGTTCCCGCCTGGCCCGCAACGTGACCCAGGACGGCGTGGTGCTGGGGACGCCCCGGTACATGGCCCCGGAGCAGCACCTGGGCGGGCAGCTGGACGCCCGCGCGGACCAGTTCAGCTTCTGCGCGTCGCTCTACTGGGGACTGTGGAAGACGTACCCGTTCGACCCGGAAGCGCTCGCCCAGGGCGCGGAGAAGCTGCGCGCCGGCGGCCCCGCCACCGCGCCGCTGCGGTCCACCTCGCGTGAGACGCCCGCCTCGCCCATCGCCGACCCGCCCTCCCAGCCCCGGGTGCCGGCCCGGTTGCGGCGGGCGGTGATGCGCGGGCTGTCCCTGGACCCGGAGCAGCGCTTCTCCGGGATGGACGCGTTGCTGGAGGAGATCGCCGCCGCGCTCCACCCGCCCTCCACCCGGGCGGCGCTGTGGGCGGCCGCGCTGGCCGGAGTGCTGGTGGTGGGCGGTGGCGCGTGGGCGTACCGGGACCGCTCCCGGTCCCAGCTGTGCTCGGGCGGGACGGCGGAGATCTCCGCGGTATGGAACCCGGCCGTCTCCACCGGGGTGCAGGCCGCCCTCACCGCGGTGAGCCCGGAGCGCGGGCCGGAGGTGTCCCGCCCGCTGGTGGCGGCGCTGGACGGCTACGCGTCCCGGTGGGCGCAGGCGCACCGCGACGCGTGCGAGGCCACCCGCGTCCGCGGCGAGGAGACCGAGTCCATCCTCTCGCTGCGGATGGTGTGCCTGGAGCGCCGGCGCAAGGAGCTGGCCGCGCTGGTGCGCCTGCTGGAGCACCCGGACGCGGCGCTGGTGGACCGCGCCATCGAGGCCGCGCAGGGGCTGTCCGCGATCAGCCAGTGCGGCGACGCGGACGCGCTGGCGCAGGTGGGCCGGCCGGAGGACCCCACCCGGCGCGCGGCGCTGGACAAGCTGGAGGAGCAGCTGGCGCGGGTGGACGCCCTCCGCATCGCCGCGCGTTACCCCCAGGCGCTGGAGGATGCCCGCGCCGTGGTGAAGGTGGCGCAGGGGCTGGGGTTCAAGCCGCTGGAGGCGCAGGCCCGGTGCACGCTGGGCATGCTCCAGGACTCCACTGGAGACCAGCGCTCCGCCGTCAACGAGCTCCACGAGGCGCTCAACCTGGCCGAGGCCGGCCGCGATGACGTGACCAAGACCCGGGTGGTGAACCGGCTGGGCTTCATGGTCGGCTACCGGGGACTCCAGTTCGACGAGGGCGTGCACTGGATCAACCTGGCCAAGGCGACCCTGGAGCGGCTGGGCTCGGAGCGGTACCCGGAGCTGGAGTCGGAGCTGTACAACATCCTGGGGCTGATCCAGTTGCGCGCGGGGGACTTCCGCGCGTCGATCTCCGCGTTCCAGCGCTCGCTCACCTCGGTGGACCGCACTCCCCCCGCCAGCTCCGAGTCGCTACGGGCGCGCGCGCTGGCCAACCTCGCCGCCTCGCGCGGCCGGCTGGGCGAGCGCGAGGAGGCGGTGCGCTCCGGGAAGCAGGCCATCGCCGCCTTCGAGCGCCTCCGCGGTCCGGACCACCCCATCCTGGTGGAGCCCCTGCAGAGCCTGGCCAACGCGCTGGTGGAGCTGGGCCGGTTCGACGAGGCGCTCGCCGCGGTCAACCGCGCGCTGAAGCTGGCGGAGACCAAGATGGGGAAGGACCACCTCACCGTGGGGGACATGCTCGACACGCGGGCCGCGGTGCTGCTGGAGCAGGGACACCCCCAGGAGGCCCTGGCGGACGCCCAGCGCGCCCTCACCATCCACCACAGCACCAAGGAGTCTGCGGTGCTGGAGGGCTTCAGCCTGGACGTCATTGGCCGCGCGCAGCTGGCGCTGGGGCGGTACCCGGAGGCCGTGGCCACGCTGGAGCGCGCCCGCGGCCTCAAGCCCCCGGATGCCGCGGTGGTCGCGGACATCAACTTCGGCCTGGCGCGGGCGCTGGCGGCCTCCCGCGGAGGGGACAAGGCCCGCGCGCTCGCCCTGGCGGAACAGGCCCAGACCACCTACCAGGCCCTCCATCACGAGCGCCGGCTGGCGCAGCTGGAGGCGTGGCGGACCGCCCAGGGCACCCGAGGGCGGTAGCGATGCGCGTTCCGGCACGACCTCGTCTCGCGGCGCTGGTGCTGGCCCTGGGCGTCGGAACCGCCATGCTGGCGAAGGCCGGAGGGCCGGATGGGGGGACTCCGAAGCGGTCGTGCTGGGGATGGCACGGGGGCTGTGAGGTCAGCGGCGCGCTCCGGGTCGCGCCCCGGATCGCGCCGGCGCCCGAGCTTCAAAAGCGCTTCGGGGGCAAGGTCTTCGCGGCATTCTCCATCGACCTCGACTCCGATGGCCGGCCGGACTTCATCGTCCAGCACTCGAGGAAGAAGGATGGCCTGTTTCAGACCTGCTTCGTCGACGCGGATTGGAAGACGCGGAGCTGCTCGACCAGCTCCGACGCGGACGGGTTCGGCTTCTTGTGGTTCG
>DATBSS010000680.1:0-24384 GCA_036559665.1 Myxococcaceae bacterium
ACCAGGCGGTGCTGCGCGAGGAGCAGAAGCTGGAGAACGGCGGCCCCGGCGCTCCCGGCGACCGGGTGATCGAGCCCATGGGCAACCCGCCCGCGCGCCGGCCCGGGTCGCCCGAGGTTCCCGGCGACGTCCAGCCGGTCCAGCCCGGGGGCCAAGGCTCCCCGGAGACGGTGCCCGGCCCCGGGCCCGCCACCCCCGGCGAGCGCGAGCGGATGGGCGACAAGCCGCCCCCGCAGTCGGGCCCCGAGGTGAAGCCTCCGCCGGAAGGATTCAGCCCGTGAGCCCCGAGGTGCAGGATCCTGACGTCCCCGGCGCCCGGGAAGGCGCGCCGGAGCCCGGCGGGGAGGACGCCTCGCCGGACCGGGAGGCTGACCGCGAGGCCGAGCCGGCCGCCCCCGCCGCGGGCGGCACCCAGCGGATCACCCACGGCCCCGCCTACCTGTGCGGCCGGCCCATCGGGGAGATCCTCAAGGCCACCGCCGGGCTGACGGAGGAGAAGCTCCAGGAGGCGCTGGCCGCGCAGGCGGAGAAGGGCGGCCGGCTGGGCGAGGTCCTGGTGGGCCTGAAGTCCTGCTCGGAGGAGGACGTGGCGCGGGCGCTGGGCCTCCAGCTGGACCTGCCCTACCTCCAGCGGATCGGCCCGGACGAGGTGGACAACGACCTGGTCCAGCGGGTGCCCATCAACTTCGCCAAGCAGGCCCGCATCCTCCCCATGCGGATGGAGGGCGAGACGGTGGCCCTGGCGGTGGCGGACCCGCTGGACACCACCGTGCTGGACCACGCGCGGCTCCTGCTCCAGGCCAACGTCACTCCCTACCTGGCGCTCGGCTCCACCATCGTGGACGCCATCAACTCGGTCTACGACCGCGCGGTCAACGAGGCCGAGCAGCTGGTCGGGGAGATGGAAGCGGCGGACCTGGACACCGTCGCCCACCAGCTGGAGGAGCCGCAGGACCTGCTGGACACGGATGACGAGGCGCCGATCATCCGGCTGGTCAACTCGCTGTTGTTCCGCGCCGCCAAGGAGCGCGCCTCCGACATCCACGTGGAGCCGATGGAGCGGGAGCTTCTGGTCCGCTTCCGCATCGACGGCGTGCTGCAGGAGGTCATCAAGCCGCCCAAGCGCTACCAGAGCTCCATCCTGAGCCGCGTGAAGATCATGGCGCAGCTCAACATCGCCGAAAAAAGGCTGCCCCAGGACGGCCGCATCCGCATCAAGCTCGCCGGCCGCGACATCGACATCCGCGTCTCCACCATCCCCACCTCGTTCGGCGAGCGCATCGTGATGCGCCTCCTGGACAAGACCGCCACCCTGCTGGACCTGGCGGAGATCGGGATGGGGGGGGACACGCTCAAGCACGTGGACTCGCTGATCCGCAGGTCGCACGGGATCATCCTGGTCACCGGCCCCACCGGCTCCGGGAAGACCACCACGCTCTACGGCGCGCTGGCCCGCATCAACACCCCGGACCTCAACATCCTCACCGTCGAGGACCCGGTGGAGTACCAGCTCAAGGGCATCGGCCAGATGGCGATCAACCCGAAGATCGGGCTCACCTTCGCCACCGGCCTGCGCTCCTTCCTCCGCCAGGACCCGGACGTCATCATGGTGGGCGAGATCCGCGACAAGGAGACGGCGGAGATCGCCATCCAGGCCTCGCTCACCGGCCACCTCGTCTTCTCCACCGTCCACACCAACGACTCCGCCGGCGCGGTCACCCGCCTGGTGGACATGGGAGTGGAGCCGTTCCTGGTGGCCTCCTCGCTGACCGCCATCCTGGCGCAGCGCCTGGTGCGCCGGGTGTGCACCGACTGCCGGGAGGAATACGAGCCCACCGACGAGGAGTTGCGCGAGATAGCCCTCAGCAAGGCGGAGCTGAAATCGCGCTTCGGCGTGACCCGGCTCTACCGCGCGGTCGGGTGCGCGGCCTGCAACAAGAACGGCTACCGCGGCCGCACCGGCATCTACGAGCTTTTGGTGGTGGACGACGACGTGCGCCAGCTCGTGCTCAAGAACGTGGACTCCAGCACCATCAAGAAGACCGCCATCCACAAGGGGATGGCCACCCTGCTCTCGGACGGCGCCCACAAGGTCGCCCGCGGCGAGAGCACCGTGGCCGAGGTGCTCAGCGTCACCCAGGAGGACCTCTAGCTCTAGAGGACCAGGCCCATGCCGGTGTTCGAATACAAAGGGCTGACGGAGGGCGGCAAGTCGGTGACCGGCCTGCTGGAGGCGGACTCCGCCAAGACGCTCCGCGCCCAGCTCCGCAAGACCGGGGTGTTCCTCACCGACGTGCTGAGCCAGGCGGAGGGCGGCGCGCGGCCCGGGCGGGTGAGCACCGGCAAGCGCGCCCTGGTGCCGGACGCCGCCGCCGGAGCGCTCGCGCAGGACATCAACCTGCGCCGGCTCACCCGCGCCCGCGTTACCTCCGACGACATCGCCATCATGACCCGGCAGCTGTCCACGCTGCTGGGCGCCGGGGTGGCGCTGGTGGAGGCGCTCACCGCGCTGGTCGACCAGACGGAGAAGGACCGCCTCAAGCGCGTGATGTCGGACGTGAAGCAGCGGGTGAACGAGGGCTCATCGCTGGGGGACGCGCTCGGCAACCACCAGAAGGTCTTCGGCCCGCTGTACGTGAACATGGTCAAGGCCGGCGAGCACTCGGGCGCGCTGGACGCGGTGCTGCTCCGCCTGGCCGACTTCACCGAGAGCCAGGCCCGGCTCCGCCAGAAGGTGATCGGCACGCTGATCTACCCGGCGCTGATGATGACGGTGGGCGGCGGCATCCTGGTGCTGCTGATGACGGTGGTCATCCCGCAGGTGACCAAGATCTTCGAGTCGATGAAGGCCACGCTCCCGTGGACCACCCGGTCGCTGATCTTCGTCTCCAGCACCATCCAGAACTGGTGGTTCATCGTCTTCCCCGCCCTGATCGCCGGGGTGATCCTCTTCTACCAGTGGTCGAAGAGCCCCACCGGCAAGCCGGTCTGGGACAGGCAGATGCTCAAGTGGCCCGTCTTCGGCTCGCTGGTCCGGATGATCGCCATCGCCCGCTTCACCCGCACCCTGGCCACCCTGCTCAAGAGCGGCGTCCCGCTCCTGGGGGCGATGGAGATCGTCCAGAACGTCCTCACCAATTCGGTCCTGGCGGACGTGGTGGAGAAGGCGCGCGACGCCATCCGCGAGGGCGAGAGCATCGCCAACCCGCTCAAGCGGTCCGGCGAGTTCCCGCCGCTGGTGCACCACATGATCGCCATCGGCGAGCGCACCGGACAGCTGGAGGACATGCTGGTCTCCGTCGCCGACTCCTACGAGAACCAGGTCAACGTCCGCATCGGCGCGCTCACCTCGCTGCTGGAGCCGGTGCTGATCGTGTTCATGGGCGCGGTGATTGCATTCATCGCGTTCTCGATCTTGATGCCCATCCTGCAGCTCAACACGTCGATTCACTAGGGGACCCCGGGTGGAACGGACGGACGACGCGTTGAACAGGTGGATCCAGCGCGCCACGGTGGCGCTGATGGTGATGACCGGGGTGTGCCTGGTGGCGCTGGGCGCCGCGCTGTACGCCCCCTGAAAACGAGGACGGAACGTCAGATGAAGATCTACGGCAAGCGACAGATGGTCAGGCGGGGACGCAACCGGCGCCGCCGCGGCATGACCCTGATCGAGATCATGGTGGTGATGGTGATCCTGGGGCTGATCGCCGGGATGGTGGGCATCGCGGTGGTGGGCGCGGCGGACCGCGCGCGCGTGGACCGCACCAAGACGGACATCGCCAGCCTCCAGGGCGCGCTGGACCTCTACAAGGCCCGGCACGGCCGCTACCCGGACACCGGCACCGGCATGAAGGCGCTGGTGGACGACAACATCCTCAACAAGATGCCCAAGGACGCCTGGGACAACGACTTCCAGTACCTCCAGGAGGGCGGGAAGGCGGTGGTGAAGTCCTACGGCGCGGACGGCCAGCCCGGCGGAGACGCCACCAACGCGGACCTCTCCAACCAGGACACCGGGGGCAAGTAGCGGACCATGGCGGCGCGGCGTAAAGCCGAGCGGGGACTCACGCTCATCGAGCTGGTGGTGGCGATCTCCATCGTCATCCTGCTCGTCACCATGACGGTGTATTCCGCCGACGCGCTCACCGGCCAGCAGGCCAAGTCCGCGGCGGGCGAGCTGGCCGGCACCATCCGCTCGCTCTACGACACCGCGTCGCTCACCGGGAAGACGTGCCGGATGGTGTTCCAGCTCCCCAACGAGCGGGACGAGGACGGCGAGGTCCGCGTCTCCGCCGAGTGCGCGCAGGGGGCCGTCACCACCAGCCGCGACCGCGAGGAGGTGCTGCGGCAGGCCCGGGTGGAGCTGGACCAGTCGCGCAAGGAGAGCGACCGCGACCGGGAGCGTCGCCAGGACGAGGAGGCCGACCGCTTGCGCCGCCAGGACGACGACGAGCGGAACCTCCAGGACCTGATGGCCGAGGAGAAGGGGCGGGTGGAGTCCGCCGCCCGCTTCGAGGGCTTCGAGGACACCAAGGTGAAGCCGCACGCCCTGCCCTCCAACGTGCGCGTGTCGGTGTGGACGCGCCACCAGCGGGAGGCCGCGAAGTCGGGGCTGGCCTACCTCTACTTCTTCCCGCAGGGCTTCACGGAGCAGGCGCAGGTCACCGTCAAGCAGGGCAGCAACGCCTGGACCATCCGGGTGTCGCCGCTCACCGGGAAGACCAGCGTGGTGGACAAGGAGCTGGAGGTGCCCTCGCGATGATGCGCCGGCGCGCCGGATTCACGCTGCTGGAGACGATGGTCGCCATGGCCATCCTCGCCGGGTCGCTGATGGCCATCGCCCGGCTCAACTCGGGCTCGGTGGCCATGCACGCGTACACCAAGAAGGTCACCGTGGCGACGCTGCTGGCCCGCTCCAAGATGACCGACCTGGAGCAGGAGCTGTACGACAAGGGCTTCTCCGCCGACGACGACGAGCAGTCCGGCGACTTCTCCGCGGAGGGGTTCAGCTCCTTCAAGTGGCGGGCGAAGATCCTCGCCCCCCGCACCAGCGGCGTCTCCACCGACCAGCTGCTGGCGGCGGTGTTCAACATCCCGGTCGGCGGCGGCGGCGACGGACAGGACGGGCTCTCCGCCATCTCCTCGCTCTTCGGCGGCGCCAGCGGCTCCCCGCCCGGCGGCGACGGCAAGGGCGGCCCCGCGGGCGCGGGCGGCGCCGGCGCGCTGGCCGGCATGGCGGGCGGGCTGGCCCAGGCACAGATGACGCAGTTCCTGGACCAGATCGCCAAGACGGTGCGCGAGGTGCACCTGACGGTGACCTGGCGCGACGGCACCATCGTGGAGAGCGTGGACCTGGTCACGCACGTGGTGTCCCTGGGGCCCGGCTCCGACCGGAACGGCGCTCCCGGCCCGGCCACCAACCCCGGCAGCGGGTTCATCCCGCCGCGGGGCCCCACTCCCCAGCCTGGGCAGCCGCCACCGGGGCAGCAGAGATAACCATGCGCGCGCGGACTCGAGGCTTCACGCTGATGGAGGTGATGGTGGCGGTGGCCATCACCGCCGGCATGGGGGTGATGGTGGCCGTCGCCTTCTCCACCGGCTTCGCGGCCCGCGAGATCGTGGAGCGCGACGGCGAGCGCTACCGCCAGCTCCGGGTGGCGATGTCGCGGATGGAGCGGGAGATTGGCGCCGCCTTCGTGAGCGACCGGTTCGACGCCAAGCGGTACCGCGACCAGAACGACCGGCCCACCAACTTCATCGGCGAGCGGGACAAGCTGCTCTTCACCACGCTTTCGCACCAGCGGCTGTACCAGGACGCCAAGGAGTCGGACCAGGCGGTGGTGGAGTACACGGTGGAGAGCTCCACCGACCGCGAGGCGCGCGGGCGCATGGACCTGGTGCGCCGCGAGAACCCGGTTCTGGGCGAGCACATGGACCGGGGCGGCACCAAGGACGCGCTGTACGAGGGCGTGAAGAAGGTGGAGTTCTCCTACTGGGACTCGGACCGCAAGGAGTGGACGGACGAGTGGGACACCCGGCGGCTGGAGAAGAAGTCCTTCCTCCCCTCGCGGGTGAAGATCGTCATCACCGCGCTGGACGAGAACGGCAAGGAGACGCGTTACACCACCCAGACCCGCATCATGCTCAACACCGAGCTGCCGAGGTTCCAGTGAGCGCCCGGCGGAAAAAAGATCAGCGCGGGGTGGCGATGCTGATCGCCATCATCTCCATCGCCATCCTCACCGTGGTGGCCACCGAGTTCGCCTTCAACTCGCGGGTGGACCTGGAGCTGGCCGCCAACCAGCGCGACTCGCTGCAGGCGTACTACCTGGCGCGGAGCGGGCTGGGGCTGTCCCGCCTGCTGCTGAAGTTCCAGAAGCAGCTCAACAGCACGCCCATCCCCAACCTGGGCGCCATCCTCGGCGCGGTCGCGGGCGGCCAGGGCGGCGGCGCGCCCCAGGGCGCCCAGCCGTCCACCATGAACCTCCAGATCTGGCGGCTGGCCAAGGTGGACTGCCACATGCTGCGCGGGATGGTGAAGTCCCAGGACGACGACTCCCCGGGCGGGGGCGCCCGGAGCCGGGCACCGTCGCGCAAGCTGGAGTTCGACGAGGAGTTCCCGGACGTGGCCCGCGCGCAGCAGAAGGTGTCCTTCGGCGGCTTCGAGGGCTGCTTCAACACCACCATCACCGACGAGGAGGAGAAGCTGAACCTCATGACGGTGGACTCCGGCGCGCTCACCGCCGGGCCCCTGGTGGGGCGGCTGATAGACCTGTTCGGCGACAAGCGCTTCGAGTTCCTCTTCGACCACGAGGACGCCAACGGCGTGAAGGCGACGCCGCAGGAGGTCATCATCGCGGTGAAGGACTGGATCGACGAGGACGAGGTCCAGTCCGCGCTCAACCTCACCGGCCAGAGCCCGGACCCGTTCCTCAAGGGCTTCTCGGACGAGAACTACCACTACGACAAGTACACCCCGCGCTACCCCGCCAAGAACGCGCGCTTCGACTCGCTGGACGAGCTGTACATGGTCCACGGGGTGAGCGACCAGTTCATGGCCGCCTTCAAGGACCGGCTCACCGTGTACCCCAAGCCGGACGCGAAGCCGAACGTGAACACCGACGACCCGATGCTGCTCTACATGGACATCCTCAGCGTGGCGGACCCGGCGCGCCCGGACCCGCGCCTGAGGGACCCGCTCTTCATCAGCACGCTGATCAAGCAGATCCGCGCCGCGCGGATGTTCAGCTTCGTGGGCTTCTCGGTGGCGGACTTCGTCAACGTCGTCCAGTCGGCGGGCGTGGCGGTGAACAGCAGCATCACCAGCGGCACCTCCGGCAACAAGGTCGTCTCGGACAAGAGCGAGACGTACCGGGTGAGCGTGGTGGGCGAGGCGGGGAACGTGCAGAAGACGATCACCGCGGTGATCCGCCTCGACGATCAGCTGGGGAAGCTCGTGTACTGGAGGGAAGACTGATGGCCCGCATCCTCGGCCTGGACCTGGGCAGTTGGAGCGTCAAGGGCGTGGTCCACGAGGCCGCGCTGCGCGGGAGCCAGGTCCGCGCCTACGCAGAGGTGCGCCGCCCGGAGGGCGAACGCGCGGAGAGCCTGAAGGCGGCGCTCAAGGAGCTGCTGGCCAACCCGGCGCTGCACGCCGAACAGGTGCTGGTCTCGCTCCCCGGCCCCTCCGTGGCCACCCACCAGCTCCAGCTCCCCTTCGTGGACCCCAAGCGCATCGAGGCCACCATCGGCTTCGAGGTGGAGTCGCAGCTCCCCTTCGACCTGTCGGAGGCGGTCTTCGACTACCAGGTGGCCTCGCAGCGGGACAAGAAGAGCGACCTTTTGGTGGGCGTGGTGCGCAAGGACGAGCTGAAGCAGCTCCTGGCGCTGCTCTCCGAGCTGGGCCTGGACCCGCGCGTGGTGACCCACCCCGCGGTCGCCTACCAGGGGCTGTTCCTCCAGCCGCCGCTCTCCGCCGAGCAGCTCGGCGAGGACGAGGCGGTGGCGGTGGTGGACGTGGGCCACGAGCGCACCACGTTGGCCATTGGCCGGCCCGGCACGGGCGTGGAGCTGGGGCGCACCTTCCCGGGCGGCGGGCGGGACCTCACCCGCGCGCTGGCGGCCGAGTTGCAGCTGCCGCTCCCGGAGGCCGCAGCCTGGAAGGAGGAGCGCGGCGCGGTGGGCGATTCGCTGCCCCCGGAGCTGGAGCGCGCCGGCGGCGCCTTGGTGCGCGCGCTGGTGCCGGTGGTGCGCGAGCTGCGCTCCACCTTCAAGTCCTACTCGGCGCGCAGCCGGCGCAAGGTGGCGGCCGTGTACCTGTGCGGCGGCACGGCGCGGCTGGCCGGCCTGGAGGAGCGCTGGACGGCGGACCTGGGGCTGCCGGTGCGGGTGCTGGCGCTGCCGCAGGACGCCGGGCCCGGCATCCCGGAGGCCTCCCGCCCGGTGGCCTCGCAGGCGTACGCGCTGGCGGCGCGGGCCCCGGCGGCGGTGGCGGCGCGCGCGCCCCGCTTCAACCTCCGGCGCGGCGAGTTCGCCTTCAAGGGCCACTTCGACTACCTGCGCGACCGGCTGGGGCTCCTGGCGTCCTACGCGGCGACGCTCCTGGTGCTGGCCATCGCCGCGGGGGTGGTGCGGACCTCGGTCATGGCGCGGCGCGAGCGGCAGGTGGACGTGGCGCTCTGCAACGTCACCGAACGGGTGCTGCACCGCTGCGAGAAGGACTACGACGTGGCGATCAGCCTCCTCAAGGGCCAGGAGAGCCCGGCCGCCGCGCTGCCCCGCTACTCGGCGGTGGACCTCCTGGCGGAGCTCACCAATCGGCTGCCCAAGGGCGAGGGCGGCAAGCCGTTCCCGGTCACCTTCGACCAGATGGTGGTGGACCTGGAGCGGGTCTCGCTGCGCGGGCAGACGGAGAGCACCAGGGACGTGGATCTGCTGACCAACGCGTTCAAGAGCTTCCGCTGCTTCCACGACGTCAAGCAGGGGAAGCTGGAGAAGACCAAGGACGGGAGCAAGGTCCTCTTCCGCCTGGAGATCCAGGTGGAGTGCCCCGCCGAGCAGGCCGGGTGAGGTGACGGCAATGGAACAACGGCTCAAGCAACTCTGGATCGACGCGCAGTCCTGGTTCCTCCGGCTCACCGAGCGCGAGCGCGTGCTCGTCTCGGTGGCGGGCGCCACGCTGGGCGCCTTCATCATCTTCCTCATCCTCTTCTCGTTCTCCGCCAGCGCCAACCGCTACCAGGCCCGCACCGAGACGAAGCTGCGGAAGCTGGAGCAGGCGGAGGCGCTGGCGGCCAGCTACGCCGACGCGGACCGCTCCCGGCAGGAGGTGGAGCGGCAGCTCTCCTCCAACAGCGTCTCGCTGATCAGCTTCATCGAGGAGAAGGGCGAGAAGGCCGGGATGAAGATCCCCGCCATGAACCCCAAGGGCGAGATCCCGCTCGGCGACGGGCGGATCCTGGAGTCGTCCGTGGAGCTGACCCTGACGGACATCTCGCTGCGCAGCCTGCACGACTTCCTCAACTCGGTGGAGGAGGGCCCGGGGGTGGTGAAGGTGAAGTTCCTCCGCCTGGAGCCCCGGCCCGACAACCAGACGCTCACCGCCTGGGCCACCATCGCCGCCTACCGGCTCAAGCCCTGAACCCTGGTTCCGCCATGCCGCCCGAAAGCCGCCTCTCGCAGTTGTTCGCCCGGTTCTCCGCCGCCCGCTGGAGGGTCACCGCCGGGTACGCCGCCTTCGCGGCCGCCGCCTTCGTGTTCTGGCTCTACGTCACCTTCCCGTACCAGGCGGTGCGGGACCGGTTGACCGCCGAGGCCGCCGCCAACGGCTTGAACGTCTCCATCGGCTCGCTGGGGCCGGGCCTGTTCGGCGTCACCGCGCGGGACGTGCAGCTCAAGCCGGCGGTCTCCACCGCGCCGGTGGCGGACGCCGCGGCGGGGTCGCCGAACGCCGCGCCGCCGTTCCAGCTCACCATCCCGTCCGTCTCCGCGCGGCCGGCGCTGTTCCCGCCGGGCCTGGCGGTCCGGGCGAAGGCGCTGGGCGGCACCGTCAGCGGATCGGTGGGGCTTTTGGGCGACCTCCGGGTGAGCGCGTCCCTGGACGGCCTGGACGCCTCCGACCCGATGCTGAAGGCGTCCACCGGCGTGGACGCGGCCGGGAAGGTGGAGGGGGACGCCTCCTTCAGCATCCCGCGCGCGGAGGGGCCGGCCGCCGCCGCCACCGGCGGCTTCGACATCGCCCATGCCAGCGGGAGCATCTCGGTCACCGGCGCCAAGCTGCAGGTCAAGGGCGGCACCATGCAGGTCCCGCTGTACGGGCAGATGACGCCGCTGGACCTGCCGCGGGTGTCGCTGGGCGACCTGGAGGGGCGGATCAGGTTCGACAAGGGCGCGGGGAAGATCGAGAAGATGAGCCTCAAGAGCGAGGACCTGCAGGCCCAACTCGACGGCACCGTCACCCTGGGGCGCCGGATCGACTTCACCGAGCTCAACCTCAAGCTCCGGATCAAGACGGAGCCGGAGCTCAACAAGCGGCTGGGGCTGGTGGCCAGCGCGCTCTCGGTG
Source organism: Myxococcaceae bacterium (assembly GCA_036559665.1). Classification (GTDB taxonomy): domain Bacteria; phylum Myxococcota; class Myxococcia; order Myxococcales; family Myxococcaceae; genus DASRBA01. The sequence continues at coordinate 10,564 of DATBSS010000680.1, forward strand.
CTGCCGCCGGACCAGGCCGACCCCACGTTCCGGGCCGGGAACATCACCGGCTACCTGGGGAACCCGAAGTTCGGCGGCTTCCCGCGGTAGCGGGCGCCTCGCCTACGCCGCGCGCGCGAGCCGGGCGAACGAGGCGAGGTGCTCCTCCAGGTCGGCCTCCTCCTGCGAGGCGACCTCGTCCCGGCTGGCCGAGCGGTCCGCCAGCAGCTCCCTGGCGCGGGCCGCTATCATCGGGCCCAACGCGGCGCCAGGCGCGGAGACCGAAGCCGCGGCCGCGCCACCCGTCATCCCTTGCCCGATGCCGTCCATGGTCCCGAAATTCCTCGCGAACGCGCGACGACCCCAGGCGAGCCCGCCGCGCGCTGGATTCTCGTAGGCCCCAATGTAGACGTCTGTCGCACTTCCGTAACGATCACTGACATTGGCGGTATTGACAGCGCGTGCTATCGCCGCGGCCTCGACGTTCGGGAGGGGGCGATGCCGGAGCTGGTCTTCTTTCGTCGCGGCGAGGAGGTGCTGCGCTTCGCGCTCGAGCGCCCCCGCACGGTGGTGGGCCGCGGAGACCGCAGCGACGTGGTGATCCCGGATCCGGCGGTCTCGCGCAGCCAGGTGGCGCTGAGCTGGGACGGCCGGCAGGTGTCGATGGAGGACCTCTCCGGGAAGGGGACGCTGCTGGCGGGGGTGCCGACGAAGCAGGCGGTGCTCTCGGACGGCGCGGACATCGCGCTCGGGCAGTGGCGGGCCATCTACCGCGAGCGCGCCTCAGGCGAGGCGGAGGCCGCCACCGAGGCGGGCGTGACCAAGACCGAGACCCAGCCGAAGGACTCGGCGCAGGCGCGCTGGCAGCCGGCGCAGATCCGCGTCCGGCAGGGGCACACGGAGACGCTGGAGAAGATCGCCTCGGAGACGGTGACGGTGGGCAGCGACGCGGCCAACGACCTGGTGCTCCCGCACCGCTTCATCTCCGGCCGGCACCTCAAGCTGACCCGGAAGGACGGCCTGTTCCGGGTGGTGGACAGCGGCTCCACCAACGGGACGTACGTGGGGAACGTGCGCGTCTTCGAGGCGGAGGTCCCGCTGTTCACCTCCATCCGCCTGGGCGACACGGAGCTGCTGCTGGAGCCGCTCAGCGCCGCGCGGAAGGAGCAGTCGTTCCAGGGGATCATCGGCTCCGACCCGTCGGTGCGGCAGCTGGCGGAGCTGATCGAACGGGTGGCGCCCTCCTCCGCCGCAGTGGCAATCTTCGGCGAGTCCGGCACCGGCAAGGAGCTGGTGGCCCGCGCCGTCCACCAGCGCTCCACCCGCCTGGAGCGGCCGTTCATCCCGGTCAACTGCGCGGCGATCAGCAAGGAGCTGATCGAGAGCGAGCTGTTCGGCCACGAGAAGGGCGCCTTCACCGGCGCGCTCAACGCGCGCAAGGGCGCCTTCGAGGAGGCGGACGGCGGCACGCTGTTCCTGGACGAGATCGGCGAGCTGCCTTTGGAGCTGCAGGCCAAGCTGCTGCGCGCGCTGGAGTCGGGGGAGATCAAGCGGGTGGGCGCTCCCCGGCCGATGACCGTGGACGTGCGGGTGGTGGCCGCCACCAACCGGGATCTTTTGGCGCTCTCCCGCGAGGGCCGGTTCCGCGAGGACCTCTACTACCGGCTCTGCGTCATCCCCCTGCACCTCCCGCCGCTGCGCAACCGCAAGGGCGACCTGGTCTCCCTGGCGGAGCACTTCATCCGCGCCTTCAGCCCGCGCGGGCAGCACGTCAAGCTCACCCAGGCGGCGGTGGAGCGGCTGCAGGGCCACCGCTGGCCGGGCAACATCCGCGAGCTGCGCAACGTGGTCCACCGCGCGCTGCTGTTGCGCAAGGGGCCGATGATCGACGCCGGCGACATCAGCTTCGACCAGGAGATGAACGCGGACACCGGCCTCCCCGTGCCCGAGATCCCGCCGGGGATGACGCTGGAGCAGATGCTGGAGAAGGTGGAGCGGCAGATCGTCGAGAACGCCCTGCGCCGCTGGAACAACAACCGCGAGCGCGTGGCGAAGGAGCTGGGCGTGGCCCGGTCCACCCTGTTCAAGCGCCTCAAGGACTGGGGACTGACGAACAAAGAGGACGACGCGGAGTAAGGCGGCGCACACCGGAGCTCCGGCTCTGCCTTGGAGGCGACCCGGCGGCTGGCGCCTCGGTTGTTCGGCGTCCTAGGCTGCGCGCTCGGCTTTCCCCAGCGAGGACATCGTGGAGGCGAGCAGCAGTTTTGGCCAAAGGGGCTGGAACCCTCCCGGCTCCTTCGATGACTACCGGCTGGTGCGCAAGCTGGGCAGCGGCGCCAGCGGCGAGGTGTACCTGGCGCACGACCAGCTCCTCGACCGCGCGGTGTCGGTGAAGTTCATCAAGGCGCTGGACCAGGAGTCGCTGCGGCAGTTCCTGCTGGAGGCGCGGGCGGCGGCGCGGATCCAGCACCCGAACGTGGTCACGCTGTACCGGGTGGGGAAGCTGGAGGAGCACTCGTATCTCGTCTCCGAGTACGCCCGCGGGCGTTCGCTGGACCACCTGCCGAAGCCGCTGGACTGGTACACCGCGCTCTCCTACGCGCTGGACCTGGCCCGCGGGTTGTCGGCGGCGCACCGGTGCGGCGTGCTGCACCGCGACCTCAAGCCGGCCAATGCCATCCTCACCGAATCCGGCGACGTGAAGCTGGTGGACTTCGGGTTGGCCAAGCTGCTGGGCCCGGAGGTGCCGGTGCCGCGCTCGGACCCGGGGCTGACGCCCCTGCCCGTCCCGGTGAACGGCGGCATGAGCGTCGCCGGCATCGTGGTGGGGACGCCGTATTACATGGCGCCCGAGGTGTGGCGCGGCGAGTCCGCCACCGTCCGCTCCGACCTGTACTCGCTGGGGGCGACGCTCTACGAGCTGTGCAGTGGGCACCCGCCGGCCCACGACCTGCCGACGGGCGCGCCCATCGCCCTGGCCGTGCAGCGCGCGGACCTACCGCCGCTGGCGAAGACGGCCCCCTCGGTCCAGCCGGCCTTCGCGGCCATCGTCGATCGCTGCCTGCGGCGGGACCCCGCCGAGCGGTTCGCCGCCGCGGACGAGGTACTGGACGCGCTGGAGGTGCTGGACGCGCGGGGGCCCAGGGGACCGCTGCCGGAGGGCAACCCCTACCGCGGCCTGCAGGCCTTCGAGGCCGAGCACCGCGCGCTCTTCTTCGGCCGGCGGCAGGCGGTGCAGGCGGTGCTGGACCGGCTCCGGGGCGAACCGTTCCTGGCGCTCACCGGCGACTCGGGCGTGGGGAAGTCGTCGCTGTGCCTGGCGGGCGTCCTCCCGGCGGTGGCCGAGGGGCAGCTGGTGGACCGGCGGAGCTGGCAGGTGGCGAGGATGGTGCCGGGCCGGCGGCCTTCGGAGGCGCTGGCGGCGGCGCTCGCGCCCGCGCTGGTGGGCGTCTCCGAGGTGGTTCTGGAGCGGCTGGTCCGGGAGGAGGCGCAGGCCTTCGTGCGGAGGGTGCGCGGGGCGCTGCCCCCGGACCGGGGCGTGCTGCTCTACATCGACCAGATGGAGGAGCTGGTCACGCTGAGCGCGCCGGAGGAGGCGGCGCAGGTGGCCCTGACGCTGGAGCAGTTCGCCGCGGGCGTGGGCGGGCTCAAGCTCCTGGGCAGCACCCGGTCGGACTTCCTCACCCGCCTGGCGGCGCTGCCGGGCCTGGGCGCGCACCTGCCGCGCGCGGTGTTCCTGGTGCGAGCGCTCACGGTGGAGGAGCTGCGCGAGGCGGTGCAGGCCCCGGCGCGGATGAAGGGCGTCCGCTTCGAGTCCGAGGCGCTGGTGAACGACCTGGTGGCGTCCGCCGAGCGCGCCGAGGGCGGCCTGCCGCTGCTCCAGTTCGCGCTGGCGGAGCTGTGGGAGGCCCGGAACACCGCCACCCAGGTGATCACCGAGCGGAGCGTGGCGGCGATCGGCGGCGTGGGCGGCGCGCTGGCGCGGCACGCCGAGTCGGTGCTTCGCGCGCTCTTGCCGGAACAGCGGGCGGCGGCGCGGGCGGTGCTGCTGCGCCTGGTCACCGCGTCGGGCACGCGCGCGCGGCGGTCGGAGGCGGAGCTGCTGGCGGTCCACCCATCGGCGAAGGCCGCGCTGGAGGCGCTGGTGCGCGGGCGGCTGGTGGTGGTGCGCGAGGCGGAGGGCTCGGCCACGTACGAGGTGGCGCACGAGGCGATCCTCACCGGGTGCGCCACCCTGGCGGGGTGGCTGGGCGAGGAGGCGGAGACGAAGGCCGCGCGGGAACGGCTGTCGCTCGCGGCGGTGGAGTGGGAACGGCGGGGGCGGGACCGGGAGCTGCTGTGGGGCGCCGGGTCGCTGGAGGAGGCGTCGGACGTCAAGGCGGAGGGGCTGACGCCGGGAGAGCTGGAGTTCCTGGAGACGTCGCGGCGGGCGGTGTGGAGGCGGCGGCAGCGATACCGGGCGGCGGCGGTCGCGGGGGTGTTGCTGCTGGCCGTGTCGGGCGTGGTGGTGCAGGCGGTCCTCTCGCGGCAGAAGGAGCGCGCCGTCGACGAGCAACGGGAGCGGAGCCAGGCGGCGCTGGTGCAAGCGCGCGCGCGGGTGGAGGCGCTGGCGAAGCAGCGGAGCGAGGCCTACCGGCTGTTCGACGAAGGGAGCGATGGCGCCGAACAGGCGTGGCTGGGCGTGCGCGCCACCGAGCGCGAGGCGGACGGGGACTACAGCGAAGCGGCCGTCGCCATGGAGTCGGCGATCGCCATCAGCGGTGGTCGGGACAGCTTGCGCCGGGAGCTGGGGCAGATCTTCCTCGAGCGGGCGCTGCTGGCGGAGGACGCGCACCACGCGGAGCTCCGCGACTTCTTCGTCGAGCAGATGCGCATCAACGACCCGGGCGGCGCGCTGGAGCGCACCTGGACGCGGCCTGCGACGGTGGAGATCTCCGAACCGCGCGGGGCCGCCATCACCGCCGCGCAGTACGAGCGCCGGAAGGACGGGAGCTTCGAGACCCGCCAGCTCCAGGTCTCGGGGGTGGTCCCGGCGACGCTGACGTTCCCGCCCGGCTCCTACCTGCTGCAGGTGGGGAAGATCTCCTATCCGCTCCTGCTGCGGCGCGGCGAGACACGCGCGGTGACCCTCCCGGAAGATCTCCCGGTGCGGCCCGGATTCGTCTACATCCCGGCCGGGCGGTTCCTGTTCGGAAGCGGAGATGAAGACAGCGTGCGCCAGTTCATGCAGACCGCTCCCATCCACACCGCGGAGACCGGGCCGTACTTCATCGCCCGGTGGGAGACGACCTACGCGCAGTGGCGCGAATTCCTGGAGGCGCTCCCGCCCGCGGAGCTCCAGCGGCGGCTTCCGCGAGTGACGGCCTCCTCGATGTTCGGCACCCTGAGCCTGGTGCCTCCCGCGAGCCCCGCGGAGAAGTGGGTGTTCGAGCTCCGGGTGAGCGGCACCATCCACCGGGCCAGGGAGGGAGAGCCCCTCACCTACCCGGGGCGCGACCGCCGGGTGAGCCAGGACTGGCTCCAGTTCCCGGTGGCCGGGATCTCGTTCGAGGACGCGCAGGCCTACGCGCGCTGGCTCGACCAGACGGGCCGGGTGCCCGGCGCGCGGCTGTGCACCGAGCGCGAGTGGGAGCGCGCCGCCCGCGGGGCGGACGACCGGAAGTTCCCCCACGGCGATCGGCTCCTACCGGACGACACCAACTACGATCAGACCTACGGCAAGAAGCCGGACGGCTTCGGGCCGGACGTGGTCGGCTCCCACCCGGCGTCGCGGAGCCCCTTCGGGATCGACGACATGGCCGGGAACGTCATGGAGTGGACCGTCACCTCGGCCGAGCGGTCCGAGCCCGTCAATCGAGGCGGCGACTACTACGAGTACAGCACCGCCGAGCGCGTCGAGAACCGCAACGAACCCGAGCCCACCTACCGGGATCCGACGCTGGGGCTCCGCCTCTGCGCGTCCGTTTCCAACCCTCTACCCTCAGGGAGTCGTCCATGAACATGCCCCGCTTGCCGCTTGCCGCCACGCTGCTCCTCTTCGCCGGTTGCGGAACCGAAAGCCCGCCACCCGTCGAATCGACGCCGGTCGAACGGGTGAGCGAGGGAGGCCTCTCCCTCAACGGCACGGCCGTGGTACCCGCCGCGGGCCCCCTCAGGACCGACAGCTGCCAGGGAGACGCCTTGACGGGAGGGTCGCCCATCTCGTCGTACGGCCACTGCCACAACGGCCCTCTGCTCTCGGGAACGCTGGCGTCGGTCAGCCTTTCCGGAGTGACCCTCGCGAGCGGCCAGGCCCTGGATGGATCCGCCTCGCTCACCGGCACCGCCTTCAGCGGCACCGCCAGCGGCGTCGCCACGCAGGCCGCCGACTTCAGCGGCGCGCGCTTCACCGGGACCACCCTGGGCGGCGGCGCGGTGCCGATCCGGATCGACAGCGCGCTCCAGGGCACCGGGACGAACGCGGACGTCTGGGAGTACGGGTTCTCGTCCCAGGACGCGTCCGGCAACTGGCACCCGGTCTGCGCCTCGGGCGCGACCGCCGTCCCGGTCCTGGGCCGCTGGGACTACTCCCAGGGCACCGCCACCGGCGGTGACAAGATCGACGACCCCTCCGTGTTCACGGTGGGCTGCATCGGGTCGGCCGTCGCCAAGTGCGTGTACCTCGGGTACAAGCCGTGGAAGGCGGTCGGCGGCGTCTCCCTGGCCAACCACCACCAGGCGTGCACCCGAGCAGTCCGGGCCGATTACTGCGGGAACGGCGCCTCGTACACCACCACCGGGCGCATCATCGACGCCTACGACCAGATCGGCGTCCAGTCGGACGCCGCCGATGGCTGGATCGCCGAGGGGGAATGGAACCCCGGCGGCGCGAGGTGCACCAACCTCCTGAACCGCAACATCCTCGCCGGGTTGCTCTGTAACCCCCTGCGGACGCTGGGTTGCGGCCACTTCACGTCTGGCACGCTCATCCTCACCGAGACCCCGCTGGATCTGCTGGGTGGGATCCTGGGCTCCGCAGGCGTGGGGGGCGCAGGGGGCACCGCGGCCACCCAGCCGCAGTAGATCCTCCGGGCGCGCCGGTCGTTCACCCTCCTACGAGGGAAACGACCGATGGATACCGCTGTCCTACCTTCCGCCCAGGTGTCCCATCTCTACCAGCGCCACCGCGCGCGGGCGCTGGCCATCGCGCGGCGCATCCTGCACGACGCGGACGAGGCGGAGGACGTGGTCCAGGAGGTCTTCCTCCGCCTCTACGTGGCGCCGGCCCGGTTCGACGGCAAGGCCGCCTACTCCACCTGGCTCTTCCGGGTGATGGTCAACTCCAGCATCAACTCCCTGCGCGCCAACCGGCGGCGGGCCCGGCTGCGCAGCGAGGGCGACGCCCCGCTCAACCCGGAGCAGCTCGCCGGGGGGCGGGAGCTCAAGCGCCGCTTCCAGGAGGCCTTGCAGACGGTGGGCGAGCGCCACCAGCAGGTGCTCTGGCTCCGCGAGGTGCGCGGGCTGTCCTACCCGGAGATCGCGCGGCTGCTGGCCATCCCCGAGGGCACCGTGAAGAGCGCGCTCAACCGGGGGCGCCAGCGGGTGATGGAGGTGCTGCGGCGCCGGGGGCAGCTCTGAAGCGCGGGAGCGCGGGGCGCTCCTCAGTCCTCGCCCTTCTGTCCGATGAACTGGTCGTCCTTGTCGCGGAAGAGGATGTTGAAGCTGGTGAGGGAGCCGTAGCAGCGGGTGACGTAATGCTGGATCTCCACCTTCTCGGCGTCCGTCAGCTTGGGGTGGCCGTTGATCTTCTGCTCCAGGGTGCGGAGGCGGTCGCGGATCATCACCACCTTGTGGAAGAGCGAGTCCACCGGAAGCTCCTTCCCCTGGAGCTCCCGGTTGCCGGGGAGGAGTTGCACCACCCCGCCCTCCCACTTGGCCGCCATGGGCGGTGGGTCGGCCGTCTCGCCGGAAGCCTCGCGGAACAGCTCCATCAGCTCGTCGCGCGTCATCGTCAACTCACCTCCGAGGTCCACCACCTCGTTCGGATCTCGCCTGGGGACTGCCCGGGCGGCGGGGACCGCCACCGGCCGCGGCGCCGGCCGCTCTTCGCCCTGCCGTACCACCACCGGGGCCACGCTCCGCACCGGCCGCGGCCGGGCCGCCGCCTCCTCCCGCTTCTCCGGCGTGGGGACACCCCGCCGGACGAAGGCGTCGCAGATGGGCGCGGTGCCCGGAAAGAGGCCGCGCTGCGGCTGGACCCGGCAGGGCCCCACCCAGCCCCGGTGGTCCACCTCGTAGGGGGACCACAGCTTGCAGTGCCCACATACCTTCTCGTTGGGTCCGAAGGTCGGCAGCGGCGGCAGGGGTGCGTCAGCCATCGGCTCGGGGCCCACTTTCATTCGCCATGGCCTCCCATGCAAGCGCGGGCCTGGAAAGGCGTTAGAACAAGCAGCGGATGAGCTCCCTCAACGTGCGGCGCCTGGGGATCCTGGTGGTGTGCCTGGCGGTGGGCCTGTTGCTCTGGGACTCGCCTGTCCTCTGGCCGCTCAAGATGCTGGTGGTGATGATCCATGAGTCCGGCCACGCGGTCGCCAGCCTGCTCGTGGGGGGGACGGTGGACTCCATCTCCGTCTCCGGGAACGAGGGCGGGCAGTGCCTCTCCCGGCTCCCGCCCAGCGCCTTCGGGGCGATCGTCGTCTACTCGGCCGGATACGTGGGTAGCTCGCTGGTAGGAGGTGTGCTGCTGCTGTCGACCTACCGGTACCGGGTGCGGCGCTGGATGCTGGGCGCCGCCGCCGCCTGGCTGGTGGTGATGGCATTCCTCTACGGGCGGGACCTGTTCACCGTGGCGTTCTGCCTGGGGACGGCTGGGGCGCTGGGCCTGGCTGCCCGGTTCCTCCCGGCGGACCTGGTGGACGTGGTGAACCTCTTCCTCGCCGCCTTCTGCGCGCTGTACGCGGTGTTCGACCTCCGGTCGGACCTGTGGGACGGGGCCACCCGGGCGCGCAGCGACGCGGCGCTGCTGGCGGGGATTACCTACGTGCCCGCGATCGTCTGGGCGGTCCTCTGGACACTGGCTTCGGTGGCAATCCTCGGCGTCTTCCTCTGGAGAGCGCTCCAGGCCCCGCGCCTGCACCCGAGGCCGCTGGCCGTGGCGCGCGCCCGCTAGCACCCGGCTACCGGCGCGGGCGCATCCGGTAGGCGATGAACGAAGCCAGGTCGTGGTGCTGGAAGTACGGGTTGTGCTCGCGCTCGCGCGCGATGCTGGAGACCGGCACGTCGCCGTAGTCGTGGCCGGGGAAGAGGCGCGTCTCCGGCGGCAGCCGCTTGAGCACCTGGTCGATGCTGCGGAACATCTCCGCCGGGTCGCCTCCGCGCAGGTCGCAGCGCCCGCACGCGTTGACGAAGACGGTGTCCCCGGAGAGCAGCGCGTCCCCCGCCAGCAAGCAGTGCGACCCCGGCGTGTGCCCGGGCGTGTGGAGCAACTGCGCCTGGAGCGGGCCGATCTGGATGGCCTCGCCCGGGTCCACGCCCTTCATCGCGTCGCCCACCGTGCGGAGGTCCGCGGAGAACTCCAGCTCCTTCTTCTGGGCGTACACGGGCACGTCCATCCGGCGGAGTAGCTCCGGCAGGCCATTCATGTGGTCGTGGTGGCAATGAGAGACCACCGCGCAGGCGATCCGCTTCCCGTCCTCCGCCGCGGCGCGCGCGATGGCGTCCACGTCCCAGGCCGGGTCCACGGCGGCCACCTCCTCGGCGCCCTCCGCGCCCACCAGGTACACGAAGTTCTCCATCGGCCCCAACTGGAGCTGCCGCACGTAGAGCGAAGGCATGGCTCCATCACTGTCTTGTGGGCGGCCGCTCGTCAACGGGGTGCCAGCGCGGCCGCCAGGACGTACGACACGGCGGCGGCCAGGAACGCCCAGGAGATTCCCCAGACCACCGAGATGAGCACCGCGCCACCCGACGCGCAGACGGAGGTCAGTCCGCTGACGCCCCAGCACCAGGGGATGGCCTCCGCCCGCGCCGCCCGGAGCCCGGCGGGCAGCAGCATCCCCAGCGGGATGGCCGCCAGCAGCAACGCGAAGGTGGTGAGGGCCACCCGCGCCGCGAAGGGGAGCGCCAGGACGGCCTCCACCGCCCCGCCGGTCGCCGACGCGAGGGCGATCAACGCCGCTCCGAGGAGCGCCGCCTGCCAGGGGCGGATGGGCCGGGACTCGGAGAGGGCGGACCCCAGGCCCGCCCCCAGCGTGAGCGGCGCCAGCGCCAGCGCCACCGCCCAGGTGGGCGTGCCGAGCATGGCGTGGAGGCGCTCGGCGGAGGCGATCTCGAAGAGCATGAAGCCCGCCCCCAGCAGCGCGAAGTAGCCCAGGAGCGCGGCGCGCCGGGGAACGGACCGCAGCGCGGCCAGGTTCGCCAGGAGCGGTAGGAGGAGCGCGACTACGGCCAGCAACATCGAGACGCCGAAGGCCACGCCCACCGCGACCAGCGCCAGCACGTTCCCGTGGAGGAGACCCGCCCCGGAGAGGAAGCGCGCGCGCGCCGGGGCGGAGAGCAGCGCGGCGGGCGGGACCTGGAGGAAGAAGAACGGCCGGTCGTCGGTGGGCGCGCGGAGGTCCACGCCCTCGCGGGCGGAGAGCGCCTCCAGCGCCGCCGGGTCGGCCCCGAGCACCTCCGACAGCAAGGGTTCGTCCGCCAGTCGCGCGCCACGGGCGGTACAGAAGGCGCGGAGGCGGTCTCGCTCCTCGGGAGTGAAGGCGGACTTCGAGGCCAGCACCACCGCCACCTTGTCCCGGACAATCACCACCACGTGGGCCTGCGGCTCGACCACGCCGGCGCGGCGGAGCGCGGCCGATGCCAGCGCCAGGAGGCGCGCGATCTCCACGGGCCGGGACGGTTCGAACCACCGGGAGAAGGCGAGCACCCCGCGATCGGAGAGCCGGCGGAGAAAGAGCGCCCACGCTTCCTCCGTGTAGAGGGAGTTTTCGGTGAGGCTCAGCGCCCCCGCGCCGGTGGAGGCCCAGGTGTCCACCAGGGAGGCGAGGACCAGGTCGTAGGTCTCCGGGGTCCGGGCGGCGAAGGCCCGCCCGTCGTCCGTCTCCACCGAGATGCCGGGAAGGCGGAGCACCGGGGCCAGCTCGCCCAGCGGACCGCGCATCCAATGGACCAGCAGGCCGTTGATCTCCACGCCCTGGATGGCGCGCGCGCCCGCCAGGTGCGCGGCGGCGAGGTCGCGCCCAGCCCCCGAGCCGAGCACCAGCACCCGCTCCGGCGGCCGGACCAGGAACGGCGCATAGGTGACGTCGTCGGCCAGGAATCCCAGGTCGCGCGCGTCCGAGAAGGCGTAGGCGGCGGTGCCCGCCTCCCCGTCGATCCGGATGAACGCCTGGCGCACCGGGGACTCCGGCGCCCCGTCGAGCGCGGCCCAGTAGAACGGCGGAAGGTCGCGGTGCTCCTCGGCCCGGACGTAGGCGAAGGAGGTCCAGCCCTCCAGGAGTGGAGGGTGGTCGAGCGCGCGGTCCTTGGCCCAGTGGAGGTCCAGCGCCCCCGGCCAGGCGAACGCGATCGCCGCCGGCAGCGCCGAGGCGGCCAGCCGGCGGCCACCCAGCGCCGCCGCCGCCAGCGCCAGCGCCAACCCGGTCGCCACCAGGGCGCGCGGCGCCCCCAGCGCGGCGACGAGCGGGCCGGCCAGCACGGCGCCCGCAGCCGCGCCGGCGAGATCGGCGGCATAGAGCGACCCCGGCCGCTCCGCCCCGGCGAGCAGCGCGGTGAGCGCCGCGCCGGCTCCCGCAAATGGCAAGGCGATCGCCACCGCCACCGCCGCGAGTTGGGCGGCGGCACGCAGCGGCGGGTCCAGCTCCAGGTGGGTCCGCGACAGCCAGAGCGCGGCCGCGGTCACCGCCAGCGCCGCGCCCGCCGCGGCGCTGCCCGAGCGCGCCGCGAGCCCGGGCCTGAGGTGCACCAGCAAGGCCCCGGCGGTCATCCCCAGCAGCCCCAGCGATAGCGCCAGGTACCCCAACGAGTACCAGGTGATGACCGACAGCAGTCTGCCGGCCACGACCTCCTGGGCCAACATGGCGGCGGAGAGCAGCGCGGCGGCGAGGAGCTTGCGCGTCATCCGGAGGGCGGCGAGCGTACGCCCATGCGGCTGAACGTGCTCGCGGCGCGGATGGCGGTCTGCAGGCTCCCTCCGGAGGCGCCGGCGCCGGCCTGGGCCGGAGGCGAGCTCACCAGCATCACCCGGACCGCGTCGGAGCTCTCGGTGGTGGCGGAAGTGGGCGCGGTGCCCGAGGGCGTCCGTTCCGTGGGGCCGTTCCGGGCGCTGGCCGTGGAGGGGACGCTGGACTTCGCGCTGGTGGGCGTCTTGCTGGCGCTGCTCACCCCACTGGCGGCAGCGGGTGTGAGCGTGTTCGCCCTCTCGACCTTCGACACCGACCTGGTGCTGGTGCGGGAGACGGATCTCGAGCGGTCGGTGGCGGCGCTGCGCGCCTCCGGCCATGAGGTAGGCCATGGAACCCTGGCACCCCAGCAGGTGGTGTGACGGATGGGGACGACGCCCAGCGCCACCAGCAGGCGCTCGCGGACTGTCTCCGGGTCATCGAGATCGGCCCAGGTGATCCGCATCACCCGGTAGCCGAGGGCGGCGGCGCGGCTCTGGCGCCTGCAGTCGGAGACGAAGACCTCGTGTGTGCGGTGCCACCCGTACCCATCGGTTTCAATGGCCAGGGAGTGGTCCGGATAGAGGAAGTCGAACCGGAACGCCTTGGGACCTCCGTCGTTCACCTGCACGCCCGCTTGAGGGAGCGGGATCCTCCAGTCGTGGAGCAGGCGCCAGAAACGCACCTCCAGCGGGCTCTCCAGGGGACGCCCGCGGCGGCGCGCGTCCTGGACCAGGCGGCGAAGGCGGCACACCCCGCGGCGCCCGCGCGAATTCACGTCGAGGCGGCGCTCCAACTCCTCCAGCAGATGGCGATCCCGGCACCAGGCGCTCTCCAGCGCGGTGGCGAGCGCCAGTTCGTCGACCGTCCCGGCCAGGTCGATGAGCGTCCGGGCCAGGGAGGTCACCGGTAGATCGGAGGGCGAGAGGTCATCGACGGAGGCCTGGTGCGCGCGCACGCCCGGCCGGAAGAAGCGCCGGCCCGGCGGGAGCGTCAGCTCGACCACGTCCTCCTCGAAGCCCCAGAGCCCGTGCCAGCGCGCCGCAGCACGGTGGGAGATGACGCCGCCGGAGGCGTGCACCGCGGCGGAGAGCTGCTCCAGCCAGCCGGCGGAGAGGTTGGTCAGGTAGACGCCGCGCCAGGCGCGGTGGAGGTGCCGGTGCCGAACTGCCCGGGAGAGCTGCCAGTACGTCTGACCCGCGCTGACTGCCTCGGCCGCGGTGAACGTGATCCCCATCCGCCACCCCCTCCCGCCTCGCCGCCTCCCACCGCCCCCGCCTCCACGCCCAGAAACGCGCAACAGAAAGCATGCGGGGCTGACACGTCCGCTCGGAGGGCCTGCGGTGAGGGCCCGGCCGTGAGCGAGGTGTTGCGGGTTTCTGGCGTAGGGGGGACGGGCGGTCGCCGGGGCGGGGCTACGCCAGCCAGTCGCGATCTCGCAGCTTCCTCGGCAGGTACTCCTCGGTGATGAAGGAGATGCCGCGGCGCGACAGTGCCTCCAACTCCAGCTTCACCCCGGTCTTGATCATCTGGGTGATCTCCCGCTGCCACTCCTTGCGCTGGAACCAGGGGTACCCAAGCATCTGCTTGGCGCGCGAGTTGTCCTCGTCCCGCATCCGGATGATGACGTTGTCCGGGATGGAGTACTTCTCCTTGTCGAAGGACGACAGCCCGATGAACCGGGCCTCCGGGACCGCCATCCGCA
>DATBSS010000681.1:0-10017 GCA_036559665.1 Myxococcaceae bacterium
CATCTCCCCAGATGAGCGTCGTGACGACGTCGGACTTGGTATTTTGCTCCGCGTACACATTCAAAAGATCGCGTTCCAGATACATCGATGCCTTGGGCATGCCTGTCTCCGATCACCGTGCTTTGGTGAGATTCGCGGAAAGAAACGCTAGCCCGCGACGTGGCCGCCCACCAGCAACCGCCGCAGCCGGTCCGCGCCGCGGGTCAGCCGCATTTTCCCCAGCGCACTGGCCGGCTCCACCACCAGCCGCTCCAGCAGCTTCCGCGTGGCCCCGCGCAATCCGGAGGGGCGAGCCTGTGCCGCCGCCGCCTCCAGTTCCGGGAAGAGCCGGGCCGCCACGGACACGGATGCCCACAGCGCGCGCTCCAGCCGCCATTCCTTCGCCCGTTCCCTCAGCGCCGCGAAGTCCGGTGCCCTCGAGTAGGGCCCCCCCAGCGACGGCGCGCCCAACAAGAGCTCGCGCAGGTCCACGAAGAAGATGAGCGGAAGCTGGTACCCCTCGCGCGCGTGCTCCAGGCACAGCACGAGGATGGCGTCCTCCAGGTCCAGCCGGAACGCGGACGGGCCGTACACCCGCATCGGGAGCAGCCGCCGCATCAGCGCCTCCTCGGCGGCGGCGCGGCCAGGGCCCAGCATGCGGTTGTGGATGATGATCGGCGTCCGCCCGTCCGAGAGCACGTGCGCGCCATGCGCCTCCTCGATGGCCTGCGCGTCCGGCCGGAAGTCCGCCCGGCCGAGCGCCTTGAAGAGCGGCGCCAGCGACTCGGGCGCCGCCAGGAGTTGAATCTCCAGCACCGGCCGGAACGCCACGTGCGGGTAGAGCGCCTCCGCGAACGACGCCCCGCCCATCACCACCCACCGCTGGCCCTCCACGTCGCCGGTGGCGCGCTTGAAGTTCACCAGCTTCATCACGTTGTCGTTGAGCGAGCCCTGGTACACCGACAGCAGCCGGTCCCGCACCCATTCCGGCGCGCCGCCACCCGCCATCCGGTACTCCAGGTTGTACGCGGCCAACGGCGCCAGCCCCTGGGCGATCGTCCAATCCGCGTAGTCCTCCCACGGCGCGCCCGCCAGCGACCTCCGCGGCGGGTCGAACGAGGCGAGCGTCCGGAATGTCTCCAGCAGTGAAGGCGACACGGCGCGTCCCGCTCTAGCACCCCTCGAACCGCAAAACCCCTCGTCCCCACCCCGGGAGGCCGACTACCGTGAAGTGGCGGGTCCCCCTTCCGGAGGTCGTCCTTGACGCTGCGCCACGCCCTCGCCGCCGTCCTCGCCGTCTCCCTCCCTGCCGCAGCCGCCGACCAGCCGCCGCCGCCCTCCAGCTACACGCCGGTGGAGTTCACCATCAGCGGAGGCATCAGCCTCGGCAACTACGAGGCCGGCCTGAACTGGGCGGTGGTGCGGCTGATCAAGCTGCACACCCGCGACCCCAAGGCGCTGATGGACCTGCCCCCGCCCCGCCTGGTGGCGGTGACCGGCGCCTCCGCCGGCAACATCAACGCGCTCATCACCGCCATCGAGTGGTGCCGCTCCGACGACCAGGACGTGACCCCGCTGAAGAGCCCCTTCTACTCGAGCTGGATCCCGGTGGGCTGGGACGGGCTGTTCGCCGGCGACCGGACCTGCGTGCAGTACTGCCACGACCAGAAGCTGGACGGGAAGGACGGGTGGGCCTCGCGCGTGGGCGGCGGCACCGGAGAGGAAGCTTGCCTGAAGGCGTGCCGCGCCGACTGCACGCAGGCCGGCGGGAAGGACTGCGAGGACGGCGGCCCCGCCTACCGCTCGGACGACGCCATCTTCACCCGCCGCGCGTTCCTCGGCGTGGAGGAGACCTTCCGCCAGGCCATCGAACGGGGGAAGTACGACCCGGCCTGCAAGCTGGCGGTCGGCATCACCACCACCAAGTTCCACCCCACGCTGCTGGACGTCACCGGCCAGCCGCCTGAGGACACGCAGAAGCGGGAGGAGCCGCCGCACTACGTGCCGCAGCCGTACTCGGTGAACCAGGGCGAGCTCACCATCGCCACCCAACGCTACGTGACCGCCCTGCGCGCGGAGACCCGCCAGGGCCACTTCGGCTACTACGAGCACTCCTTCCAGGACGACCACACGCTGGGCACGTACCTGCACCTGCCCAAGGTGCCGAAGTCCGATAACCAGGCGGCGGTGGACGACGTGCTGGCGCTCACCGAGGCCTCGAGCGCGTTCCCGCTCGCCTTCGGCCCGCGCAAGCTGCGCTACTGCAGGGTGACGGAGAAGCCGACGCCCGCCTCCGCCGAGTGCGTGGCGAACGAATCGCTCACCTACGACTGGTTCATCGACGGCGGCGCGTTCGACAACGTCCCGCTGGGCCTGGGGTATTCGCTGACGGACGCGATGGTGACCCGGCCGGACAGCCTCTCCACCGAGCGCCGGCAGTTCTTCTACATCGACCCGGATCGGCGCCGGTACATCTCCTCCCCGGGCGAGGACGAGGCGTCCCCCACGGCCGCTCCCGTCCCCGTGTACCCGTCCCTGAGCGAGGTGCTGAGCCTGGCGGGGAACTTCTACGCGGTGGCGGGCAAGTACGAGCTGCAGACGGTGGCGCGCTACGTCTGGCGCGAGAAGCCGGGGCAACCGGAGCCGAAGCTGCTCATCGCCGGGCGCCTCACCCCCATCGTGGGCGAGTACCTCTACGCCTTCGGCGCGTTCCTGGCCGAGCCCTTCCGCCGCTTCGATTACGAGGTGGGCGTGTACGAGGGCGCCTACGACTACGCCAACTGGGTCTGCAACCAGGAGCATGGCAAGCCCGGCGCCCGCACCGAGCCGCGCTGCATGTTCGACCAGATCAAGTCGGCGTACGCGGACCTGGGCGTCGCCCGCGTGGACACGGCGGACCCGCATTCCGCCGAGCCGCGTTACGTCTTCCACGCCCTCTTCGACCGCGAGTTCAGGACCTGGGCGGCGCTCGGTTCCAACAAGGAGCGCCCGGAGCTGGAGGCCCTGGCGAAGGAGGCCGAGGCCTGGAGCAAGAGTGAAGGCTTCGACCTGAACGCGCCGCCCAACCCCGCCATCGGCGCGCTGGTCGGCGCGGTGAGCAGGCTGCACGACGAGGAGGTGGCCGCGGCCCTGGACAAGCCCGGCGCGAAGGAGCTGGCGACCAAGCACCAGAACGACTTCGCCCACTTCCTGCAGTTGCTGGGGAAGGACGCGCTGGAGGGCTACTCCACCGTGGAGCAGGAGCTGCTGGCCGACCCGCAGGCCTTCACCAACCGCGCCATGATGAGCGCGCTCTCCCGCGAGCGGCAGATCGAGGCCGAGCACAACAACCAGATCACCACCCGCGCGCTCAGCGCCGCCCAGGTGGTGCTGCTCGGGTCGCAGTCCTCCAAGATGCTGGGGTTCGAGTGGGACCCGTCATCCATCCCCGACGACAACCTGCAGACCCCCGGGAAGGTGGCGGCGCGGTTCATCCCCTACCGGGTGACCGGAAGGTACGCGGCCTCCACCGGCTTCAACCTGGGCGCCGGCGGCTGGAACCATCTCGAGGTCAGCTTCGAGCCGACGCTGGGGCTGGTGTCGGACTGGGCGCTGATCGCCCCCATCGGCGGGTACTGGCAGTTCAACCCGGGGACCTTCGGGGTCTTCGCCACGCCGGGGGTGCTGTTCCGCAACCACGAGGTCTGGTTTACCGGGGCGGACCTGGGTCTCCGGCTGAGCGGCGGCCTCGTCGGGCCCGCGGGCTTCAACCCGAGCTTCCACGTGGGCGCGGAGCTGGGCGCGCGGCTGATGGGTGGGAAGATCCGGCTCTCGGCCGGCGTGGACAACTTCGCCTCGCCCGCGCTCGTCCTCGGCATCGGCCTGGTGGACTTCAACGGGCTGCTCTACTGGGGCGCCCGCATTGCCCAGGGCAAGTAGCCCTGGGGCTCACCGCACCCGGTCCGGCTCGACGATGGCGCGGTGGGTGAGCGGGCCGACGTAGGTCTGGAGGTGGACCCGCTCGCGGGGAAAGCCCACCGCCCAGCGATGCGAGACCGAGGGCGGCCGCGGGTCTCCGCCGCCCAGCGCATACGCCTCCAGCCCGTACGAGTCGAGCAGCTTGGTGATGGCCGCGCCGGTGCCGTGGAGCGAGAGCACCACGATGGGCCGGGCCGCGCGGAGGACATGGGCGGCGCCGCGGAGCACGGATACCTCCGCGCCCTCCACGTCCACCACCAGGAGGTCCGGCGGCGGCACCGCGTTCTTCGCCACCACCTGGTCCACGGTGCGCACCTGGACCGCCATGAAGCCGGCGGGCTCGGGCGGCAAGCCCGCGGTCTCCAGCCGGCTGTGGCCGGGGAGCCGGGAGAGCTGCAGGCGCGCTTCTCCTTCCCGGTCGGCGAGCGCGACGCGCTCCAGCTGCACGTGGTGCATCCCGTTCTTCGAGGCCGAGCGTTCCAGGAGCGCGCCGTAGTCCGGCAACGGCTCGAAGGCGATCACCCGGCCGTCCAGGCACCGCCGCGCCGCCACCAGCGAGAGCAGCCCGTAGCCGGCGCCCACGTCGAACACCACCATCTTCTCCCGCACCAGAAGGTCGATCGCCCGCTGGAGCGCCACGTCGGAGGTGGAGAGCGCGGTGGCCAGGGCGGTGGCGCCCGGGTTGAACCACAGCTCGCTGGCCGCGCCGTGCTGGAGCTTGACGTCCGTCTCCGCCAGCGGGTCGTACGGGGGCACCGGGACCTTGTCCGTGGGCCGCAAGTGCCGAGCGTCCCCGCGCGGATCGGTGCTCACCTCGTCCGGCGCCGTGTCGCCCACCACTCGCGGCATGGGCCGGGTAGCCAGCGGCGATCCGGCCTTCCCCAGGACCTCGAATGGGATGTCCGCCGGCGCGGTGGCGGCCTGCGCGGCGGCCTGGGCCTCCTGGGCCGCGGGGCTCTGTGGAGGAACGCGGCGGAGTTGGAGCGCGGGCTGGGGATAGGCGGTGGTGGGCGATTCGGGCCCCAGCGGCGCGAGGCCGCCCCCGCTCGTCCGCCGCCGGATGAGGCGGCCGAAGACGGCGGTGACGCGCGTGCTGAGGCGGCGGAGGAAGCTCACTCGTTTCGAGCGGCGGTGGGAGGAGCGGTGAGCGACGCGGGCTCCGCACGGAGCTTGAGCTGCTGGACGGCCGAGCGGACCCGCTCGTCATGCGACTCGGCGACCTTCTCGAACCGCCTCACCATCTCCGGCTTGAGCCGGTCGCGCGGGACCGCCTTGAGCACCTGCGCCGAGCTGACGATGCCCTCCTGGTCCTCAGGGTGCTTCTCGGCCTCGACGGCGATCTGTTGCGCCAGCTCCGGGTCCTGGCGGAACCCCGCCACCAGCGCGTGCTCGGCCTGGCGGCGAGACGGTTCGTCCGCCGCGTGGAGATCCTGCACCAGCTTCTCGCGCCGCTCCGCCAGCGCCACCCGGGCAGCGACCTTCACCTCCGGGTCCGGCGAGCTGGACTGGATGGCCATCACCAACTGCGGCCCCTCCTCGGGGAGCGCGAGGATGACCGCCTTGATGGCCAGCGCCTTCTCCGCCCGGTTTTCGCTCAGGAGCGACCTCATGAAGGTGGCGATCAGCTCCGCCTGGCTCACCCGCGTGCTGGCCTCGGCGATCTCCTGCGAGGCCTGCGCGCGGCTGTCCTCCGACTGGCGCTGCGCGTCCGCCAAAGCGTTGGAGAAGTGGTAGCCGGCGAAGGCCACCGCGGCCGGGATGAGCAGCGCGGCGAGGATCTGGAACTTGTCCCAGCGGTCCTTGCCGCCCTCCTTCTCCAGCTTGGAGAGGCGCTCCTCCAGTTTCGCCAGGCGCTTCTCGGCGCTCTCATCGGCCATCGGTGACCTCCGGGGCGGAAGGTCTAACCCAGGTGGGCGCGGAAAGGACGCCCACCCGCTCACCGCCCGCCGGTCAGCCTCCGCCACGCCAGCCCGAGCAGCGGCCAGGGGCGCGGGGCGAGGAGCACCTTGGCGGCGATCCACGCCCGCCGGTTCCCGGTGTAATAGGCGGAGGCCAGGCGCTCCTCGGAGAAGAGCCGCTCCGCCGCGGCCGCCCGCCAGCGGGAGGGCCGGAGCAGGGTGAGGATGGCGGCCGGCACCGGGGCATCGAGGAGCCGCGCGGCGGCGTCCAGGGCGTAGAAGGCCAGCGCGGCGGTGCCGGTGTCGGCGGCGGTCCGGAGGAGGCGGTCCCAGTCCAGCTCCAGCTCGGCGCGGGCCAACAGTTTCAGGTCGTAGACCCAGGCCAGGCGCTGGAGGAGATGGTTGGTGGCGTGGACGGCGAGGTAGAGCAGCTCGTCGTCGGGCGAGAGGCGGAGGTAGCGGCGCCCGCCCGTCTCGGCCTCCGTCGCGCGTGCCCGGAGCGCCTCGCCGGTGAGCCGTTCGCCGAAGGGGGCGATGGGGTACTGGTGGAGCTCCACCATCCCTTCGGGGCTGGTGAGCTGCACGTGGTGCGGCTCGTGGGGCGGCGCGGCGCGGAGGCCCAGCGACTCCAGCGCCCGCTGCGCGCGGGGGGCATCCACCGGGGGCACCCAGAGGTCGACGTCGGTGGAGGCGCGGTGGCCGGCGTCGCCGTAGAGGCGCTCCGCCAGGGGAACGCCCTTGAGGACCACCGGGACCAGGCCCGCCGCGGCGAGCGCGTCCAGGGACCGGCCCAGGAGCCGCTTCACCCGCACCGACGCGGCCCGGAACCCCAGCACGTCCCGCCGGAGCTGCTCCGCGACCGCCTCCGGGAGCCGCGCGCCCGACCGCTCCAGCGCGTGCTGCACCAGGCCGGAGAGGCCGTGGCGGCCGGCCTCGGCGACCAGGCCGGACGGGTCCAGCGCGGCGGCCACCGGGAGCCCCTCGGGGTGCTCGGGCCAGCGGCGGAGGAGGTCGATCAGCGCGGAGGACACTACCGGAGCGTCACGACCTTCGCCGGGTCAGCCGCGTCCCGCGCCTGGAGGATGGCGACCGCCTTCGCCACCGCGTCCGCCAGCACCTCCAGCGCGAGCTCCTCGTCGCGATCCACCTCGCCGCGCCCGTCGCACCAGGTGAGGGTGAGCCGCCCCAGCACCGCCTCGTGCTCGCGCAACTCCAGGGTCATCTCGAAGGGGAGCGCGCTGCCGGCGGCGCGGGACGATTCGAAGGTGACGGCCTCCGTGCCTCCCTGGAGCGGGCGGTCCACGCGGAGCACCAGCCGGGCGGCGTCCAGCGTCTCCGGCAGGCCTCGCAGCGCATCCCAGATGGCGGGCAGGGTGCCGGCGCGCCCCACCGCCTCGGTCACGTCCCGGACCACCGAGCGGAGCTGGCGGTTGCGCCGCCGCGTCTCGCCCACCTCGCCGGCGCGCGACAGGTTGAGGTAGCCCAGCTTGCGCATCAGGATCATCACCACCACGGCGATGGCGGTGAGCAGCATCGCAGTCTGGGCGCCGTTGGCGTAGCTGAGGCCCAGGGCGGTGAGGGCGAAGAGGCAGCACAGGCCGTAGAGGGCCAGCACCGCGTGCCGGTGGCTGAGCAGCATCCGGCTCATCACCCGGTGGTGGATGTGCTCCTTGTCCGCGCTGAAGAGCGGTCGCCGGAGGATGGTTCGGCGGACCACCGCCAGCAGCGTGTCCATGATGGGCAGGCCGAGGGCGATGATGGGGACCAGCATCGACACCGCGGTGCCGCTCTTGGAGCAGGTCTTGAGGGAGACGGCGGCGAGGACGAAGCCGAGGAACATGCTCCCGGTGTCGCCCATGAAGATGGACGCCGGGTTGAAGTTGAAGATGAGGAAGCCGAGGACCGCCCCGCCCAGCGACGCCATCATCAGGCAGAGGACGACGTCGAAGCGGGCGAAGGCGAGGATGAAGTTGGGGAGGACGGCGAAGAAGGCGACGCCGCCGGCGAGCCCGTCCAGCCCGTCGATCAGGTTCATCGCGTTCACCACGCCGACAATCCACAGCACGGTGAAGGGGGCGGCCAGCCACCCCAGCGCTACCGGGTCGCCGAAGGGGTTGGCGATCGTCTGGACCCGGAAGCCCAGGCCGTAGAGCGCCGCCGCCACCCCGAATTGCACCGTGAACTTGAGGCGGGCGCCGGCGCCGCGGAAGTCGTCATAGAGGCCCAGGAGCGCGATGGCGATGCCGCCGGCGAACAGGCCCAGCGCCAGCTTGTCCTGCATGAAGAAGGCGGTGCCCACGCCGGAGTCGACCAGCATCAGGGCGCACAAGGGGGCGAAGAAGCCGCCCACGATGGCCAGGCCACCCAGGCGGGGGATGGGGCGGGCGTGGATCTTCCGGCTGGACCTGGCCTGGTCGAACCAGCCGTAGGCGTGGGCGCGGTTCCGCACGACGAGCGTCAGCACCGCGCCGACGATGAGCGACGTGAGGAAGGCGACGAAGAAGGTGATCATCTGGACGCGACGGGAGCCGGCCGGGTCCCGCTCGAGAGTATAGACGCGCCGGACATGCGCTAGAAGCCGGCGGGTGCGCGTGGCGGTGGTGAATCCGGTCGGGGGAATCGGCGGCGCGGAGCGGGTGCTGCTGGACCTGCTCCGGGTGGCCCGCGCTCGGATGCCCGAGGTGCGGTTCTCCGTGCTGGCGCTGGGGGAGGGGCCGCTGGTGGAGCGGGCGGCGGCGCTGGGCGCGGAGGTGGAGGTGGTGCTCATGCCGGAGCGCCTGGCGGCGCTGGGGGACGCTCCGGTACGCGGGGGCGTCGGGTCGGTGGTGAGGACGGTCCTGGGCACGGCGGCGAGGGGGGTGGAGGCGGCGCGGTTCTCGCGGGTGCTGGGGGAGCGGGTGCTGGCGCATCGGCCGGACGTGGTGCACTCGAATGGGTTGAAGGTGCACCTGCTGCTGGCGCCGATGCGGGGACGGGTGCCGGTGGTGTGGCACCTGCACGACTTCATCGGCGATCGGCCGTTGATGCGGCACGCGCTTCGGGCGGCGGCCGGGTCGGCGGCGGTGGCGATCGGTATCTCGAAGGCGGTGGGGGAGGACGCGCGGCGCTGGCTACCGGGGCTGCGGTGCGAGGTGGTGCCGAACGGGGTGGACGTGGAGCGGTTCTCGCCGGGGCCCGGGGATGGGGCGGCGCTGGATCGGCTGGCGGGGATGGAGGAGGCGCCGCCTGGCACGGCGCGGGTGGGGATGGTGGCGACGTACGCGCGGTGGAAGGGGCAGGAGGTCTTCCTCCAGGCGGCGAGCCAGGTGAACGCCCGGTTCTATGTGGTGGGGGGGCCGGTGTACCGAACGAGCGGGTCGCAGTTCTCGCTAGAGGAGCTGCGCGGAGTGGCGGCGAGGTTGGGGGTGGAGGGGCGGGTGGGGTTCGTGCCGTTCCAGGAGCGTACGGAGGCGGTGTACCGGGCGCTGGACGTGGTGGTGCACGCCAGCACGCGCCCGGAGCCGTTCGGACTCACCATCGCGGAGGCCATGGCGTGCGGGCGGCCGCTGATCGCCTCGCGGAAGGGTGGAGCGGCGGAGCTGTTCGCGGATGGGGTGGAGGCGGTGGGTCTACCGGAGGTGAGCGCAGGCGCGCTGGCGCAGGCGATCTCCGGGTTGCTGGCGGATCCGCGGCGGAGGGACGCGCTCGGCGCGGCGGCTCGGGCGGGAGCGGTGGAACGGCACTCGAGCGAGCGGTTCGGGGCGGGCGTGCTGGAGGTCTACCGCTCGGTCGTGAAGTAAGGCGCACGCGCCTGGCCCTCGCAGCGTGGGCCTGCGAGAAACCTGCAACACCTCGCGCCCTCGCGCGAGCTCCTCAGGGCGCGGCACATTATGCGGGCCTTGTTCTGTTGCAGGTTTCTAGCGACCCGCTCAGACCGCTCGCGCGTAGGCCTGGAGGTGCAGCGACAGTGGGGACTCGATGCCGCGAGGGAGCATCTGCCCAGCGCGCCACACCGCGACGCGGACCGCGTTCTCCGCCCGGCGCCGGAGGGATGGGCCGGCTGGGAGCTCGGGGGCGCCGATCTCGATCGCCACCTCGCCGAACCCCGCCGTTTCCAGCGCCATCCGGAGCGACCGCGGCCCGAACTGGTTCACGTGCACCAGGTTGGTCGCCACTGCGTCCAGGTACCCGGGCTGCAGCCGCG
>DATBSS010000682.1:0-6234 GCA_036559665.1 Myxococcaceae bacterium
GGACGTCCTCATTGGCCAGACCTGGAACCTGCTGGGCTGGCAGCCGGTGTTCATCCCCGCGGTGGTGCAGTGGCCGGGCCTCATCGGCGAGCTGTATGGGCGGTCGCCCCAGGTACGCCTCTCCAAGACGTTCAAGACCGACCTCCTCAACGTCGACGTGGCGGCGGCGGCGCTTCGCCCGGTGCAGCGTGACTCGAGCATCCCCAACGGCGAGGCCGGCGTCCGGCTGTCGCTCAACAAGTGGGTGGGCGTCCACACCTCGTACCTGACCGCCACCCAGGCGGTGCCGCTGAGCATCGCCATCACCGGCGACGTGCGCGCCTTCCGCATCCCGGAATTCACCGCCGCGCAGGTGGCGACCAGCGCGACCAACGAGGCCACCGGCGGCGCCTTCGCGGTGGACGCCTTCATCCCCATCATCCCGGGGACCCCGGCCAACCGCGGCAACACGCTCGCCCTCACCGCCGAGTTCGCGCGAGGCGTGGGCGTCGCCGACCAGTACACCGCCTTCGCCTCCGGCATCACCAACCCGGCCCTGCCGGCGGACCCGGTGACGGGCGTCTCCCCGGCGTTCCAGGCGCGCGTGGACGGGAACCTGGCGGCCTACGACGCGAGCGGGACGCTGCACCTCATCGAGACCCAGACGTTCTTCGCCGCCCTCGAGTACTACCTGCCCGTGCTGGAGGGGAAGATCGGCCTGATGGCCGGCTACTACCAGACGGACATGCTCAACACGGACGCGTTCGCCACCTCCGCGGCGGCACGGCGGCGGCGGGCCTCGCTGTACGAGGCGGGCGCGCTGTTCGACCCGGTGCCCGCGGTGCGGTTCGGGGTGGACTGGGGCCTCATCCGGGACGCGTACGCGGACGGCACCACCGCCTGGAACTGGTCCCTGCTGGGCAGCGCGTTCTTCTTCTTCTAGAAGCCCGGCGCGTCATGCCCGAGGGCGACTACATCCTCGAGACGGAGGGGCTCACCAAGGAGTTCCTCGGGTTCGTCGCCGTCAACGGCGTGCGCCTTCGCGTCCGCCGCGGCAGCATCCACGCGCTGATCGGGCCCAACGGGGCGGGGAAGACCACCTGCTTCAACCTGCTGACGAAGTTCCTCCAGCCGACGCGCGGGCGGATCCTCTTCAACGGGAAGGACATCACCTCCGCGCGGCCGGCGGAGATCTCCCGGCGGCGCCTGGTGCGCTCGTTCCAGATCTCCGCGGTGTTCGCCGGGCTGACCGCGCTGGAGAACGTCCGGGTGGCGCTCCAGCGGCTGCGGCGGCCGCACAGCTTCGACTTCTGGCGCTCCGGGCGGGTGCTGGGGGCACTGGAGCCGCGGGCGCGCGAGCTGCTGGAGATGGTGGGCCTCCAGGACCACGCGGACGCGCCGGCGGGCGAGCTGTCCTATGGACGCAAGCGGGCGCTGGAGCTGGCCACCACGGTGGCGCTGGACCCGGAGCTGATGCTCCTGGACGAGCCCACCGCCGGGATGGGCCACGAGGACGTGGACCGGATCGCCGCGCTCATCCAGAAGCTGGGGAAGGAGCGGACGGTGCTCATGGTGGAGCACAACCTGAGCGTGGTGGCCAACCTCTCCCACCACATCACGGTGCTCGCGCGCGGCGAGGTGCTGGCGGAGGGCGACTACGCCGCCGTCTCCGGCAACCCGGAGGTGATGCGCGCGTACCTGGGGACGGGCGATGCCTGAGGCCCTGCTGGAGGTGAAGGACCTCCACGCCTGGTACGGCGAATCGCACGTGCTCCACGGCGTCTCGCTGGAGGTGCGCGCTGGGGAGACGGTGGCGCTGCTGGGGCGGAACGGCGCGGGGAAGACCACCACCTTGAAATCGATCATGGGGATGGTGGAGCGGAAGGGGTCCGTGCGGTTCGAGGGGAGGGAGCTGGCCGGGTCGCCGCCGGAGGTGGTGGCGCGGGCGGGGATCGCCATCTGCCCGGAGGAGCGCGGCATCTTCGCGTCGCTCAGCGTGGAAGAGAACCTGGCCCTCCCGCCGGTGGTGAAGCCCGGCGGCTTCACGGTGGACGCGCTGTTCGAGCTGTTCCCGAACCTGCGCGAGCGCCTCAAGAGCCCGGGGACCAAGCTCTCCGGGGGCGAGCAGCAGATGCTGGCCATCGCCCGCATCCTCCGCACCGGCGCGCGCTTCCTGCTCCTGGATGAGCCGAACGAGGGCCTGGCCCCGGTCATCGTGGAGCAGATCCGCAAGACCATCGAACGGCTCAAGCGGGACGGTTTCACCATCATCCTGGTGGAGCAGAACCTCCGCTTCGCCGCCGCGGTGGCGGACCGGCACTACGTCGTCGAGCGCGGGCAGGTGGTGGACCAGCTCACCGCCGCGGAGCTTTCGCAGTCGCAAGGCATGGAACGGGTTCGCGGTTACCTCGGAGTCTAGAAGTGGAGACAGTGATGAAGACCAGGGTCGGGATGCTGCTGCTGGCGGTCGCGGTGTGCGCCGCCGGCTGCAAGAAGGAGGAGGCGGGAGCTGCGTCGGCGGGGACGGCCGTGGCCGCGGCGGAGAAGCCGAAGTCGGTGAAGATCGGCGTGCTCACCGACATGAGCGGCCTGTACGCGGACCTCGCCGGGCCCGGCTCGGTGGAGGCGGCGAAGATGGCGGTGGAGGACTTCGGCGGGAAGCTGGGGGACCTCCCTATCGAGGTCGTCTCCGCGGACCACCAGAACAAGCCGGACATCGGCTCCAACCTGGCGCGCCAATGGATGGACGTGGACGGGGTGGACGTCATCGTGGACGTGCCCACCTCTTCCGTCGCGCTGGCGGTGAGCGAGCTGGTGAAGCAGAAGGACAAGGTGTTCCTCGCCTCCGGCCCCGGGTCCACCGACCTGACCGGGAAGGCGTGCTCGCCCAACACCGTCCACTGGGCCTACGACACCTACGCGCTGGCCAACGGCACCGGGAAGGCGGTGGTGCAGTCGGGCGGGGACACCTGGTTCTTCCTTACCGCGGACTATGCGTTCGGCCAGGCGCTGGAGCGCGACACCTCCGCGGTGGTGATCGCCAGCGGCGGCAAGGTGCTGGGGTCGGTGAAGCACCCGCTCAACGCGTCCGACTTCTCGTCCTTCCTGCTCCAGGCGCAGTCGTCCAAGGCGAAGATCATCGGCCTGGCGAACGCGGGCGGCGACATCATCAACGCCGTCAAGGCGGCGCACGAGTTCGGCATCACCAAGGGAGGGCAGAAGCTGGCGGGGCTCCTGATCTTCATCACCGACATCCACGCGCTGGGGCTGGAGACGGCGCAGGGGCTGAACCTCACCACCGCGTACTACTGGGACCGGGACGACCAGACGCGGGCGTTCGCCAGCCGGTTCGCGCCGCGCGTCAAGGACCACAAGCCCACCATGGTGCAGGGCGGCGTGTACGCGTCGGTGCTGCACTACTTGAAGGCGCGGCAGGCGCTGGGGGTCGCCGCCGGGTCGGGCGCGGCCATCGTGGCCAAGATGCGGGAGCTCCCGTCGGAGGACCCGGTGTTCGGTAAGGGCTCCATCCGCATGGACGGGCGCCACCTCCACAAGATGTACCTGTACGAAGTGAAGGCGCCGGCGGAGTCGAAGGCGCCGTGGGACTACTACAAGCTGGTCCGGGAGATCTCCGCGGAGGAGGCGTTCCTCCCGCTGGACAAGAGCGTCTGCCCGCTGGTGAAGAAGTAGATGCAGGCGCTGTTCAGCCAGCTCCTGGTGGGGCTGATCAACGGCTCGTTCTACGCGTTGCTCAGCCTGGGGCTGGCGATCATCTTCGGCCTGCTCAACGTCATCAATTTCGCCCACGGCGCGCTCTACACGTGCGGCGCGTTCGCGGCGTGGTTGCTGCTGGAGCACGCGGGCGTTGGGTACTGGCCGTCGCTGGTGTTGGCCCCACTGCTGGTGGGGTTGCTGGGCGTGGCCATCGAGCGGTCCATGCTCCGGCGCCTGTACCGGGAAGATCCGCTCTACGGCCTGCTGCTGACGTTCGGCCTGGCGCTGATCACCCAGGGGGCGTTCAGCCTGAGGTTCGGGTCGTCCGGGCAGCCGTACCAGATCCCCTCCGCGCTCCAGGGGGCCACGGACCTGGGCTTCGTGGTGCTGCCCAACTACCGGGCCTGGGTGGTGCTGTGCTCGGTGGCGGTGTGCGGCGCGGTCTGGTTCCAGATCGAGCGCACCCGGTTGGGCGCGCTGCTGAGGGCCGCCACCGAGAACCCCACGCTGGTGCGCGCCTTCGGGGTCAACGTCCCGAGGATGATCACCCTGACCTACGGAGCGGGCGCGGCGCTGGCGGCGCTAGCGGGCGTGCTGGCGGCGCCCATCTACCGGGTCAGCCCGCTGATGGGCGCGGACCAGATCATCGTGGTGTTCGCGGTGGTGGTCATCGGCGGGATGGGCTCCATCTTCGGGTCCATCGTGAGCGGGTTCGCGCTGGGGCTGGTGGAGGGGATGACGCGGGTGGTGTACCCGGAGGGGTCGGACACGGTGGTGTTCGTGCTGATGGCGCTGGTGCTGATCTTCAAGCCCGCGGGCCTGTTCGGGAAGGCGGCCTGAGATGGAGCGCTGGCTCCGGGGATGGCAGCCGTTCGCGCTGATGGTGGTGGTGCTGGTGGCGGCGCCGTTCGCCGTCTACCCGGTGCTCCTGATGAAGGCGCTGTGCTTCGCGCTGTTCGCGTGCGCCTTCAACCTGTTGCTCGGGCAGGTGGGGTTGCTGTCGTTCGGGCACGCCATGTTCTTCGGGGTGGCGGCGTACGCGTCGGCGGACCTGGCGAAGGAGTGGGGGTTGGGGACGGTGCCGGCCATTGCGCTGGCCACCTTGCTCTCGGCGGTGCTGGGGCTGGTGGTGGGGGCCATCGCCATCCGGCGGCAGGGCATCTACTTCGCGATGATCACCCTGGGCCTGGCGCAGATGGTCTACTTCCTGTGCCTGCGCGCAGAGTCGCTCACCGGCGGCGAGAACGGCGTCCAGGCGGTGCCGCGCGGGACGCTGCTGGGGGCGGTCGACCTGGGCGCCAACCTGCCGATGTACTTCTTCGTGCTGGCAGTGTTCCTGGCCAGCTTCGGCGTCATCGCCCGCGCCACCCACTCCCCGTTCGGCGAGGTGCTGCGTGCCATCCGTGAGCACGAGCCGCGGGCCACCTCGCTGGGCTACGAGGTGAACCGGTTCAAGCTGGTGGCGTTCGTCCTCTCCGCCGCGCTCACCGGGCTGGCTGGGGCGACCAAGGCGTTCGTGTTCCAACTCGCCTCGCTCACCGACGCGCACTGGCAGACCTCAGGCGAGGTGGTGCTGATGACGCTGCTGGGCGGGATGGGCCGGACCTACGGGCCCATCTTCGGCGCCTTCCTCATCGTGGTACTGGAGCATTACCTGGCCGACTTCGGCGGCTGGGTGACGGTGCTCCGCGGCGCCATCTTCGTGCTGTGCGTGCTGGCGTTCCGCCAGGGCATCGCGGGGACCGCCATGTCCTTCATGCGCCGTGGGCCCGGTGTCCACCAGCGCTAACGTTTCGCCCGACTCGATTCAGGCCGAGCACGAAGCGCATCAGGGCGCAAACATGTCCTGGAGGGTGCCGAGGACTCGTTCCCAGGTGGGTGGCGAGAGGCGTCCGAGGCGGCGAACCAGACGCTCGCGGTCCACGGTGCGGAGCTGATCGATGACCACCTGGCCGTTCTTGTTCGCGAAGCGGCACGGTACCCGGAACGGGTACGACTGGCCCTTGGTGGTGAGTGGCGCGATGATGACCGTCCGAAGATGGGCATTGAGCTCATCGGGCGAGACCACGAGGCCCGGCCGGGTCTTCTTGATCTCGCTTCCGCGAGTCGGGTCCAGCGCGACGAGAAAGACGTCTCCGCGCCGAACCGTATCCGTCGCTACCATCGCCAATCAGTCTCGTCGAAATGCGTGGGGCTGGGTTCGTCGAGAAGACGGTCGCCGCCCGAGGCGCTCAACCGCCGAGCGGCCTCCGCCCAGCCGGCCCGTGGGGCCTTCCGCGCGACGATGATGACGGTGCTGCCTCGCACCCTCAGTTCGACCTCATCGGTCAAGCCCGCCTGCTCAATGAGCGGCTTGGGGAGCCGAACCCCACGGGAGTTGCCGATCTGGACGAGCCGGGTCTTCATCGCGGACTTACAATGTGCCTACGACACCTGCGCGTCAAGCAGTGGGCTGCACCCAGACCCTTCGACCCCTTTCTCATCGTCGTGCTGGGTGACCGTGCTCCGCGGCCCCATCTTCGTGCTGTGCGTGCTGGCGTT
>DATBSS010000683.1:0-1962 GCA_036559665.1 Myxococcaceae bacterium
CGCCACCGCCGCCGACGCGCTGCTCCCGCCCAGGACCCAGAGAAGCGGCGCGGACGCCAGCAGCCCGCCGGTCACCAGGCCCGCCACCGTCGACA
Source organism: Myxococcaceae bacterium (assembly GCA_036559665.1). GTDB lineage: Bacteria > Myxococcota > Myxococcia > Myxococcales > Myxococcaceae > DASRBA01. The sequence continues at coordinate 96 of DATBSS010000683.1, forward strand.
GCGGGGGGACCAGCACGTCCATGGCCAGGTCCAGCGACAGCCCGTCGCGCTTGGCGAGCCCCGCCTTGAGCAGCGGCCGGCCGTGGGTGCGGACGATCTGCTTGCGCCCATCCTCCCAGCGCCGCCGCTGCGACCGGGAGGCCTTCTCGGTGCTCACCATCTCGCCGTAGACGTGCGCCTCGCCCGCGTAGAACACGCGGTGGCCGGCCTGGCCGAGGCGGATGCCGTACTCCAGATCCTCCACCACCGAGAAGGCGTCGTGCGGGACCGCCTTGAGCAACTGGTGGGTGAAGCACATTCCATTCCCGCGCAGGCCGCAGGAGACGCCCAGCCGCTCGCGCGCCTGGGAGCGGAGGACGTGGAACATCCCCAGGGCGATCCGGATCAGTCTCGTCCGCCAGGAGGCCTCCGGGTTCTGCACCGCGTAGTCCGCCTGGATGGCCCCGCCGCCCGCCTGGATGCGCGCCTGGAACGCCTCCAGGAGGTTGCCCGAGACGGTGGTGTCCGCGTCCACCACCACCACTGCGCCGGCGGCGAACGCGTCCTTCGCGCTGTGCTCGAAGGCGTAGGCCAGCGCGTAGCCCTTCCCGCGCAATTCCTTGTGCTCGCGCACCAGCACGGTGGCGCCGGCCTCGCGGGCGCGGTCCGCCGTCTGGTCGGTGCAGTTGTCCGCCACCACCAGCACCCGGAACAGCTCGCGGGGCCACTTCAGGGCCAGGAGGTCCTGCACGGTGCGGCCGATGCCGGGCTCCTCGTTGTGCGAGGGGACCACGATGTCGAACTTGAGCCGCGGCGGGCCGGCCGGGGGCGGGGCGGTCCTCCGGGACATCAGCGCCAGGAAGCCCAGGTACCCCGCGGTGGCCAGCACCGGGAGCAGCGCGGCCGCCAGGGCCAGGTCGAGCAGGCGGATCACGGCAGCGTCCTCGGCTCCGGGCCCAGCGGAGGGCCTGGGCTCTCGGAGATGATGGTCATGGCCGCGGGAGGCCCGAGGTTCGGCACGGGCTCCGGGGTCACCGCGGTCACGGCGGTGATCGCGGTCACCGTGGTGAGCGCGGGCACCGCCGCCGCCGCCGTCACCGGGAAGGGCCTGGTGGACGGGAAGGCGCCGGTGGCCACGGCCAGCTTCCCGGCCACCACCAGGGCGGGGGTGACCAGGAACACGCCGTTCCAGTTCACCAGCCCCATGTCCCCGTACGCCTGCATCAGGTAGATGAAGATCGTCCCGATGCAGCAGAGCGCGGCCGTCTGGTAGTCCACGTTGCGCGTCATCCGGTAGGAGCGCGCCGCGAAGTACACCGCCACGCCCAGCATCATCCAGATCCCGGTGAAGCCCAGCACCCCGGCAAACGCCCACAGCCCGAGCACGCTGTTGTGGGGGATGAACCGGTACTGGGGGAAGGCCTGGCTGATGTCATCCGCCATCACCATCTCGTGGTACTCGTGCCCGAACCCCATCGGGACGAACGAGTGCATCTTGAGGGTGTGGATGAGGTTGTAGTTCTCGATGTCGCGGGTCGCCGAGGAGCGGTCCGTGTTCGAGTCGGTGATGGACCGGAACGTCTTCACCGGCTTGAAGATGGCCGAATTCGAGTTCCACCCCACCGCGAAGTAGACCGGCGTGAACGGCAGCATCAGCACCATCACGCGTACCAGCGCCCGCTTCACCGGCGTCCACGGCGTCATCAACAGCACGATCACCGCGACGATGCTGATCTCCACCCAGACCAGGCGCCGCCCGTTGGCGATCATCCCGCCGATGAGCATGGGCCAGATGACCAGGCAGAGCTGGAAGCTCTTCTTGTCCGCGGCGATCAGCAGGCGGACGAGCGGGATGCAGAACGCCGCCGCGAACAGCACGGAGTCGGCG
>DATBSS010000684.1:0-14954 GCA_036559665.1 Myxococcaceae bacterium
ACCGGTCGGATCTCTTCTCCCTGGGCATCGTGATGTGGGAGCTGGCCACCGGGAAGTACCTGTTCAAGCGCGACACCCTGCAGCAGACCATCCTCGCCATCTCCAAGGCGGACATCCCCACGCCGACCTCGGTCTCCCCGGAGTGCCCGGCCGCGCTGGAGCCGATCATCATGAAGCTCCTGGCCCTGGCGCCGGAGAGCCGGTACCCGTCCGCGGCCGATCTGCACTCCGACCTCGAACAGTTCCGCGCCTCGCAGAGCTGGACCTCCGGCGGGCGCGAGATCGCCCTGATGATGGTCAAGCTCTTCCCGGCGGACACCGAGGTCCAGCTCACGCCGATCCCCTCCATCGACCTGGTCGACGGCGGCAAGGCGCCCAGCGACCCGTCCCTGGACATCGTGGAGACCGAAGCGGTCACCATGGACGAGGAGCGGTCCTCGAACCTGAGCAACCCGTCGGCGCGGGCCAGGGCGGAGGGGCTGGGGCTGGACGAGGACTCGGGCGAGATGGTGCCGTCGTCGGCACCGCAGCCCGAACCGGAGACGTCCGGAGGGGGCGCCGGGGGGCCGGCGGACAATGCCTTCCGGTGGTTGATGGCCGCGGCCGTCGTGGCGGCCATCCTGGGCAGCATCATGTTCTGGTCCATCACCACGTGAGGCCTCGCGCGTCAGGGAGTCAAAGCGGGAAATGAGCACTCGAATCAAGAAGGAACCCCAGCGGAAGACGGCGCGGACGACCGGGATCCTGGTGGGGGTGATCCTGTTCGTGGCGCTGGGCGCCAACGGCCTGGCCTACGTGTTCCTGCGCCGCCCGGCCACCGCGACGCCCGACGGCCCGGCCACCACCACCACCGGGACCGCCGCCAGGCCCGCGGCGCCCGCGGAGGAAGGCGACGAGGGCATGGCGCGCGCGCGCCGGGCCGCCGGCATCGCGGCGCTGGAGCACCGCGAATATGACAAGGCCGTCACCGAGCTGACGGAGGCGCTGCGGCTGCGCAAGGACAAGGGCGACCTGGTGGAGCTGTTGAACATCGCCAACGAGCTGCGCGCGCGCGACAAGGTGAAGGCCCCCATCGCGCCGTCGCCCGCTCCGCCCACGCCGCCGCCCGCGCCGGTCGCCGCCGCTCCGTCCCGGCCGCCGTCCAAGAGCAAGCCGACCCGGGTCGCCACGCGCGAGCGCGAGCGCGAGAAGCCGCCGCCGCCCGAGCCCGAGCCGGCAGCGGCTCCAGAGCCCGTGCGCAACGGCCTGCTCCTGGTGACGTCCACCCCGCCGGGCCTGGTGGTCACCGTGGACGGCAAGGCGGTCGACCTCACCCCGGCGCGCGTCCCCGTCCGCCCCGGTTCGCACCGGGTGACGCTGGCGCAGGGCGAACGGCGCGTCTTCGACGAGACGGTGGAGGTGGGCGAGGACGTGGTCAAGCCGGTCACCTGGGAGGCCAAGCCGGAGCCGCCGCCGGTGGTCGTGGCGGCCGCCGCCAGGACGGAGCCGCCGCCCGCGCCCAAGCCGGATCCTCCGCCGGCGCCGGCGCCCGCGGTTACCAAGCCGCCGGAGGCCGCGGTGACGGCGCGCCCGTCCGGCTCAGGAGATCTCGAGGTCACCTCCCCGGCGCTCTACGGGGAGATCTGGATCAACGACCGTCCCTACGGCTTCCCGCCGGTCAACGCCCGCGGCCTCCCGGCCGGCAAGGCGAAGGTGGAGGTGCGGGTGCAGGGGGCGGTGAAGCGGAAGATGACGGTCGAGGTCGTGCCGGGGGCCAGTACCCCGGTCCGCGTCCGCTAGCAGGGGCCGGCCGCTTGAGCCGGCAACGAGGGGTGCATGCACAGAGTCGGGCCAGGTCTGCGTGAAGCTCGCATCGGGTGGTCGCTGTTCATCCTCGGCGCATTCGCCGCCGCCGTCCCCGCGTGGGCGGCGGACGAAGCGGCGTCGTCCGCGCCGCCGCCGAAAGAGGCCGAGGAGGCCGCACCGGCCGAGGAGGAGGTCCACAGCCAGGTGGCGTCGTTCGCCATCACCCGGCTCACGGATTCACCGGCGGTGGTGACCGCGGTGAGCGCGGACGACATCCGCGCCTCCGGGGCCCGCGACCTGATGGACGTGCTGCTGCTGGTGCCGGGCTTCTTCTTCGGCGTGGACGTGCAGGGGAACATCGGCCCCGGCTTCCGCGGCCTGTGGGGCGTGGAGGGGAAGATCCTCCTGCTCATCGACGGCAAGGAGATGAACGAACAGCTCTACTCGACGGTGCAGCTGGGCCACGAGTTCCCGGTGGAGCTGATCGAGCGCGTGGAGGTGGTCCGCGGGCCCGGTTCGGTCATCTACGGCGGGAACGCGGAGCTGGCGGTGATCAACGTGATCACCCGGAACGCGCAGGGCAGCACGGATCTCCTGGCGAGCGCGACCTACGGCCAGATGGGGGCCACCTACGGGCGGCGGGGCGGGGTGGTCTCCGGGCGCCTGGTGGTGGAGCAGCTGCCGGGGTTGTCCACCTTCCTCTCGGCCTCGTTCTCGCAAGGGCAGCGGAGCGACGCGATGTACAGGGACTTCTCCGGCACGGAGGCGAGCATGAACGGCGCCTCCCAGCTGGACCCGCTGGTGGTGCAAGGGGGGATCAGCTACCGCGACTTCCAGGTGAGCGTCCTCTACCACCGGTTGGACACCAACGGCATCGACGGCATCGACGTGGTGCTGCCCACCCCCGCCACCGCCAACTTCGACTCGCTCCACGCCGAGGCCAGCGCCACCTTCCGCCCCGCGGAGCGCCTGGAGATCACCCCGCGCGTCAACCTCTCGGTCCAGATGCCGTACCGGGACCCCAACCCGGTCTCGGACTTCTTCTACGACAAGACGTTCACCCGCCTCCGCGGGCGGTTGATGGCCCGGTGGGCGCCGTTCGACTTCCTGCAGCTCACCGGAGGGGCGGACGTCTACTCGGACCAGGCGACGCTCAACGCGCCCGCCGGGACCGGCCTGCAGACCCAGTTCAACGAGGGCGTGGACCAGGTCTCGTACCAGAACTTCGCCGCCTTCCTCGAGGCCTACTCGGAGAACCCGATCGTCACCGCGGTGGGCGGCGCGCGCTTCGAGCGCCACAGCCGCTTCGGGAACTCCTTCGTCCCGCGCCTGGTGCTGCTCCGGTCGTTCGGCCCCTTCAGCGCCAAGGCGCTGGTCAGCACCGCGTTCCGGGCGCCCGGCGTGGAGAACATCAGCCTGGGTGACAACGTCATCCCCGAGCACACCACGTTCCTCGAGCTGGAGGCGGCGTTCCGGCCCCTGGAGGGGCACGTGGTCAGCCTGAACGCCTTCGACGCCAGCGTGGCGGACCCCATCATCTACTCCTACGACGCGGTGACCATGACCGAGGGGTACCGGAACCTGGAGCGCCTGGGGAGCCGCGGCTTCGAGCTGGACTACCGCCTGCGCGGCTCCTGGGGGCGCGGCTCGGTGTCGTACTCCTTCTACACGCCGGCCGGGGCGAACGACGTGCTGAGCTACCAGGTGCCCGGCCACCCGGAGGCCTTCGCCGGCCTGCCCACGCACAAGCTGACGTTCAACGGCGCCTTCAAGATGCTGCCGTGGCTGTCGATCGACCCCACCGCGGTGCTGCTGGGCGAGCGGTACGCCGTGCACACGGACGAGGTGTCCGGCAACTCCGTCGCGGACGTGCTGCCGACGCAGATGCTGCTCAACCTGTTCTTGCGCGCCGAGAACGTCGGCATCCGCGGCCTGGAGTTGGGCGTGGGCGTCTACAACATCCTCGGCACCGACTTCCGGGTGGCCCAGCCGTACGACGGCGGCCACGCCCCGCTGCCGGTGCTCTCCCGCGAGTTCCTGGCCAGGGTGACGTACTACCTGGACCCCACCGCCCCCGAGCCGGAGAAGTAGCCCCTTGAAAGCACCGCGGCCGGCGCCTCGCTGAAGGAGGACGCCGGCCGCGAGCGCTGCGTTTCTCTTGCCGGCTGCGCCGCGGCTACTGCACCGACACGTCGTCGAACAGCGTGTACGACGGGTCGCCGGCGTAGTTGTCGTCGTGGCTGGTCAGCGTGAGCGTGTACGACGTGCCGCCGGTGACCGCGGCGGACACCTGTGTCCAGGCGTTGGTGGTGCAGATCTTCGCCAGGATGGTGGTGGTGGCGCCGGTGCCGTTGTTCTTCAGCGTCGCCGTGGCCCAGTCGTAGGTCACCGAGTCCGGGCAGGACATCTTGTACCAGAAGCTCACGCTGGTGCTGCCGGCGGGCGCGGTGAACGTCTGGAAGACGCTGCTGTCGCCGTTGGTCGGAACGGAGTTGCCCGTCAGCGCCGCCCAGGTGCCGCCGTGGGCGCCGCTGTTGATCGGCGCGGTGGTCCCCGCGGAGGTCCAGCCGGAGAGGTTCCCGGTCTCGAACGTGCCGTTGGTGATGCCGCCCGGGGGCGGCGGGCCGCCGATGGCGATGTCGTCGTACAGCACGTAGATCGGGTCGCCGGGGTAGTTGTCGTCGTGGTTGAGCAGCGTGAGCGTGTAGCTGTGGTTGGCGACGAGGGCGGCGCTGAACTGCACCCAGGCCCCGGTGTTGGTGCAGGTGTTGGGCACCACGGTGCTGGTGGTGGCGGTGGTGTTGTCGCGCAACGTCACGTTGCCCCAGGCATAGGTGACCGAGTCCAGGCAGACCACCTTGTAGAAGCCGGTCAGCGTCCCACCGCCAGCGGGCGCGGTGAACGTCTGCACGATGGTGCTGTCGCCATTGGTCGGTGAGGAGCTACCCGCCTGGCCCGCGTAGGTGCCGCCGTGGGCGCCGGAGGAGGCCACCGAGGTGGTGCCGGTGCTGGTCCAGCCGGAGAGGTTCCCGGTCTCGAAGGTCCCGTTGGTGAGCGCGCCGCCGCCCGACGACTGGACGTTGAAGGTGACGGTGGTCGAGTGGGTGGCGCTGGCCGCGGTGCCGGTGACGGTGATGTTGTACGAGCCCACCGCCGCCGACCCGCTGTTGAGGGTCAGCGCCGAGGAGCCGCCGGCGGTGACGCTGGCCGGGCTGAAGGACGCGCTGGCGCCGGCCGGGACGCCGCTGGCCGCCAGGCTGACCGTCTCCGCGCTCCCGGACGTGACCGCGGTGCTGATGGTGCTGGTGCCGGAGCCGCCCTGGGTGACCGTGACGGAGGTCGGGCTGGCGCTGATGGAGAAGTCGTTGCTGGCCGGCGGGCTCACCGTCAGCGTCACGGGGACGTTCACCGGGGTGTTGGTGGCGCCGGTGGCGGTGATGGTGATGGTCCCGTTGTACGTGCCCGCCGCCAGGCCCGCGGTGCTCACCGAGAGCGCGGTGGAGGACGGCGCGGTGCCGCCGGTGGAGCCCAGGGTCAGCCAGGCCGCGTTGTCGGTGGCGGACCAGGTCAGCGTGCCGCCGCCGGTGTTGCTGATGTTGAGCGTCTGGTTGGCCGGGTTGGCGCCGCCCTGGGTGCCGTTGAAGGTGAAGCTGGACGGGGTGGCGCCGATGGTCGGGGCCGCCGCGCCCTGGGTGCCGTTGTAGATGACCAGCGCGAAGTCCTGGTCGGTGGTGTCCGCGTTGCCCGGCACGCCGTCGCCCGCGATGTTGGTGGCGTTGACGGTGACGGTGAAGCTGCCGGTGGTGCCGGCGGGGAGGTACACCGACTCAACGTTGTTCTTCGTGTCCGCGGCGCCGCCGGTGGCCGAGTTGGCCCCGGTGAACACGTTCCCCTTGTAGGTGGTGCCGTTGACGGTGACCGTGAGGTCCAGGTTGTTCACCCAGGGCGCGCCGGTGGTCGGGCCCGGCGCGTCGGTCCAGGCCAGGGTGACGCGGAAGGGCGACGAGCTGGAGGTCACGCTCCCGGTGACCTGGTAGGTGTTGCCGGTGGCGCCCAGGACCTGCGTCTGGTCCACCAGGACGCGCGACGCGGTGTCGAACCCGCGGCCCAGGTCCATGCGGCCCATGCCCTGGTTGTTGGAGGGCAGGGTGTCGTTGGCGCCCGCGCCGGTCATGTACGCGGCGCTGTTCAGCAGGTAGGCCTTGGCCATCGCCGGGCTGGGGGCCGCGCGGCCCTTGTTGAGGAAGTCCTGGTAGACGAGCGCCGCGCCGCCGGCCTCGGCCGGGCAGGAGTGCGAGGTGCCGGAGGACCAGCCGTACAGCGTCTGGCCGGCGGGCCAGTACTGGTTGCACACGCTGGAGCCGTCGTAGTTCGACTGCGGGACGCCGGCCTCGATGTGCGTGCCGGGGGCCATCAGGTCCGGCTTCCAGCGGCCGTCGCCGCCCGCCGAGTTGACCGGGCCGCGCGAGGAGAAGGAGATGATGTCGTTGGCGCTGTCGGCGCCGCTGTTGGCGATGGCGCAGCCGTCGGTGCCGGTCTGCCGGACGTTCTCGCTGGCGCCGGCGGTGATGATGTTCTTGGCGGTCGCCGGGCTGGAGACGGTGTTCGCCCCGGAGCCGTCATTGCCCGCGGCGAAGACCACGATCATCTGCTGGTTGCCGGCGGTGCCGGACTGCGCGTCGCGGACGATGCGGTCGTACTCCTGCGCGTTGACGTCGTACTTCTTGGCCGCGGCGCCGGTGTAGCCCCAGGAGTTGCTGGAGATGCGCGCACCCCCTGCGTACGCCAGGTCCTCCCATGCGGTCGAGCTGAAGCTGCCGCTGCCGAAGATGGCGGTGACGCCGACCCGCGCCCACGGCGCGATGCCCAGGCCGTAGTTGTAGCCGCTGCCGTCCTCGTTCGCGGCGCCGGTGCCGTTGTTGAAGCCGCCGATGATGTGCGAGTTCAGGAAGCCATGGCCCCCCAGCACGCCGGTCTGCGAGGTGGGGTTGTTCTGGAAGGCGACGCGCGATGCGGGCAGGTCCGGGTGGGTGCCCAGCACGTAGCTGTCGTCCGCCACCTCCACCGCGAAGGAGGTGAACTGCGAGCTGTTGAATCCCTTGCTGGCCAGCCAGCTCAGGTAGCTCGCGCCGTTGGGCAGGTTGCCGGTGAGGTTGCCGGCGACGATCTGCCCCTGCACCTCGTCCAGGAGGCGTCTCCCGGTCCGCTGCTCCAGCCCGAACACGTCGCGCATGGAGGCGATCTGGTCCAGGTGCTGCGGGCTGACGATCAGGCGGACGTTGTGCAGGTTGTCCACCTGGTCGGAGCTGAGGATGCCGCCGGTGATGGTGGCCAGCGCGTCCTCGGTGGCCTTGGAAGTGGGGCCGTCCACCACCTGGACCACCATCTCCACCTTCTGGTTGAGCGCGGCGCGGACGTTGTGGCGCACCTCCGGCGAGAGGCGGAAGCCCGGCTCGTAGTCGCCCAGGAACTGCACCTCGGGAATCCTGGCGGAGATCAGCTTCTTCGCCGCGGTGGAGCTGGCCCGGATCACGTAGGCGTTGAACGGGACGTAGCTCACCACCTCCGCGCCCGTGGCCTTCACGCGCAAGAGCGCATCGTCGGTCACCGGCCCGTTGAATTGCAGCAGGTAGAGGCCGCCGGCGGGGGACGCGCCCGACCGCAGGGAGTTGGACATGTCCGAGGTCCGCAGGCCCTGCGGCAGCTGCCCGTAGGTCTTCTCCGGGTCCTGGGTGTCGATCGGATAGCCGTTGATGGCGATCAGGTTCTTCTCGTCGATGGACCCGGTGCCGTTGGGGTCCGGGTCCGTCGCCACCGTGTTGCACGCGGCGGCGAGTACCATCACCGCGAGCGCGAGGTTCCGAAGGCTACAGGTCTGACGCATACGTTCTCCGGAGGGGCGGAGGGGGGGTCGAATATTCTACCAGACCGGTAGCCCCCCGTGCGATCCGGGAGTCAAACGTATGGTCGCCTGCTGTACAGACACACCTCAGAGGCGGATGTCGGCTTTTGCGGGCGCCGCCTTGGGCGCGGCCTCCACAGCGGCCTCCTGCGCGGCGAAGCCGTCCTTCTGCACGCGGACCTTGTACTTGCCGCCGTCGACGTTCTTGAAGCGGTAGTTGCCCTGGGCGGTGGAGCGGACGCTCTGCACCACGTTGCCCTTGTCGTCGAGCAGGTCGACGCGGGTGTTGGCGGACATGCCGATGCCGCCGGTCATCGAGAGCTGACCTTCGACCTCGGCGAACTGGTCGTGCTGGGCGGCCTCGGCGTCGTGGAAGAAGAGGGTGCGCTCCTTCTGGAGCACCTTGCCGGCGGCGTCCTTGAGGACCAGCTCCGCGGCGTAGCGGGCGCGCGGCTGCGGCTTGCCGTCGGAGCCGACGCCGTTCCAGGTGAAGCTCATGGCGCCCGGGGCCACCTTCTGCTCGGAGGAGAAGACCTTCTTGCCGGAGGTGCCGTCCTTGGCGTTCACCGCCATCACGTCCAGCTGCACCTTGCCCGTGCCGTCGAGCAGGTTGCGGAAGGCGATCTCGCTCACCAGGCGCTGCTCGTCGAAGCGGCTGCCCACCTCGGTGAGCCAGGTATTGCCGGCGTACAGCTCGTAGCGGCGGCGGCTGACCTGGCCCTTGAGGTTGGTGGCGGTGACGTCGACCACGTGCTTGCCCTCGGAGAGCGCCGCCGTGCTCCAGGCGTGGTGGAGGGCGCCGCCGCACTGGCGCGCCACGGGGAGGTCGTCCACCAGCAGCTCCACGCGGTCCACCGCCGCGGTGCCGTTGTCGCGCGCGTCCACGTCGATGGTCATGGTCTCGGTGACGTGGGCGCCGTCGGTGAGGCCCTTCACCGCCACCGTCATCACGTCCATCGACACCAGCCCGAGCACCGCCCACATGCCTTCGCCCTTCTCCGCGCCGCCCTGGCCGCTGGACACGGTGCGCCACGCGCCGTCCTTGCCCTGGTGCCCGGCCAGCCACTTCGTCCCGCGCTGCACCACGCCCTCCGCGTCCGTGTGGCCGGCGCGCTTGAGCGCGTAGAGCGTCTGGCCGGTGGCGAGCGCGTCGCTCTTCCCCGGCTCCAGGCCCCAGCCGCCGTCCTGGTTCTGCCGGGACAGCAGCGCCTTCTGCATCTTCATCGAGGGGGCTTCCGCCGGGCCCACGCCCGCGGCGACCAGCCCCAGCAGCGCGAAGTTGAGGTCCTGCAGGTAGGCGCCCTTCGCGCCGGCCAGCGCGTCCGAGCGCTTCGCCAGGTACCGCTCCGCGCGGCGCATGGGCGGCAGCCAGCGGTCGTTGGCGGTCCGCGCGTACGCCTGCCGCCAGGTCTGCATGGCCTGGTAGGTGGTGTGCATCACGCCGCCGGTGACGGGCAGGCGCGCGTCGTCGTCCGGGATGGAGCCGTCCTCCACCTGGAGGTTCTTCAGCTCCTCGGCGTAGCGGAGCAGGTCCGAGGTGTGCTGGCCGTCGACCCACTCGTCGTAGCGGGCCCAGGCCTGGCCCTCGAAGGCGACGCCGGTGGTGTGGCCGCCGGCGGTGACGCCCATCTCCAGCGCCTTCACCATGGCGGCGAGGTCCTTGGGCGTGACGTCGTACTGGTGGTGCTTGCCCACGCTGAGCGCCTCCATCGTCACCGCCTGGACGTGGCACCCGAAGCAGTTGTGCTCCTGGGTCCACTGGTTCGAGGCCTTGGCCAGGTAGCCCAGGCCGCGCTGTGCGGCGTGGCGGGCCGCCGGGTCCCCGGGCGAACCGGTGGAGGCCACGGTGAGGCCCTTGCCGCAGACGAGCGGCGGGAGCGGGGCGGGGGCCGCGGGTCCGGCGAGGACGGGAGCGGCGGCGAAGAGGGCGACCACGGCGAAGGAACGACACGAGCGCATACGGCCTCCGAAGGCGCACGAGGGGCGCGAGCGCTGTGAACGGCCGGAGGCGCGAAACGATCTACGGGGGGCGTGGGAATTCGACCCCCGGCGGATTCAGCACACTCTTCTGGCCGTGATGCGCGTTACTCGTCGGCCTCCCATGCAACCGATGTAGGTCTTGAAAGTGCGGCCTTCAGAAACTCGAACGCGGCATCGATCGCGCTCGACTCCAGAACGGCCATCTTCGCGTGGAAGTCATCCACCGTGTCGCGACAGCGAACTTGAGGTACCCGCGATGGGCTTGATCGCCCACGCTGTGAAAGCTCAATCCGTCCCGCTCGACAAACGTCAGCACCGACTCAGGGGCCTGCGCTGGCCGGCGTACCGTCGCCCTCAATCCTGACCGGAGAGGGGACATGAAGAGGAAGCAGCGAAGGCCATCCCGCCCGTCAACAACGTACCTCCAGGAGTCCGTCTTCACCCTCCGCGATACTGCGAAGGACATGGTGTTGGACGCCGCGCGGTTGTGGCGAGAGCAGAAGGGCGCCTCCTGGACTGAGCGAGTGCTGTCGTCCGCCCTCGCCGTCTTGGACGGGTCAGAGGTGGTGCTCGGGGAGGTGTTGCAAGGGGAACCGGTCGGCACTGAGGGGGGTCAGGGCGCTGGCACGACGGGCTTCTTCGGTTCTGCGGCGACGGCACGGTAGCACTTGTCGCCATGGCGGAAGAGCACCCCCCGGCTCCCGCACGGAGGTTTCACTTCCGACGAGCCGAACCAGCAGTTGCCGTAGATCGCCACCTCGCCCGCCTCCGCATCGCACGGCGCCACCGCTTGCCCGGGCAGCGTGCTCCTGGGTACGTACTGCTCAGCCGGCACCTTCTCGCCCCACTCGGACCTGGCGAGCACGCTTCCGGGCTCGAACCGCAACCACTTCGATGAATAGTCCGCCGCAATGGCGGGGACCATGACCGCGAGGGAGCCAGTGGGGAACGCATGGGCGGCGGACAGGAGCGGCACCAGCAGCAGGGCCACCAGCGCCCCCGACCCGGCGGAGATCGCGATCTGCTTCCAGGAAGGCCGGCTGAGCCGCTCGAAGAGTCTGCGAGTCGCGCGGGCGCTGGCCTTCTCTTCCAGGGCTGCAACCAGCTTGAGGATCAACTCGCTGGTCGGGAGGTGCTCCCGCAGGTCCCTCGCTAACCGGTCAATGTCTACGAGCGGCGGATCGCCATGGAGTGCCAGCAGACCCTTGGTGACGATCTCGGTCTGCCGCTCGTAACCGACCCGCGTCTCCAGCGCCTCGACCGCTGCGGCAACCTCGGGCTCGATGGGGAACTTGCTCCCCGGAGTCGTCTTCCTAGAGAGCGTGGCTTGCGAGATGTTGAAGCTGGCCAACCCCGGCATCTCGGCGAGGTGCTCCGCCGCCGCCGACACTCCCCAGCCCTTCGCCTCCAGCAGCATCCTGGCCTCTTCGTAGGTCTCCAGCAGGGGCGGCAATGGCCTCATGGTCTTCCTCGGGGGCGGAGGTGAACCAAGGAAGCGTAGAGGACGTAGACCGAGAGGGGCCAGGAAGAAGGCTTTCCCCGGCACATAAAGGCCGCGAAAGCGGAGCCCCTCGAGCGGGCGCGGGAATGCCCCATCAGGGCACCACCGTCGGTCACCGCGCCTGTCGGATGATCGCTCTACTCTCGCCCCCATGGCCGATGTACCGCCCTACGAGATCGAGTTCTACGAGGACGAGGACGGGACCGAGCCTGCGCTCGCCTTCATGCGATCGCTCTCCCCGCTGAAGAGACGAGCGATCGGCGTCGCCGTCAACGAGGTCTTGCAATACGAAGGGCCCGCTGTCGCAGAGGGCAACATGGGCGATAGCCTCGGCGGAGGGCTCTACGAGTTCAGGCTTGATCAGAACGCCGAGCAAATCCTCCGTCGGAAAGGGAAGGTTCCGAAGCCTGAACCGGAGAAGGGAAAGCTCCTCCTGCGGCTCTTCTTTCATCCCCACGGGAACAAACTGCTGCTGCTTCTCGGCGGCTACGACAAGGGGGAACGACCGAGCAGGTCCCACCAGCAAGAGGAGATTCAGGCTGCGCGAATGTTCCTCGCGCGCTGGAAGGAGCGCGAGCGGTCGAGACGAATGATGGGACGCAAAGGTGGAAGGACCGAGCCTTGACCTCATGGCGTATACGCCATAGATTTTCTCCAGGGATCCCGCCCATGGCGACCAAGTTCAAGGACTTCATCCGCGAGATCGAGGAGGAGGCGCGCGTCGAGGGTCCGGACGCTGTCGCCGAGCTCGAAGCGCTGCGAACGCACTTCCGTCTAGGCCGTCAGCTCGCGGCGGCGCGGCGGGCACAGCGCCTCTCGCAGAAGGAGGTCGCCACTCGGGCAGGCATCGACCAGGCCGACGTGTCCGACCTCGAGCGCGGGGCCGGGAACCCTACGCTCAGCAGGCTCGAGGCAGTGGCCACGGCCGTCGGGATGCGGCTCGAGCTCACCAGCAGACGTACCTCCCTGCGCAAAGCACCACCGGCCGCGCCAAGGCGAACGCCTGTGCGAACCCGGTAGCCAGGGGCCTGCTACCTGCCGCTTCGGTCGGGTTCAATCCCCGCCGGCACCGAGCAGGCGGGCGAGCTCGGGGTCGGCGCTCAGCGCGGCGCGGTCCAGGGAGAGCTGCGACGGCTCCAGCGCCAGGCGGTACGCCTTCTGGAAGTTCGCCTCCACGGCGCCGTCCAGGCCGGCGGGGCGGAGGTCTTCGCGCAGCCGCCGGATCCGGCTGTCGTCGAGGCGGCCGACGAGGTCCGGGAGCGAGACCCAGCCGCCGTCGGGCGGGGCCTTGAGCCTTTGGAGGGCGAGGGCGAGGAGGTCGCGATGCGGCGTCTCGCGCAGCTCCAGCTCCGCGCCGTTGGCCAGCACCACGTAGCGCCGGCGCCCACCTTTCGCGCGCGTCTGGCCGGTGAACGACAGCTGCACCGCCTCGCGCAGCGGGCGGCGGGCCAGCTCGTGCACCCAGCTCATCGCCAGGGCCAGGAAGGCCACCACGGTGAGCGCCTTGCTGGAGAGGTTGAGCGCCCATCGCCGCTCGGCGGTGAGGCCGATGGCCTCCACGGGTCCGGAGAGCTCCGGGATCTGCGCGACCAGCTGCGCGGTCACCGCAGCCGCCGCCAGCACCGACAGCGACGGGAAGCCCCGGCGGAGGAAGGAGCGCGAGAGCCCGAAGCCGTAGAGCGCCAGCGTGAGCAGGGAGAGGAGGAGGTCCGGGAGCTGCGCCAGGGGCGCGGAGACCCCGAGCGCGCCGGCCAGCGCCAGCGTGAGCGCCGCGGTGAGCAGCGAGCCGGCGATCGCCGCCCGCCGCCAGTGGCGCCAGTCGCGCGCGCGGCGGAGCAGCTCCGGTCCGTAGTCGAGGTGCGAGGCGGAGATCAGCAGGCAGGCGCTGTTGGCGCTCGACAGCAGCGGGCGCAGCACCCGGGTGGCGCCGTCCGGGAGCGGCCAGAGCAGGGTGACCCCCACCAACCCCCAGACCCCGACGCCCAGGCCCAGCCAGAGGAGGCCCGGGTCGCGGGCGGACGGGCCGGGCTCGGGCTCCGGTTCGCCGCGGCGGTGCGGCGTGCCGCGGACGTACATGGAGAGGATGGCCCACGCCGCGCCCAGGCAGAGCGCCGCCTGGCAAATCGCGTACCACTCCGGGGCCGCGGCGGCGGTGGGCACAGGCTGACTTTCAAGCCACCCCCGCGCCCGGTCAATTCGCCCGTGCAGGCAGGGGGCCGGCCCGCGCGGGCACGGGCACTTGCCGGCGTTCGGCCCCCGCTCGCCCGGCGCAGGCCATGCCGTTCGCGGGCACTCACTGGAGGCATGACCAAACACCCCACCGGCTTCTGGTTCATCTTCTGGGGCGAGCTCGCCGAGCGCGCCTCGTATTACGGCATGCGGACGCTGCTCGCGCTCTACCTGGTGGACGTGCTGGGGTTCGGCACGTCCGCAGGGGCGAGCGTGATGCAGTTCTACATGGCCGCCGCCTACCTCACGCCGCTGCTGGGCGGGTGGATCGCCGACCGGAAGCTGGGCCGGTACTGGACCATCGTCCTCTTCTCCGTCCCGTACATCGCCGGGCACCTGGTGCTGGGTGGCGTGCAGACGCGCACCGGCCTGTTCATCGCGCTGCCGCTGCTGGCGCTGGGGGCGGGGGCGATCAAGCCCAACACCAGCACGCTGATGGGGATGATGTACGAGGCGGAGAAGAAGGAGGCGCTGCTGGGCCGCGCCTTCAGCTACTTCTACGCGGCCATCAACATCGGCTCGGCGGTGACGTCGCTGGGGCTGCCGCTGGTGAGGAACCGGGCCGGGTACGGCCTGGCGCTGGCGATCCCCGCGGCGCTGATGGCGCTGGCGCTGGTGTTCTTCGCCTCCGGGCGGCGCTTCTATCCGAAGGAGACGGTGGCGAAGGCCGCGGTGGGCCCGAAGGTGCCGGCGATCTGGAGCCGCGAGCAGCGGCCGGTGCTGGCGGTGTTCCTGTTCATCGCCGTGTTCTGGTTCGTCTACGACCAGACCGCGTCCACCTGGGTGTTCTTCGCCCGCGACCACATGAATCTGGAGCTGTGGAAGGGCGTGTCCGTCACCCCGGACCAGATCCAGGGCCTGAACGCGGTGATGATCCTGGCGCTCACGCCGGCCTTCAACTGGCTCTGGCGGGCGCTGCGCGACCGGCGCGGGGCCGAGGTGCGGGACACGGACAAGATGACGCTCGGGTTCGGCATCGTCTTCGTGTGCATGGCGACCATGGCGGTGGCCGGCGCGCTGGCGGGGGCAGGGAAGGTCAGCGCGTGGTGGGCGATCGCGGCTACCGCGGTGATCACCATGGCGGAGTTGTGCATCTCCGTGGTGGGGCTGGAGTTCGCCTT
Organism: Myxococcaceae bacterium; assembly: GCA_036559665.1. Taxonomy (GTDB): domain Bacteria; phylum Myxococcota; class Myxococcia; order Myxococcales; family Myxococcaceae; genus DASRBA01. Next base: position 14,519 of record DATBSS010000684.1, read on the forward strand.
CCGCCGGGCGGCCACCGGGACGAAGTCGGCCATCACCGCCGCGTTCCACTGCATGGTGTTCGTGGGCGATTCGTTCGGCGGCTTGTACGACCAGATCTACGAGCACGTCACCCCCGCGACGTACTTCGCGCTCCAGGCGGCGATCATCGCCGTGGCGGGGATCGCCTTCCGCGCGGTGGTGGCGCGGATGTTCCGGGCGGGGTCGATGGTGAGGCCGGTCCCGCCGGAGGGAGAACCGGTGGCGGCGTAGCTCCAGCAGCACCGTTGCGAGCCCACCCCTGAGGACCATGCACCACCGCCTCGCGGCTGGCATAAGGAACCGCCATGGCCTCAATCGACGAAATCGCGTCCATGCGCGCAGCGGCTCCGTTCCAGGCTGCGCTCCAGGCTCGATGGGTGAGCCTCTCCGATGCTGATCTGGCCGATCTCGCGCACG
>DATBSS010000685.1:0-2285 GCA_036559665.1 Myxococcaceae bacterium
CCAGCGCGAAACGGCCTCCAGCCCGCGGGACCTCGACGGCGCCTCACCGGCGCCCGGCAGCGCCCGGTGCACCAGCCCCAGCGCGTCCGCGACGAGGCCCGGCGCCAGCCCGTGGAGCCGGGAGATCAGCTTGGCCTGCCAGGAGAGGACGACCTCCGCGTCGCCCCGGGCGCAGGCGCCGACGATCTTCCTCGCCGCCCGCGCCGCGCTCATGGAGAAGAGCGGGAACGCGCCGGAGATGCTGAACCAGGTGTATTCGGCGGAGGGGTTGCCGGCGAACTCGGCGCGGGGCGGGCTGCCGGTGCGCATGAGGCCAGGACAGACGGTAGTGACGCGGATGCCGTCCTTGTGAAGCTCGGCCCGGAGTCCCTCGGAGAGGCCGGTGAGGGCGAATTTGCTGGCGCAGTAGGGGACCAGGTGCGGGATGGCCACCTTCCCGCCGACGGAGGACACGTTGACGATGCGGCCCCAGCGGCGGGCGCGCATGCCGGGCAGGACGGCGAGGGTGAGGTGCAGCGGTCCCCAGAAGTGCACCGCCATGGCCTGCGCGTAGTCGCCCTCGGTCAGCGCCTCCACCGGGCCGACGGTGGCGATCCCGGCGTTGTTGATCAGCACTTCGATGGGGCCCATGGCCCACTCCACGCGCGACACCAGGTCGCGCACCTGGCCGGGCTGGGAGACGTCGCAGGGCGTCGCGTAGACCGGGATGCCCTCGGCCTGGAGGCGGCTCCGGGCGCGCTCCAACTCCACGGAGTCGCGGGCGCAGATCGCCACCCTCGCGCCGCGGCGCCCCAACTCGCGCGCCAGGAGCAACCCCAGCCCGCGCGAGCCGCCCGTCACCAGGGTCACCCGCTCGCGGAGGGAGTCAGCGCGGGCTCGCCGGAATGCCCACCAACCACCCAGGGACAGGCCTGCCAGCACCCCCCACATCCTGCCGCCCCGCATCATCCGGCACCTCCCTTTGCCGAATGTAGGGAGGCCAACGGCTCACCGCTCTAGCCAGGGACCGGTCTCCGCGCGTAGATCGGCCGCATGCGCAAGCTCGACGCCGCCCAGGACCGCTACGGAAACTTCATCGGAGGCGAGTGGATGCCGCCCTCCACCGGCAACTACGCCGCCAACCGGAGCCCCGCCGACCGGGACGACATCGTGGGCAACTTCCCGGTGAGCGGGCAGAAGGACGCCGAGGACGCGGTGGCCGCCGCCCAGGCGGCCTTCCCGGGGTGGGCCGGCACGCCCGCCCCCTCGCGCGGCCGCATCCTCTGGAAGGCGGTGGACCTGTTCCGGCAGCGGCTGGACGAGATCGCCCGCACCCTCTGCCGAGAGGAGGGGAAGACCCTGGCCGAGGCGAAGGGCGAGGTGCAGAAGGGCATCAACCTCTTCGAGTTCTACGCGGGCGAGGGCTTCCGCCTCCACGGCAAGACGTTGCCCTCGGAGCTGAAGCAGATGCTCACCTTCACCATCCGGCAGCCGGTGGGGGTGGTGGCGCTGGTGACGCCGTGGAACTTCCCCTTCGCCATCCCGGCCTGGAAGAGCGCCCCGGCGCTGGTCACCGGGAACACGGTGGTGCTCAAGCCGGCGTCGAACACGCCCGCCACCGCCTCGCTGCTCGCCGAGGTCCTGCAAGAGGCCGGGCTCCCCAAGGGTGTGTTCAACCTGGTCACCGGGCCGGGCGGCGCGGTGGGCAACACGCTGGTCGACCATCCGGACGTGAAGGCGGTCTCCTTCACCGGCTCCAACGAGATCGGCCTGGCGCTCAACCAGCGCTGCGCCCGGCGCGGCATCAAGGTCACCTGCGAGATGGGCGGGAAGAACCCGGTGGTGGTGATGGACGACGCCGACCTCGACCTGGCGGTGAGCGGCATCCTGGGTGGCGCGTACGGCTCCACCGGGCAGCGCTGCACGGCCACCTCGCGCGTCATCCTCCACCGCGCCATCGCGCCGCAGGTGACGGAGCGGCTGGTGGCGGGCGCCAAGGCGCTCAAGGTCGGCAACGGGTTGGAGGCGGGCATCGACATGGGGCCGGCGGTGGATGACGGCCAGCTCCAGACGGACCTCAAGTACATCGAGGTCGCGAAGTCGGAGGGGGCCAGGCTGCTCTGCGGCGGGCAGCGACTGAGCGGCGGGGCGTACGACAAGGGCTTCTTCGTGACGCCCACGGTGTTCGGCGGCGTGAAACCGGGGATGCGCATCCACCAGGAGGAGGTCTTCGGCCCGGTGGTGGCGGTGGTGGAGGTGGGCGACTTCGAGGAGGCGCTGGAGGCCGCCAACGGCGTGGAGTTCGG
>DATBSS010000686.1:0-8487 GCA_036559665.1 Myxococcaceae bacterium
GCGCAGGCGAGGGAGGCCAGACGCGGCAGGGAGCTCATTTCACCGCCTGCAGCGTCTTGCGCGGGACGTCCGCCTCCACGAACACCTTGAACAGGTCGCCGTCGATCTGCCCCTGGTCCGACTCCGTCTTGAGGATGTCCAGCGCTTTCTCGTGCGGCACCGCCTTCTTGTACGGCCGGTCGGAGGCGGTGAGCGCGTCGTAGATGTCCGAGATGGCCATCATCTTCGACTGCACCGGGATCTCCGGCGCGGGGATGGCGCGCGGGTACCCCTTGCCGTTGAGCTTCTCGTGGTGGGCCCAGGCGATCTCCGGCACCCTTCTGAGGTCCCGCGTCCAGGGGATCTGCGAGAGGAACCGGTAGGTGTGGGTGACGTGCGATTCGATCTCCACCCGCTCCTCCTGGGAGAGCGAGCCGCGGGGGATGGAGAGCACCTTCACCTCGCCCTCGGTGAGCAGCGGCAACGGCTTGCCGTAGGCGTCCTGGAAGCCGATCTTCGACACGCTGGAGAGCCGCTCGAACCCGCCCTGCGCGAGCACGGTGGGCCGGTTGCAGGCGAGGATGAACTCCATCACGTCGTCCAGCTCCTTGAGCGAGGCCAGCAGCGCCGGCTCCTCCTCGCGCTCCAGGTCGGCCAGGGCCGCGGGGCCTTTCTGGCGGGCGACCTCCAGGCGCCGCCGCAGGCTCTGCAGCTCGCGGTCCTTGCGCGCGAGCTGGAAGCGGGCCCGCAGCGCGTCCAGCTCGTGAGGGTAGAGCTTGTCCGCCTTCACCAGCACCGGCTCACGCACGCCCACCTTGCCGAAGTCGTGGAGGAGGGAGGCGTAGTCGATCTCCCGGAGCTGGTCGGCATTGAAGCGGGTGCCGGCGTAGGGGCCGGTACGGAGGTGCTCGGTGGCCCTGGCCAGCGCCACCGTGAGCTTGGCCACCCGGGTCGAGTGGCCGGAGGTGGTGGGGTCCCGTGACTCGATGGCCACCACCGAGGCGTCGACGAAGCCCTTGAACAGCTTGTTGATCTCCTGGTGGAGCTGGGCGTTCTCGATGGCCGAGGCCGCCTGCCCACCCAGCGCCAGCAGCAGCTCCTCGTCCTCGGCGTTGAACGTCCCTTCGCTCTTGTTGAGCGCCTGGATGACGCCGGCGACCTCGCCGCCGGCGTCCCGCATCGGGACGGCCAGGATGGTGCGGGTCCGGTAGCCGTTGGCGTCATCGAAGGAGCGGTTGAAGCGTTCGTCCTGGTATGCGTCTTCGATGTTGATGACCATCCCGGTCTGCGCCACCGTTCCGGAGATGCCGCTGCCCACAGGGAGCCGGATCTCGCTCTTGGCGCCCTGGGCCACCTTGCTCCACAGCTCGTTGCGCTCCCGGTCCAGGATGAAGATCGAGCACCGGTCCGCCGAGATCACCCGCGCCGCGTGGGAGGCGATGAGCGGGAGGAGGTTGTCCAGGTCGCGCTCGGCGGCCATCTGCTTGGCCACGTCCAGGATGGACTGCAGCTTCTGGACGCGGCGCGACAGGTCCTGCGGGCCCTGTGCGGCGGAGGTCGGGGAAGTCACGGCGCCGGTTCTACCACGAGGGCCTCATGCGGGCTGACCGGCTGGATCGGGTGGCCGCGCTGCTGGCGGCCATGGCGATGGGGTGTGGGGTCCACCTGTTCCTCCACATCGAGCGGCAGCGGCTCACGCCCAACATCTGGGCGTTCCTGGGCGGCGGCGGGAACAGCCTGGTGGTGACCCACGGGACGGAGGCCTTCGCCGCGGATCCCAAGATGGGAGACGAGGCGCTCCGGATGCGCCGGATGGTGGAGGAGGAGCTGGGCCGGAAGGTGCGGCGCATCCTGCTCACCCACTCGCACCTGGACCACTGGGGTGGACTGCTCGAGTACCCGGACGCGGGCGCGGTGCTGGCCCACCCCCGGACGCGCGAGCGGATCATCGAGGCGTTGCGCCGCGAGCGCCGGCCCGTCCCCCCCGGGTGGATCCCGGTGACGAACGAGGTGCGGCTGGTGCTGGGCGAGCAGGAGGTGTGGATCCGCCACCTGGGCCCCGGGCACACGGACGGCGACCTGGTGGCCTTCCTCCCCGGGCTGAACCTGGTGGTGACGGGCGACCTCTTCTCCAGGGGGTTCGAGCCCGCGGTGGACGAGCGCGCCGGCGGGACGCTCCTGGGGCTGCGGCGGGCGCTCGACGGGATGCTCGGGTACGAGTTCGACGTGGTGCTGCCGGGGCACGGAGGGTTCGCTGTCCGGGCGAACGTGGTGGCGGCGCGCGACTACCTGGCGGCGATGGAGGCGGCGCTGCGGGAGGCGGCCGGGCGCGGGCTCTCCGAGGAGGCGGCGGTGGAGGCGGGCGAGGCGGCGCTGCATGCCTTCCCCAGGCTGGAGGTGCTTCCGCTCAACGCCGGCCGCCGCGAGAACCTCCGCGCGATGTATCGCGAGATCCGCCAACCGGCTAAAAGCGCCGCCCCATGACCGAGGCCCGCCCGCTCATCGCCCCGTCCATCCTCTCCGCCGACTTCGGCCGGCTCGCTGAGGAGGTGAAGGCGGTGGAGGCGGCCGGGGCGGACTGGATCCACGTGGACGTGATGGACGGCCGGTTCGTGCCGCCCATCACCCTGGGGCCGCTGGTGGTGGAGGCGGTGCGGCGGGCGACGAAGCTGCCGCTGGACGTGCACTTGATGATCGTCGAGCCGGAGAAGCACATCCCGGACTTCGTGAAGGCGGGGGCCAGCTCGGTCACCGTGCACGTGGAGACCTGCCCGCACCTGCACCGGACCCTGGCGCAGATCCGCGAGTTGGGGGCCATGGCCTCGGTGACGCTGAACCCGTCCACGCCGCTCTCCTCGCTCGAGGACGTGCTGGGCGAGGTGGGGATGGTGCTGGTGATGAGCGTCAACCCGGGCTGGGGCGGCCAGTCGTTCATCCCCTCGTCGGCGGACAGGGTGCGGCGGCTGCGCGCGATGCTGGACGCGCGCGGGTCGAAGGCGAGGGTGGAGGTGGACGGTGGGGTGAACCCGCAGACGGCGCGCCAGGTGGTGGCCGCCGGGGCGGACGTGCTGGTGGCGGGGAACGCGGTGTTCCGCGCGCCGGACTACCGGAAGGCGATCGCCGACCTGCGCGGGGTGTAGAGGATCAGGAGACCAGCTTCAGCTCGCAGCGGACGTTGGCCTTCTGGAGGGCTTCCGCGAGGGGTTCGTTGACGATCACCTGGACCCACCAGCCGCGCGGTCTGAGGATCGCGTGGCCCGCGGCGCGCACCGGATCGATCCGGAGAAGTCCGATCATCCTGTACTCTCCGATGCGATCCGGTTCGCCATCCTCGGCGGTGTAGCGACGGATATCGGTAGACTTGGCCTCGTCCACGCAATCCAGGGCCGGCAACACGTTTACAGCCCAGAGCTTGGCATCCGACTCAGAGGCGCGAGTGGGGATGAGCTGCGCGTCTTGGCCTGCATGCCTCGCGAAGATTTCAGCCACGCGTTCGTTTACGACGGGAACGACGTCCACGGTGGTGATCGTGAGCTCCAGTGGAGGTCCAGGGTGATGGACTCGGCAGGTCAGGGGCGTCGGGCCCTCGTACCGGCAGCCATTCGAAAGGGCCACGTTGAGCCACTCCCCATTGGGACCGCTTGGACCATCGAGGTACCACCGTTGGTCGGTGCTCATGTCATCGAACAGTGTGAAGAACTTCCCGGGCAGCTCTGTCATTTGGTGATCGCTCCAGTGACCAATCCATTCAACCTTGTGCCGGGTGTCTGGATCTCCTTCGCCAACTCGGCAAGAGCGCGTTTGAGCGCCTCGCGGAATTCCGGAGTCCCCGCGGAGCGACCACGCACTTCCCTGAGAATCGTCGCCTGCACGATCTCGTGATAGGCCTGCGGATGTGGACCCTGGTGCGCCTTCACTTGGACGAGGTTCTCCGGGTTTTTGAGGCTCATCCCTGCTTTGTTGAAAATCTCCTCGAAGTGTGGAGTCCACGGCCCGCCTCGCCTGGGCGAGACATCGTTCTTGTCCGTGCAGATGTGGTGGACGTCCGCCGCCGCCATGAACACGGTGAACGCGTTCGCCGAGATTGCGCCTGCGTTGGCCAGCGCGATCACCTCTTCCACCGTCAGCACCAGTGTCCGCCCGCCCGCGACGAACTGGACCGCCCCGGCGCCTCCCGCGAATCCGGCCGTGATGAGGGCCGATCCTTCTCCGGCCTCGCCCACGAAGCTGAGCACGCGTGCGAGCGCCCCCACCCCGGCGCCCGCGAGCTTGGCCGTCGCGATCTCCCCGCTCGTCAGCATGGCCGCGTGGGCGCCGGCGGTCATGAAGGCGGATGCGGGAATCGAGCGCCGGATGTTGTCCCGGTGGCTCACCGCCATGAGCAGGGCCCGATCCGCCTCCCGCGTGTTTTTCAAGGACCAGAGCGAGTCCTGTCGAACGTTGTTGAGCGCTTCCCCGGTCCACATCAGCCCATCCAAGGTGGCGGCGTGCGTCGTGCCGCCGATGCCGCCGGCAGAGGCGAGCACGTCTGCCTGGATCAGCCCCCACGACACCGCGATCAGATCGATCCGATAACGTGCGGCCCGGAGCTCGTCGTCCGTGGGCGTCCGCGCCGTCAGGAATTCGCAGGTCGCGATCACGTCTTTCGTCAGAGCGTCGATCCGCAATGGACTGACACTCTTGTTAACGGCCGAGCTCAGGTACGGCCGGATGCCGTCGAGCTTCATTTGCAGCCCGACCAGCATCCAGAGGCTCTCGTCGGCGGGAGTGCTGCGGGGCGCGTTCTCGAACGACCCGTCGCACGCCGCCAGGAAGAGCGCCGCCAATGCCACCCCAGTGTTCGGCCACCGGCTCATTCGTTGACCGTGCTCAGGTAGGGGACATATCTGATTCGAATGGACGTCACTCCCAACGAGCAGAACGGGTCCAGGACCGTGAACGTCGCCGTGGCCGGGTCATACTCGAGGGGCGTCTCGAGCGGAGCGTCATCGTTGATCATCACCAGGTAGGCGCCGTCCGCTCCCGGCTTCCGGTATGGCTTTCGAAGCGGGGGCGTCGCCCGGAAGGTACAGGGGCCCGTCCTCTCGAGATGGATCTCCTCGGGCGGCCCGACGAAGAGGGACTGCGGCTTCCCCTTCGGACACCCGATGGGGCACCCGGCCAGGCAGCACATAACCGCGCACAGCAACCACCGCGATGCTCTGGGGGCGTCCACGGGCAAAGCAGCATCAGCACGGCGGACCGCTTCCGTCCACAGCCGACACTCCGCCCGAAATTCCTTCCGCCGCTCCTTCCCGCGCGCCACAGTCCGGCCCCCTTCCACGGAGGAGCCCCCTCATGCACACGTCCATCGCCCGCGCGCTGATCGCCGCGTCCGCCCTCGCCGCCTGGAGCGCGGCGGCGGAAGTGAAGACCCGCGAGGTCACCTACACGCAGGACAAGACCCAGCTCCAGGGCTTCATCGCCTGGGACGACGCCGTCAAAGGCAAGCGCCCCGGCGTGCTCGTCATCCACGAGTGGTGGGGCCACAACCAGCACGCGCGGAACCAGGCCATCCGCCTGGCCAAGGCCGGCTACGTCGGCTTCGCGCTGGACCTGTACGGCAAGGGCAAGGTGGCCAATCACCCCGAGGACGCGAAGGCCATGTCCTCCGCCCTGCAGAAGGACCCGGCGGTGGTGAAGGCCCGCTTCGACGCCGCGCTGGCGGAGCTGAAGAAGGACCCCAACGTGGACCCGAAGAAGATTGGCGTCGTGGGCTACTGCATGGGTGGCAGCGTGGCGCTGCAGATGGCGCGCGAGGGCGAGGACGTGCAGGCCATCGCCACCTTCCACGCCGGTCTCTCCGCGCCGGAGAAGCCCGCCGCCAAGGGTGCCATCAAGCCGCGCATCCTGGTGAACACCGGCGCGGCGGACTCCTTCGTGCCGGCCGCCGCGGTGGACGCCTTCAAGAAGGAGATGGAGGCCGCGGGCGCGCGCGCGGAGGTCATCACCTACCCGAACGCCAAGCACGGCTTCACCAACCCGGACGCCGGCAAGCACGGGATGGACGCGCTCGCCTACGACGCCGCGGCGGACAAGGCGTCGTGGGAGGCGTCCATGAAGATGTTCAAGGAAGTCTTCCCCGGGTGATCAGGGCGAGGTGATCGCCCGGCGGAGCGCCGACTCCGGCGCTCCATCGTCGAGCTCCACCTCATCGCCGCTGCCGCGCACGCCGAGCACCTTCCACATCGGATCCAGGTCGGCGCGCGACCGCCGGGTGCCCATGGCCCGGTAGAGCGGCACGGCCGCGGCGAAGCCGGCGCCCTTGTCCAGCGCCGCCAGCAGCTTCTCCACCGGCCACCCGGAGGCGATGGTCCCGCCCTGGGCGCCGACCGCGCGGAGCGCCTCCCGCAGTGAACGCTCGCCCTTGCTGCGCCGGCGGATCTCCAGATCCAGCTTCAGCCAGAACAACGCCCCGCCCCAGTAGGTCGGCCCCCAGCGGGGCGCGTCGTCCAGGCCCTCCTCGCTGGAGCGCAGCTCGCCCTTGGGCAGGCCGTCCACCAGGTCGCTCCACACCTTCTGGGCCGGCAGCGCGCCGGCGCGGGCGCGCACCACCGGCTCCAGGTACGTGGCCAGCCCCTCCTCCAGCCAGTGGTGCCGGGAGGCCAGCGCGGGGAGCGCGGTGTGGACGAGCTCGTGGACCAGCACCCAGCTCCCGCGCAGGTCCTCCAGCGTGGCGTCGGACGGGATGCCGAGCAGCGTGGTGGCGCCGCCGCCGCCGAGCGTCTTGCCGAAGCCGCGGTCGCCGGGCACCAGCAGCACCAGCGCGCCCGGCACCGGGAACTTGCCGAAGTACTGGCAGACCTGCCGCGCGCCGGTGACCGCCCACTCCTGGAGCTCCGCGTCCGAGAGGGACCGCCGCCCGGGCGCGATGGCCACCTGGATCTCGGTCGCGCAGGCGGAGACCGTGCTCACCTTGATCGGGCCCAACGCGCTGTAGGGTGACATGGCGATGCTCGCCGCCGGCCCAGCGTAGGTGTCCAGCTCCCCGGTGGACGGCAGGCCGGTGGCGAACCGGACGCCCTCGCGCGACCGCACCCGCAGCCGGTAGAGCGCGCGCTCGGATACGTCGCCGTCCGGGCGGAGCAGCCACGCGCCGGGGGAGGATTCGATGGTCGCTCCAAAGGCCATCACCTCGTCCGGGTCGTTCAGCCGCTCCGCGGCGGCGCGGAGCTGGAACCGGTAGCGGACGCGGCACCCGCGCGCGCAGCCCGGCAGCTCCCACGGCCCGCTGCCCTTGAGCGGCGTCCCTTTCTCGCCATCCACCCGCTGCACGTCGCGGACGAACGGTGCGGCGGCCTGGTCCACCTCCAGCCGCGATGCGGTGTCGAAGGTCGCCTCCACCGCCAACTCCGAGAGGTCGGTTGCGGGGCTGACGTCGTAGGACCACACCGCGCCAGAGGCGGGCGCGGCGGCGAGGAGCGCGAGCAGCGGGAGCGTACGCATCCGGCGTCTTTAACCCCGGACGCGATTCCCGACCGTGTCGGTTCCAGTCGCACCAAGATCTTACGTAACCTGCCCCGTGCCCTCCGCGTACTGGAATTGGTGACGCGCCAAAAGTTGGTGGGCGTATGGTGCGCGCCGCCTGCGGGCCCCGCAGGCTTTCCGTCACTTTTCGGTGACGACTCACACGGAGCAGACACAGATGAAGAACTGGAAGAGCGCGGTGATGGCTTCTGCGGTTGCGGCGATGTTCGCGGCGAATGCGGCGCACGCCCAGGACGCGAAGGCACCTGCCAAGGCCGCGGCGAAGGGCGTGAAGTGCTCGGGCATCAACTCCTGCAAGGGCAAGGGCGCCTGCAAGGGCGCGGACAACGACTGCAAGGGCCAGAACGGCTGCAAGGGCAAGGGCTGGACGCAGGCCAAGTCCGAGAAGGCCTGCACCGGCAAGCACGGCACCGTCGTCGCCGAGGCGGCCGCCCCCGCCGAGGGCGAGGCCAAGCCGGACGCTGCCAAGCCGGACGCCGCCAAGCCCGAGACCAAGTAATCGACGTTTCGCGCCGGGCCCCTCGGTTCTTGCCGGAGCCGGGGGGCTCGCGCATTTCCAGCGCCCCACTCCCATGAGCTTCACGCGCGTCGACCTCGGGCACGGCATCGGGCTGCGCTCGCGTCACTACCCCGAGTACCTCGAGGGCCGGGTGCGCACCGCGTGGGTGGAGGCGATCAGCGAGAACTTCATGACGCTCGGCGGCCGCCCCCAGGCGGTGCTGGAGCGCGCGCGCGCCGATCACCCGGTGGCGCTGCACGGGGTGTCGCTCTCCATCGGCTCCACCGACCCGCTGGACCCGCGTTACTTGAAGGACCTGCGCGCGCTGGCCGACCGCATCCAGCCGGCGATCATCTCCGATCACCTGTGCTGGGGTAGCCATCGCGGCCGCTACATCCACGACCTCCTCCCGCTCCCCTACACAGAGGAGGCGGTGGCGCACGTGGCCCGCCGCGTGTCGCAGGTGCAGGAGGCGCTGGGCC
>DATBSS010000687.1:0-2610 GCA_036559665.1 Myxococcaceae bacterium
GGCGGGAACGGGATGCCCGGGTCGGTGGGCATCTCGTCCGGGAGCGGTCCGGGGGCGCGCTGGGAGGGCGCGTGCACGGTGAGCGCCTCGTCCGGGGGGGGCCCGGGGGCGCGCCTGGGCCTGGGGGGTTGGTCCCTATTCGCCATCGGTGCTGGGACGCTTCGGCGGCGCCACCGGGTCCGTGATCATCCCCAGGTTGGTGATGCCGGCGCGCTGGGCGGCGGTCATCACCTCCATCACCGTGCCGTAGGGCAGGGTGCGGTCGGCGTACAGGTACAGCTCCTTGTCCGCCTGCGCCCTGGCATTGGCCCTCAGCTTCTCCTCCAGCTGGTCCAGCCGGATCTCCGCCTCGCCGATGAACACCCGCCTCCGCGCGTCCACCGACACCACCAGCTTCTTCTCGGTGGCCTCCACCGGCGCCGCCCGGGCCTGGGGGAGGTTCAGCTTCACGCCCTGCTGGATGAGCGGCGCGGTGACCATGAAGATGACCAGCAGCACCAGCATCACGTCCACCATGGGCGTGACGTTGATCTCGCTCATCGTGGTGCGGCCTGGATCGCCGCGGCTGCCCATGGCCATGGCGCGCTTACGCTACTTGAAGAAGTGCCGCTTCACGATGTTGAGGAAGTCCGAGGAGAAGTTGTTCATCTCGGAGTCGAACACCCGGATCCGCGCCACGAAGGAATTGTAGGCCACCACCGCCGGGATGGCGGCGAAGAGGCCGGCGGCGGTGGCGAAGAGCGCGTTGCCGATGGGCGCGGCCACGGTGGACAGGCTGGCGTTGCCCTTGTCGGCGATCTCGTTGAACGCCGAGAGGATGCCCATCACGGTCCCGAACAGTCCCACGAACGGCGCCGCGGACCCCACCGTGCCCAGGAACGAGACCCGCGACTCCAGCTCGGTGATCTGCGCCGAGGAGGCGCGGCTGAGCGCGCGCTGCACGTTCTCGATGCCGCCCATCCGCTCCGCCAGCGCCGCCGCGTCCGCCGCGTCCTTGGCCTGCGCCAGGCGGGTGAGCTCGTCGTAGCCGGCCACGAACACGCGCGAGAGCGGGGAGGCCTCCAGCCGCTGCGCCACCTCGTAGATGGCCTCCAGGCGCGTCGCCTTCCAGAACGTCTCCAGGAAGGCCAGCGACTGGGAGCGGGCGCGTGAGAGCTGGCCGGCCTTGAGCGCGATGGTCCCCCAGGAGGCGATGGACGCCAGGGCCAGCAGCCCCAGCACGAACAGCTCCACGAAGGAGCCGTTCCGGATGACGTCCAGGTAGTTGATCGCGGCCCAGACCCACATGGTGGACGCAGGCCCTAACACCGCATCTTCAGGGGGTCAACGCGAGGGGGTGGATGTGGGCTGAATTTTCCGGACGCGGTCACGTCCATTCCAGTCGCTGAAGTCACCTGGCCGGACCTTAGAGGGGCTTTCCACATCATGAACACCAAGCTGGCGATCCCATTCCTCGCTGTCCTCGCGCTCGCACAGGGCTGCATCATCGTGGGGGGCAACGACCCGCACCGAGGCAACGTCACGTTCTCCTGGACGTTCCAGGGCCAGACCTGCGCCCAGGCGGGCGTGGCGAACGTCCTCATCACCATCCCGGGCGAGACGCTGGACAACGGCGGCATGTACCCGTGCGCCTCCAATGGGTACCCGGGCATCGTGCTCCACAACTTCGCGGGCGGCTCCTACACCTACACCATCCAGGGGCTCGACACCGGCGGCTACGCCACCTACGAGGCGTCAGGTTCCTTCGACATCGACGGCGACGTACCGGAGACGGTGGACCTCACGCCCATCGGCCAGCCGGGCTCCTACGCGCTGCTCACCTGGACGTTCCCGGGCGGCGTCACCTGCGCCAACGCGGACACGCCTTCCCAGCAGCTGGGCGGCGTGAAGTACGTGGACATCCAGATCGACGACGAGGGCCCGGTGCGCGCGAACTGCGTGGACGGCGCCATCGCGAACGGCGGCCAGGGCGTGTACTCGGCGCTGACCGCTCCGGGCAACCACACCGTCTACCTCACCGGGCTCTCTGACGGCCTGTACCCGCTCTTCTACGGCTCCAGCGCGATCACCACCCAGTCGGGCACCCCGGTCGCGAACCAGGTGAGCCTCCAGTGGGGCGTGGGCGGCGTGGTGGTGAACTGGACGCTGCAGAGCAGCAGCAGCGCGGCGCAGACCTGCCTGGGCACCGGCAACCCGTACGTCTACGTAAACTTCGTGGACTCCACCAACACCGCGCTGTACCCGACGCCGGGCGACACCAACACCTGCAACGCGGCGCCGACCCGGTACTTCTACCTGCCGGCCGGTCCCGGGGGCACCAACTACCGGATCGACGTCACCGGCGCGACGAACACCGCGTCCTGGTCGCCCACCACCAACCCGGTGTTCCTGGTGATGCCGGGCGTCTTCCCGCCCGACAACTCGGGGGTCAGCGTCATCATCAAGCAGAACTAGCTTCCCGGCCGGTCTCCAACCGGCCCTGCGGCGCTCGCGACCTCCCGGAAGGGTCGCGGGCGCCGCTTCATTTTCGGCGGCACGGTTCGTGATAGTGGACGGGGGGATGTCTCTTCCGGACCACAGGCCCATCGGCGTGTTCGACTCCGGCGTGGG
>DATBSS010000688.1:0-2970 GCA_036559665.1 Myxococcaceae bacterium
ACCGGCACCAAACTCCCCGGCCCAGGCACCCTCTACTACGGCGCCAACAACGGCGAACTCTACGCGATCATCGTCGACAACCCAGGCATCGACACCACATCCCCCTGGCCCAAATACCAACACGACCCCCGCAACACCGGCTCCCTCTCCACCTCCCTCTCCGAATTCACCTGTCCATGACCCGCACCGCGCTCGGCCTCCTCGCGGCGTTTCTCGCGCTCCCCTCCCCCGCCGCGGAGCCTGAGCTCTGCAAGACCGTCGCCCTCCACCCGGTGGTGGTCAACGGCGCCGACGCCGCGGCCGACCGCCCGATGATCTCCGAGATCCAGGCGGTCGCTGCCGCGGAGCTCCTCAAGCGCCAGCGCACCCTCCAGGACTCCTCCATCGTCAGCGAAGCCCTCTCCAAGCTCCCCAACCGAGAGTGCTCCGACGCCGAATGCCTCGCCCAACTCGCCCGCGACACCCACTCCGACTGCACCGCCTACTTCGCGGTCACCCCCAACGCCGGCCGCTCCGTCTTCCTCAGCGCCCGCCTGATCCCCGCCTCCGACCCCGACCGCCCGGTCTTCGTCCGCTCCGAGCACTACGACCGCGTCGGCAAGACGCCCAAGGACTGGTCCATCTCCGCCCTCCAGCGCTTCATCCGGACCGTCCCGCTCGCCAAGGAAGGCGCCGCCATCGACCCCATCCCGCCGCTGGTCCCCACCCACCCGCCTCCTGACGGGCAGGTCACCACCAACCCGAACCCGCCGAACCTCAATCCGCCCTCCCCCGCCCCCACCAAGCCACCACCGGAGGGCACCGCGATGAACCCGACCCACGCGACCGGCCCCGGCTGGCGCACCATGACCGGTGGCGGCGTCGCGGCGGTGGGCATCGGCGCTGCCATCGCCGGCGTGGTGCTCCGCAACAGCGGGCAGAAGGACTGGCAGAACGTGCTCGACAGCGCCAACGGCGCCCCCTTCGAGTACGGCCGCACCCATGAGGTCGTGGAGGCCTACCGCACCGCCAACAGCAAGATGCAGTTCGGCACCGCCGGCATCCTGGGCGGCACCGCGCTCGCCGTCGCGGGCGCCGGCCTCTTCGTCTGGGACTTGCTGGACGGGCCCAAGCAACAGCCCGACCCCACGAGCCAGAAGGTGGCCTGCGGCGTCTCGGCCAGTGGGATGCGCTGCTCGTTCTCCTTCCCGTGAGGGGGCACGACCTGCGCACGCTGATCGCCCGCGTCCTCGCGCTGCTCGCCGCGGGGATCGTCGCCACTGGCTGTGGCCACGCGACCCGGGTCCGCCCCACCCCGGCCGGCCAGCTCGAGGCCAGTCTCGAATTCGGCGGGCCCATCGGCCGGGTGGAGGGCTACCCCCTTCCCCTTCCCCTCGCGACCTTCGGCGCCAGCTACGGCATCACGGACCGGGCGGACGCTTTCGTGGGCGTGCACCTCACGCCGTTGCTGTTCGGAGTGGTGGGCCTCGACCTCGGCGGCGACTTCATGCCGCTGATGGACCAGGGCCCCTGGCCGGCGCTGAACCTCACCGGCCGCGCCTACCTCTTCAGCACCGGCCGCACGGCGCGCCCGTACCTCGAGGTGGACGCTACCTTCAGCAAGCGCCTCGCCGACCGCTTCGTCACCTTCGTCTCCGGGCAATCGATGCTCCAGTTCAGCGGAGGCCCGCCGCTGTTCGGCCTGTCGGCCGGAGAGGAGCTGGTGCTGGACGCATGGTCCATCCAGCTGGAGGCCCGCTGGTACGAG
This sequence comes from Myxococcaceae bacterium, assembly GCA_036559665.1. GTDB lineage: Bacteria > Myxococcota > Myxococcia > Myxococcales > Myxococcaceae > DASRBA01. Next base: position 1,748 of record DATBSS010000688.1, read on the forward strand.
CCCGGCTACGACACGGTGGGCGTGCCGACGGAGTGGTGGAGCATCGGCGGCACCGGCTCCTTCGGCATGATGCTCGGCGTCCGCCGCCGCTTCGGAGTCCCCTGATGCGCGCCCATCTTCTCCTGTTGGCCGCCGCCGTCCTCGCGACCGCCGGTTGCAACCAGCCCGCGCGCCTGGACTGGTTCCTGTACGTCCCGAGCCGGGTGGACGCGTACCGCCTCGACCCGAACGGGCCCACCCCGGAGACGACCGTGCTCCCGGGGCAGATCGAGGAGCTCACCATCCGCACCGACGACGGGGTGGACCTGGGGGCAGCGTGGATCCACACCGTCACCCAACCCCCGCTCGGCACGGTGCTCTTCTTCCACGGCAAGGGCGGCAACCTGGACACCGCCTTCGACCGCCTCAAGCGCTGGTCGAACCTCGGCTACGAGGCGGTGGGGTTCGACTACCGCGGCTTCGGGCGATCGAGCGACGTGGAGATCTCCGAGCCCGGCCTGCACCTCGACGGCTTCGCGATGGTGCGCGCGGTGGGGGCGCGCACGGGCACGCTGGACCGGGTCTTCTACGCGGGCCAGTCCCTGGGGTGCGCGCCGGCGGCGCAGCGCTCCATCAGCGAACCCTCCGCCGCGCTGATCATCGAGTCCGGGTTCGCGTCCCTGGCGGCGTTCAAGGACGACTCCACGCAGATGGACTGGCCGCAGGAGTTCATCACCGACGACCGCTGGGACACCACCGCGGCCATGCGGGCGCTCTCCGTCCCGGTGCTGATCCTCCACGGCGCCCAGGACGAGACCATCCGCCCGTACCACGCGTTCCTCAACAACGAGGCCGCGCACGACCCCAAGCAGTTCGTGCTCGTCGAGGGTGCCGGCCACAGCGACCTCCCGGAGGTGATGGGCCAGGGGTACGCGGACTTGATGCATTCCTTCGTCGAGCAGTGGATCCCGCCCCCTCCGTGACGGGGGCTTCGGCAATAATGGAGAGACGAGCTTGAAGGGCAGAACAACCACAAGGAGGGCGGCGTGAAGGTGAGTGAGGTGGTGGCTGCAGTGGAGAGGGCAGTCGCGCGAGCGGTTCCAATGGCCGTGGACAAGGCTGTCGCTGCTGCCGTCCCAGCGGCCGTGGACAAGGCTATTGCCGCTGCCGTCCCCGCGGCCGTGGACAAGGCTATTGCCGCTGCCGTCCCCGCGGCCGTGGACAAGGCTATTGCCGCTGCAGTC
>DATBSS010000689.1:0-11590 GCA_036559665.1 Myxococcaceae bacterium
GCTATCGGCACGCCACGACATTCCGGCTTGGTCGCTTGATTGCCCTTCAACAAATTGCGGCGTCGCCAGTAACGACTCGTCGCCGCCCGACCGGTGTTGTCACGATCCGTCACCAGTCGCGCATAAACTGAAGTTGATCCGGTTCCGTGGACTGCCCAGGAAGCACGGTGGGAACGCCGGCAGTAGGCTGGCCCGATGGACATCCTCAGTGCCGTCGGAGACACGTCGATGGTCCAGCTCCGGAAAGTCCTCCCCTCGCATGGAACGGGCTTGCTGGTGAAGCTGGAGTGGGAGAACCCCACCGGGAGCATGAAGGACCGGATGGCCCAGGCGGTGCTCTCGCGGGCCGAGGCCGATGGCCGGCTCAAGCCGGGGGACACCGTCATCGAGTACACCGGCGGTAGCACCGGGACGTCGCTGGCCTTCGTCTGCGCCGCCAGGGGCTACCGGATCCACATCGTCACCTCGGAAGCCTTCAGCGCGGAGAAGCGGGACCACATGGCGGCCCTGGGCGCGGAGCTGACGCTCGTCCCCAGCGAGGGCGGCCTGACGACCAAGAAGCTGATCCTCGACATGATCGAGACCGCCCGGGCGCTGAGCCGGGAGCCGAACACCTTCTGGACCGACCAGCTCAACAACCGCGACAGCGTCGCGGGCTACCACGCGCTGGGCGAGGAGATCTGGCGCCAGACGCAGGGCGAGGTGGACGCCTTCGTCCACTGCGCGGGGACGGCCGCCTCGTCGCGCGGCGTGGCGGAGGTGCTCAAGCGGTACAAGCCCGGCGTCCGGATCGTCGTCGTCGAGCCCGCCGAGTCTTCGGTGCTCCTGGGCGGCCAGCCCGGGCCGCACAAGATCGAGGGCGTGGGCATCGGCTACACCCCGCCCCTCTGGGAGCCGTCGCTGGTGGACGAGGTGGTGGCGGTGAAGACCGCGGACGCCAAGGCCATGGCCAGGCGGCTGGCGCAGGAGGAGGCCCTCTTCGCGGGGACGTCCTCGGGCGCCAACGTGGTCGCCGCGCTCCAGGTCGCCGAGCGCCTGGGGCCGCGCGCCCGGGTGGTCACCCTGATGGTGGACTCCGGCCTGAAGTACCTGAGCACGGACGTGTTCGCGCGGCAGCGGACCTGAGCGGCTATCGAGACGACGACCACGGCCTCACGCGCGGGATCCATCGCCGGACGTGAGCGCAATACTCCTGGTACTCCGCTCCGAACCGGCCGCGCAGCCTGGGCTCCTCGCGCGCCAACACGAACACGTGGAACACAACCCACGCCACCAACCCGTACGCCAGTACGCCGGCGTTCCCGAAGAGCAGCCCCTGCCCGAAGATCAGCGAGACCACCGCGACGTACATCGGGTTGCGGACGTGGCGATACCATCCGGTGACCACCAGGCGCTCCGGGGGCGCGCTGGGGGACGGGGTCCCCAACCCCTGGAGCGCGAAGCGAGCGAACGCGCTCAGCAGCACCGGCAGACCAGCCGCCATCAACACCACCCCGAGCACCCGGAACGCACCGACTCCGAAGAACGGCTCGGAGAAACGCCACCGGCTGATGAGCCACGGGATGAGCCCCGCCACGGTCCCCGGCGCCACGAACAAGAAGAGCGTCGACCCGGCGATGGCCTTTCCACGTTGCATGGGCGCTTGCGTGATTCTACGCCCATCCGCGCGAGAGCTGGCGCAGTCCTGCGGGCTGGGCGGCTTCGCTCGCAGCGGCTCATGGCCAGCGACGCTCCCTGCGACTACGATTGGAGCGTGCCCTTCGAGGGATCCACATTTGGAGCGGCCGCTCGCCAGCCTGCTCATCGGTCGCTCTGGTTCGCCCGGCTCCGGCGGCGTGCCGGTGACGTGCCGGTGGATGACTGGTTGATCCGCCAAGCAAACCTGCGTGGTTTCCACGGGGTGTACTTACGCGACCCACCCGAGGTCCCGCTCGATCCGGAGCTCTCGCTGGAAGAGATCGTCGTGGGCCTTGTCTCGCCGGCCGCTCCTCTGGACGGGCGCGTCATCAAGCTGGTCGCGCGGCTCCTCCAGCGCGGGGCCGTCAACGTCGACCGCTTGCTCTACCTGGCCCGCGCCGAGCGTGCCGAGGCTCCGCTGTACTGGCTATCGCACCATGTGCCCGAACCCGAACGAACGGGTGCGCTCGCGGCGCTGGCGCAGCACTGGATACGGCCGCCGAGGGGCTTTCGCGGCATCCGATACGAGTACGACTTCGACCGGCTGATCCGCCGGCCCGCTTCGCGAGACCATCTGTGGCGCAGAGCGAAGCCGAGTTGATTCTCCGGACGCTGGACGGGTTCCTCACCGGACCCGCCCGGATCCGACTGCTGGGCGGCGCAGCCTTCGTGCTGGGGTATGGGATGGCCCGGTCGACCGAGGACGCGGATCTGCTCGAAGACGATCGAGAGTTGCAGGCGCTGATCGACGAGGCGGGCTTCTCGGAGGCGGTCGAGGCGACCAACCGGGCGCTCGAAGCCCGCGGGCTCTACCTGACCCATATCTGGGGGCCCGAACAGCAGATCCTCACCCCCGAATGGCGCGCCCATTGCCGCGTCGTTCAGGGGCTCGGGCTCGTGCGGCTCGAGGTGAGCGTCCTGGGGCCGCTCGACTTGATCGCGAGCAAGTTGTGCCGAGCCGATGAGCTGGATCTAGAGGACATTCGCTATCTGATCGCTCGCGAGCAATTGTCCTCTGAGCAGATCCGCGCGGCCATGAGAACGGCCGTCGTGCCCGCGGTCTTCACCGAGGTCTTTCCCGCCAACCTGGCCAGGCTGGAGGCCATCCTCGGATCGCGCTGAGGCGGTCGCGAGCCAGGGCCAGTCGGAATTGAGGTGATTTTTCCCGCCGGCTCCGCTCCAATCGGAGGCGATGGGGGGCCGCGCCGCCGCGATCTGCTTCGTCCTGGCGTCCACCGCGCTCGCCGAGGACCAGAGCCACATCGGCTTCGAGCCAACGGTGCTCGTGGGCGCGGGCGGCTTCGCTCCCAGCGCCTTCATGTCGAGCTGGGCCCAGGGCGAACGCAAGCCCTCCGTGGCGATCCACGCGCTGCTCGTCTACCGGGTCTTCCGCCCGTTCGATATCGGCCTCCACGTCGCGCACCAGTGGCTGAACGTCACCGGCCTCCCGGACGGCGCGTCCGCGTACTCGTCGGCCGCGGGCGGCGGGATGATCGTTCGCTTCCATCCCCTGAGCCTCGCCCACATCGAGTGGATCGACCCGTCGATCGGCCTGGGCGCCGACATGTTCGCCTACTCGCGGCAGGCGACCCAGCTCCCGCCCGACCTGGACACGGAGGTCCGGAGCGCGATCTCCGGCGCCGCGCTGCCGCTCGTGGCCGGGCTGGACGTCATGGTGACGGAGGGCTTCGCGCTGAGCGCGAGCGCGATGTGGAGCCCGTGGTTTCTGGCGGAGTCCTGCGCGTCGCAGGGCACCGCCCTGCCGGCGTGCCAGGCGACGTCGGGCGCGCCGGAGCACTACTTCTTCGTCGGCCTCGGCCTGAGGCTGCACCTGCGTTTCGTCTCATGAGATCCGCCGCCGCGCTCCTCGCGCTCGCGCTGTCCCTGCCCGCCCATGCCTGGCTCCTGCCGGAGCACGACCGGCTCGCCGCCGCCGGCATCCGGCTCCTCGGGACCGAGGATCGGCAGTTGCTGCAAGAGGCGTGGGCGCGCGGCCTGGCGGCGGCGGGACCGCGGTTCTGTTCCGACGCCGGCCAGGAGCTCTCCCAGCGCTCCGTCCCGGACGACTCGCGCGGCTGCGCCGGCTTCTCCGCGCTGACCGCGCTCGCCGGCGACCACTCGTGCACGCCGGACGAGCTGGCCGCCACCGTGGAGTCCGCGCCCTGGGTCGGGCCGCTGCTGCTCAACTCGCGCGAGCTGGGCGACCTGTTCTTCAGGCTACCGGCGGACGACCAGGAGCGCGTGAGCGCGTGGCGAGAGCACAACCTCGCGCTCCAGCAGATCGACCCGCTCTACGTGGCGCGCGCTCAGAACAACGCCGCCCACTTCCTGCGGGTGCGCGAGGGCGAATCGACGCTGGATTCGTACCTGCAGGGTTCGCTCGCGGCGGGAGGGAAGCTGAACGCCGTCGCCATCTACGCGCACTTCCACCGGGTCGCGCTGCGGGCGGCCGCGCGCGCGGCGCCGGGCTGTGCCCGCGAGGGCGAGGCGTGGAGGTGCGGCGAGGCCGCGGCGAAGGACCTCCGGCGGGCGCTCCTCGCCGAGGCATTCGCCGAGCACTTCCTCGAGGACTCCTTCTCCGCCGGCCACATCGTCGGGTCCTGGGGCGACGTCGGCCAGCGGCTGGGGACGCACGACTACTACTCGGAGCACGGCCTCGACGCGCGGACGTGGTCGGGGGAGATCTACTCCGCGCGGGGAGACGCCTTCCTCTCGGCGGAGGACGAGCGGCGCGGGGCCGCGGCCGTCGCCGAGAGCCTGGGCCAGCTCGCGGCGGCCCTGAGGGGAGGCGCCGCGGAGGGCGGGAGCGACCAGGACCTGCTCGTCTGCCAGGCGGCCACCACGGTGCCGGCCGGCCTGGAGCCTTCGCCGCAGCTCGCGGAGGTCGTCCGCGACGAGCCGATCCCCGTGTCCCGCGCCCACGGCGCTCCGCGGTTCCGCAGCGAGGTCGGCCTCTTCTTCGGGCTCTCGCTCGACGGCAGCGGCTTCGCGCTCCTGCGCGGCAGCGGGCTGGGCTACTCCGACGTGCGGCTGCGCCTCGGCCTCGGCGCGGGGCTGGCGCTCGAGGGCGCGTTCAGCCGGTTCATGGACGGCCAGCTGTTCGTGGACCTGCTGCTGGTGGCCAGCATGCACGAGTACGCCGTCGCCCGGCGTGGCATCGGCTTCGGCGTGCGCGTGCGGATGCCGTTCGTGGTGCTGCCGGGAGACCTGCTCTACCTCGTCGCGCCGTCCGCGATCGTCAACCCCGACTTCGCGTACCAGCTCGCGCAGATCGCGGTGGCGGGCGGGCTCGGGCGGCTACAGCGGCAGTTCATCCTCCGCAAGACGCTCTCGGCGCAGTGGATGCTCGGGCGCGAGGTCACCGCGTCCTGGCTCCCGGAGGTCGGCTGGACCGTCGACGTCCCGGTCTTCCAGCTCAGTGGCGACCGGCTCTTCAACGGCGCGTTCGCGACCGAGACCGTCGTCCAGGTCGGAGGCACCCTGCACGTGGGGCCGGCGAGCCTGCTGGGTGGGTCGAGCGTGCTGGGCGGCGTGGTGATCGGCGTCTCCGAGCGGATCCGCCGCTACACCCCGCAGGACTGCGGCAAGGACTGCGAGGATTAGCGCTTGTGGGCGAGCCGCGACCCGTGAGCGACCCGGCGACCACCCGCCACACGGTCTTCGACGCGCTCTTCCTCCACCTGCTCCAACCCCAGGGCGCCTTCAAGGACGAGCTGCGCGCCGCCGGGTACGACCCGGACCGCCCGCTGTTGCGCTATCCCACGTCCGTCCTGCTGGCCACGCTGGACATCGCCGCCCGGCACGTCTACCCGGAGCTGCCGCGCGAGGAGGCCCACCGCACGCTCGGGCGGCGCTTCGCGGACCGCTACCTGGCCACCGTCCTCGGGCGCCTCACGCGCAAGGTGGTGCTCGCCCTGGGCGCCGACAAGTTCCTGATGCAGATCCCGAGGATCGTCCCGATCAGCAGCACTGGCGTCACCGTCGCGGTGAAGCGGGTGGGGCCGGGCGAATTCCAGCTCGTCTACACCGGCGAGTCGCAGCCACCGGACTTCGTCGCCGGGGCGCTGGAGGGCGGCGCGGAGGACTCCAGCATCCTGGGGCTCCGCGCCCAGATCGTTCGCCGCGAGCCGGGCGAGTTCGAGCTGAAGGTCACCGTCGCCGGCAAGTGAGGGTCACTGCAGCGGCGGGGCCATCTCGAACACCCGGGCCACCTCGGCGGCCATCGCCTGGTGTCCCCGCACCGAGGGGTGGATGCCGTCCTCGCCGAAGCCGGTGGCGAACTGGTGGACGCTGGACGGCGAGCGGGTGACGCTCTCCAGGTCGATGACGTGGTCGATCGGCACCGGCGAGGTCCCGCTGCGCAGCCAGTCGTTGATCGCCACCCGGCGGGCCTTCACCTGTTCGTAGCTCCCGGCGCTGGTGCGCTCCTTGGGGAGCAGGGTGGAGGCCCACACCTGGCAGTGCGGCTGGAGCGCCTGGAACAGGGTCGACAGCTCGCCCTCGATCGCCTCGGCGCTGCCGCCGCCGAGGTCGTTGGTGCCGATCAGCACCACGCAGTCGGTGAGGTTCGGAAGCGCGAACACGTCACCGTCGAGATGGTCGGCCGCGTCCCAGGTCCCCTGGCCGGAGATCGCCGCGTTGGCGATCGGCGCCTCCAGGGTTTGCTCCGCCACCCGGGTCCATGCGTTGCGGTAGTCGTCGGTCGCGCGGAGGAACCCGGACTCCACCGTGGTCCCTCCGGTGATGGGCCCGGAGACGTACCCCTCGGTGATGCTGTCGCCGATCGCCACGATCGCCCGTTCCCGCGGCCCCTCCACCTCGATGGTCTGCAGCCCCACCAGCCGCGGGTGGGCGGTCCCGCCGAGGGGGCCGGGCTCGTCTCCGTACGAGCCGGAGCGAGCGTAGCTGCCGGGGAAGTTCGCGATCGAGGAGGCGGCCATCGATCCGAGCACCTCGAAGGTGACCGCCAACTCGTCGTTCTTCGACACCGGGAAGGCGATCGCGTCGGAGAGGATCCGCGCCCACGCGGCGCCGGCCGCGTCGCGCCGCCCCTCGAAGGTGACCGGGACCGGCGCGGAGTCGAGCGCCCCGGCGGACCCGGCCCGGGCGACGGTCACCCGGCGCAGCGTGAGGCTGCCGCTCCCGGCGCGGAAGGCGATCCGCACCCGGTCACCGCTCCGGCCGACCGGGACGTTGAACCGGAACGTGGTGGCCGCGCCGGCCTTCATCTCGTGGCGGAGCGCCTGGTGAAAGCCGGGCTGGAACACCGGGGGCGGCGGGTCCGGGGGAATGACCGGATGGTCAGAAGTGCCTTTGCCCAGCGGATCGCCCGGTGTGGAGTGGGGCGGATCCGCCGGGCCACAAGCAGCCGCGGCCAGAAGCAGCAGGCAGAGGGCGCGTTTCATGAAGGTTCTCAACACGGACGCCGAAAGACGGCTTCCGTAACTTCGGTTGCCCGGCCGCTCAAAGTAAGGGAATTGGCCGCGCGATCACCTGGCTGTACGCCCCCGAGCACGCCAGTCCGGCCCGGCCCGGCTTCGCACGCTCCGGCGGCGGACGAGCAACCCCATCGCCAGCAGCAAGGCGGGGATGGAGACCGCGGAGGTCGCTCCCATGTTGCACCCCACCTGCGCGTCATCCGCCGGGCGGTCGCTTCCCAGGAGGCCGCCGCCATCCGGAGACGGACACCACGATGTTCCGCCGTCCGGAGTCGGGGGCGGACCGGAGCCCGCATCGGGAGGACTGGATCCCGCGTCCGGAGGAGGAGGCGGCGGCGGGGGGGGTGAAGGCGCCCACGCGGTCGCCGCGGCCTCCTCGTAGGTCGTGGCCTGGATCACCCCGTCGTGGAAGAGGACCTGAATGGGGTTGGTGATTGCATCCCGATACAGGCCCATCTTCAGGTAGTTGGTGTCTCCCGAGTTGTACAGCGTCCGGACGAAGCGCTTGGGCACCACCTTCACGCCGTCGTACCAGAGCTCGACGAATCCGACGCTCGAGTTGGCGGACCACTTGATGTGGAGCACGAAGTCATGCCACGCCCCGCGCGTGATCGGAGCCTTCTGCCAGATGTTCTGGCCGTCGACGATGAAGAACAGGGTGTCCGTCAACGGCGTGCCGCAGTCGCCCGCGCTGCAGCCCATGACGAAGCGCACCGGCGGCGCGCCCGTGTTCCCCGGGTGGTGCCACTGGATGAACACCTGCCAGGTCGGGGTGAGCGGATAGTCCGCGGGCCACAGGGTGCTCCAGCCGTAGTAGCGCTCCTTCCCTTCCGACGCCCCGTCCTGCTTGATCAGCTCGTTGCGGTTGCCGCTGGCGTTGTTGGGGTTGTCCCCCTTCCGGACCTCCGCCCGAAGCGCCTGTCTTCCCGGGCGCATGGGGGCTGCCACGACCTGGAGGCGGTCCGGATTGACCATCTCCACGCTGCTCCACTGCGAACGGTCTCCCGTTTCGAAGTCCCCTCTCCACTGCACGCTCGCGGCGGCGGGCCCGGCGAGGGCAACCGCCACCATGAGCGCTGACAGCCTGATCGAACGATGCACGTACGGCCTCCGGGAAACTGGCGAAGGCGCCAGAGCAATCGTTCAGGCCCCGACATTCCCGACGTTCTGCGGGCGTGCGAACCGGCGCCCGGGCGGCTGCCCGCATGCAGGCGCTTCATCCGAACGCGCGGTGAAACGACCAGGCATCGGGGTGCGTGAGCTCACCGCTCGACGGGAGCTTGTCTCGCGGGCGTGGAAAGCGCGCCACCCTTGCGCGCCCTCCATCTTTGGAGGTCAGCGGGCCGTGAGGCTGAAGGGGGGAAGCATGGCGGTGGATGCCGAGCTGGCGCGGCTGGTGCGGCAGGCGCGCAACGTGACACGGATGGACCTGCGCTCGCGGGTCGCGCTGGCGGTGAAAGCGGGCTCCCACCGCTCCGGGCTGCTCTCGAGGCTGGCTCAGCTCCAGCGCGCCGCCCCGGCGATCATTTTCTACCACAAGATTTATCGGCGCCCGGTGGGCCGCTGGGGCGAACCGGTGATCGGAGCGGAAGAGCTGGAGCGCCAGGTGGCGTTCCTCAGCCGCGAATACCAGCCGGTCAAGCTCTCGGAGCTGGCCGCGGCGATCCGGGGCGGCCTCCCGCTTCCAGAACGGGCGGTGGCGCTGACCTTCGACGACGGGTACCGGAACAACCTCGAGCTGGCGGCGCCCATCCTCCGGCACTACGGGGTGCCGGCGACGGTGTTCGTGGTCACCGGGCTGGTGGGAACGGACCGATGGATGTGGGGCTACGAGCTGGAGAAGATGTTCTCGCAGCTCCCGCTCGCGGCGATCGGCCTGCGCGCGGGCGAACCCACCATCGCCCGGATCTGCGGGATGGGGCTCGCCTCCCGGGTCGCGCTCATGGCGTGCTGCTCGCACCTCAAGTCCATCCCGCACGATCGGTTGCTGGAGGTGATGGCGCGGCTGCGCGAGCGATTCCCGGTGGAGCTGGATGACGACCACCGCTTCCTGAGCTGGGACGAGGTGCGGGCGCTGCGGTACTACGGCTTCGAGCTCGGCGCGCACACGGCCAGCCACCCGATCCTGGTGCGCCAGCCCCTGGAGGAAGCCGAACGGGAGATCTCCGACAGCGCCCAGCACCTGGAGCAGGCGCTGGGCGAGCGCCCGGCGATGTTCTCTTATCCCAACGGCGACGCCAGCCCCGAGGTGGTCTCGCTGGTGGGCCGGTACTTCCAGGCCGCGGTCACCACGCGTCCCGGCCTGTGCTCTCCCTTCTCGTCGATCCTGGAGCTGCCGCGCATCCCCGCCCCGTGCACGGTGGCCGAGCTGGATTTCGAGCTGACGCGCTGGCGTCTCCGGCACGAGGAGCGGCCATGACGGGGCCGGAGCCCGCGGTGGAAGCGGTGATCCGGGATCTCCCGGACCTGTGGCCGTCGCAGCTGCTGGCGAGACCGCCGGAGGAGCGGGCCTTCCCCTTCGACCGCCCGGACCTCGAGCTGTGCTACCTCGGGCGCAACGCGGTCCACCGGGCGGTGCGGCGGCTGGGGCTGGAAGGCGCCGGGGTGATCGCCCCCGCGTACCACCACGGCGTGGAGATCGCCGCGCTCCTGCACGCCGGGGCCCGGGTCCGCTTCGCACGCGTGGACGAGTCGATGCGGCTCGACCCGGAGCACGTCGCCTCGCTCGTTGGCCCCAGGACCCGGGCGATCTACGTCATCCACTACGCCGGCTTCCCGCAGCCGCTGGAGCCCTTCCTGGAGCTGGCCCGGCGTCACGGCCTGGCGCTGATCGAGGACTGCGCGCTGTCGCTCTTCTCCCGCGACGGAGACCGGCCGCTGGGCAGCACCGGGGACGCGGCGATCTTCTGCTTCTACAAGACCCTGCCCGTGTCGCACGGCGGCGCGCTCCTCGTCCGCCGGGCCGGAGCGGTGGACCAGGCCGGGCTGGGGGCCCTGCGCCCTCCCCCGCTGCTGCCGACCCTGTCCCAGCTGGGAGGCGCGCTGCTGGCGAATCTGGAGGCCCAGCTCGGAGCGCCGGGCCGGGCGGCACGAGGGGCGCTCAAGTCGCTCTCCTCCGGACTGCGCCGGAGGGCGAACGAGCTGGCGGTCCCGGTCGGCACCCAGCACTTCGATCCGGGCGTGGTGGACCTGGGGATGAGCGCGCTGCTCGCGCGCCTGGCCCGCGCCGCGGATGCCTCCCGGATCGTCCAGCGCCGGCGCGAGAACTGGAGCTTCCTCCACCAGCGTCTCGCCGGGCACCAGCGGGCGGTGTGGCCCCGGCTGCCGGAAGGAGCGAGCCCGCTCTTCTACGCGCTCCGGGTCGAGGACAAGGACCGGGTGCTGCGGGCGCTGCGCGGGCGAGGGGTGAAGGCGGTGGACTTCTGGCGGACGGGACATCCGTCGGCCGGGGAAGCGCCCTTCCCCGATGTCGAGCGGCTGCGGGCGCAGGTCGTGGAGCTCCCGTGTCACCAGGACCTCGGCCCGGACCAGCTCGAACGCGTGGCCCGCGCCGCCCGCGAGGCGGTGGAAGACCTTGGGTGAGCAATGGCGATGATGGTGGTGGAGCAGGTGACCGACGTGGAGCGCTTCGCCGAGCTGCGCGGAGCGTGGGAGGAGCTCCAGGCGCAGAGCGAGGCTCCGGTGTTCCGCTCCTGGGCCTGGCTTCATGCCTGGTACCGGCGCTGGAGCGAGGGGCGGCGCCTCTTTCTCCTGGCCACCCGTGACGGGGGAGGACGGCTGCTGGGGGTGTTGCCGCTGTATCTCCAGGAGCGGCGCTCCTTCGGCAGGTCCTGCCGCCGGCTGGGGTTGCTCGGCGATGAACGGGCCGGCAGCGACCACCTGGGGCCGCTGGTGCGGAAGGACGTCTCCGGCGAGGTGCTCGCGGGCTGGGGCCGCTGGCTCCTGGACCACCGGCCGGAGTGGGACCTGCTGGAGCTCCTGGACGTGGACGAAGGCGACGCGTGGCTCTCCGCCCTGCGCGCCCCTCTGAAGGCCGCCGGCCTGGGTCTCCTGGACGAGCCGCGCTTCGAGTGCCCCTACGACACCTTCGAGCCAGGGCTCGACTTCGAGCGCTACCTGGCGAGGACGAAGCGCGCGGAGAACTACCGGCGGCGCCGGCGATGGCTCGAACGCCAGCAGGGCTATCGGATCGACCGCGTGGAGCGGGGAGACGGGCTGGAGGAGGCGCTGGAGACCTTCTTCCACCTGCACCGGATGCGGTGGCGAGAGGAGTCCGCGATAACGGACCTTGAAGTGGAGGCCTTCCACCGGGAGGCCGCGCCCTGGCTGGCGTCCGCGGGCCACCTCCGCCTGTACACGATGCGGGTCGGCGGCCGCGCGGTGGCGTCGGTGTACGCGCTCCGCGGGAACGGCGTCCTGAGCTACTTCAACGCGGGATACGACCCGGCCTGGCGCGACAAGAGCGTCGGGCTCGT
>DATBSS010000690.1:0-13684 GCA_036559665.1 Myxococcaceae bacterium
TGCGGGCCCGCGCAAGGACCGGCTCCTGGAGCACGGAGGCCCGCTGCTTTGCCTCCCCGCTCCAGCCGGCCTCCCCCAGCTTCGCCACCTCCAGGAATTCCTGCGCCGCGGTGAGGTCCAGGCCCAGGCGCTCCAGCGCGAGGGCGCGCGTCCAGTGCGCCTGCAGGTGGCCGGGGACCCGCTCCAGCACCGCGCCGGTGAGCTCCACCGCGCGCGGGTACTCCGCCTTCTGGAGCGCCGCCAGCGCCAGGACGGCGTTCACGTCGTCGGAGGGCAGGGCGTCCTTCAGCTCCGCCTCGGCCAGGAGCGGCAGCTCGCGCGCGAGGTAGGCCTCGGCGATGCCCAGGTGGTCTCCCCGGAGCTTGAGCAGCAGGTGCAGCAGCGGGTCCAGGGCCTTCTGGTTCTCCGGGCCGTGGCCGACGCCCTGGTAGGGGTGGTAGCGCGCGCCCACGCGCATCAGGCGGGCCTCGATGGAGCGGTCCGGCGCGCCCGGGTACCAGGCGCTCTCCGGCACCGGCGCCGCGACCACCACCAGCGCGCAGGCCACCGCCACGGCGGCCGTCGCTACCGCGCGCCTGGCCCAGTGCGGCCGGAACGGGACGTGGACCTGCTGCTTCTCCTTCTTCTTCTTCACCGGTTCTAGAGGAGGCGAGAGCCCGGCCAACTGCAGGGCGGAGTCGAGCCGGACGGGGCAGTCCGGGCACTCCGCCAGGTGCAGGCGGAACGCGGCCGCCTCCGCCTCCGGGAGCTCTCCGTCGAGGAACGGGCCCAGCTGGTCACACGGTTTAGTCATGGCGAGCCTTGCGCTTCATCCGGCTGAGCAGCTGCCGGAGCTTGAAGCGGCCGCGGAACAGCCGGGTGGCGACGGTGGCCACCGGCACGCCGAGCCGCTTGCCGATCTCCTTGTAGGAGAGGCCCTCGAATTCGCGCAACTCGTATACCTCCCGGAACTCCGGCTCCAGATCCTCCAACGCCCGGTGCAGATCCTCCAAACCGAGATGGGCCCAGGCGGGCTCGTCCGCCGGCTCCGGGCACGGCAGGTCCTCCGGAGGCTCCGTGTCCTGGCCCTGCAACTCCGCGCGCTGGCGGCGGCAGCGGTCGAGGAAGGCGTTGCGGAGGATGGAGATGAGCCAGGACCGCGCCGCCTTCGCATCGCGGAGCTGGACGGAGCCGCGCATCGCGCGCTCGAAGCAGTCCTGGAGCAGGTCCTCGGCGTCGGACTCGTTCCCGGTGAGGCGTCGGGCGAGCGCGAGCAGGAGAGTCCTGTGGGCGAGGAGCTCTTCACGCTCCATCGCGTCGCCCCGCCCGGCCTCCCGTACCGTCGCCGCTCGCAAGGTTTGACCCCCTGGCGAGCCTTGGGACTGCGCGACCCACCCATCCATGAAGACGCATTCGCGCTGGAATGTTCCCTCGGGGAGGGCTCCCCACCGGAAGTCATCGTAGCCCGGCCTTCCAGTGTGACCACGTAATTTCGGGTACGGGAACTTCGCGTCGGCGGCTCGTCTCTTCGAATGAACCCGGAGCACGAGGAGCCGCACATGTCACTGCCTGAACCCATCATTCATCCCGAGGAAACCGAGAGCGAGACCTTCTGGAGCGAGGACGGCAATTGGTGGAACGCCGACGTCGTGACCGGAGGCACCCTGGACATCCGCGTCTACGGCCGCGAGTACCTGTCGAACGGGAGCAAGCCCATCCGCTGGGTCATCGACTGCGCGGAGGAAGATCTCGACACGCTGGAGGAGATGCTCAAGGCGCAGGCCGGCGACGACAAAACCACGCCGCGCTCGATGAGCCTGGCGCGGGCGACCGAGACGAGCCAGAAGGGCAACGGCAAGGCCAAGGGGAACGGGAACGGGAACGGCCACGCCGGGAAGAAGAAGGAGCACCGCGACGGCGCCGGCGCGCTCGGCGGCGGCGAAGACCCCATCAAGAGCATCAAGGGCATGGGGGAGAACCGCGTCTCCGACCTGACGAGCTGCACGCAGGGCAACGAAGCGACCTGCTCGGTGGACCTGACCACCGCCTATCCGCGGGACCCGGCGTGAGCCTCTTCGTCGCCGAGACAGGGGTCTGGCTGCGCGTCTCGCAAGCGCCGCAGTCCACGGTGGAGGAGGTGCACGTCGAGGGCCTCCACGTGGAGCTGCAGAGCCATACCAACTGGTGCTGGGCCGCCGTGGGATCGGCGGTGGCCCGGCACTACGACCCGGCGACGCGCTTCGCCCGCCAGTGCGACGTGGCGAACGAGCACCTGAAGCGCACCCTCCCCACGCCCGAGGCGCAGGCCACCGCGGGCGTGGGGCGGTGCTGTGAGGGCCGGCACGACTGCAACCTGGCGGCGGCCCTGGACCAGGTGCTGATCACCGTGGGCCACTCCGGCCCGCTCAAGGCGGGGCCGCTGGCATTCGACGACCTCTGGGAGGAGCTGCCCGGCCTCCTCTGCGCGCGGATCGAGCACGGCGAGCGCGGGCACTTCGTGGCCATCGCCGGGGCCTCCATGCACGGCCGGGAGAAGCAGGTGCTGGTCGCGGACCCGGCCGTGGACGGCGCGTTCTGGTGCCCCTACGGCGTCTTCCGCGACTCGTACCTGGGCGACGGAGCCTGGACCACCACCTATTGGACGGAGTGACGAACGTGCGCCTCATCTCGGAGCTGAGCTCGCCGGTGCCGGAAGACGCCCTCCTGCACGGAATCGGCTGGTTGAAGCGGCAGGGCGTGCTCCGCGGCGCCGAGGGCTGCTGGGTCGCCGGCGCGCACCGCATCTACCGGGTGAGCAGCGATCTGCTGCCGGTGGAGGGCGGCTGGCGCTGGTTCGTGCGCTGCGAAGGAGAGCCGGTGGCCCTCATCGACCTGCGCGGCGAAGGCTCCGCGGCGCAGGCGGTGGGCGCGGTGGGCGGCCGCTACCCCGCGCAGCTCGCCGGGGCGATCACCGCCGTGGAGGCGATGCCGGCGGTCTCGGACATGGTCCTCCGCGTCATCCGGTTCCCGACCTGCACGGCGGAGCTGCTCTGGCTCCACTCGCCCGCCGGGGGTGGGGACTGGCTGGCGCCCACCCGCTCTCACGCCGGCCTCCGCCCGCTCTCGCTACACCCCTATTCGGATCTCCCGCACCTGGCGCGCGCCGCCTTCCGCCGGAACGCCGGCTAGCCCGGCGCGTGGCGCACGCGCGGCCCCCGCGCCTCCCCGGCCAGCGCCACCAGCTGCAGGGCCGAGGAGAGCCGTTGCCGGCAGCCCGGGCAGACCGGGAGGTGCAGCCGGAAGGCCTTCGCGCTCGCGCGGGAGAGCGCGCCGTCCAGGAACGGCCCCACCGCGTCGCAGGGGGTCTTGAGAGCTCGCTTGCCCGGTCCCACTGGCTGGACCTCCCGGCGAGCCTCCACGTCGACCCGTCGCTGTAAGAGGACGCGGCGCGACGGGTTTATTCCCGCGTAAAAACAAAAAACTTCGCGATAACAGCAATTCGTGAAATTACGGCAGACGCGCCAGCCCGGGCGCCAACTAGCGGCCGACGCTCATCGCCTTCGCCGCCGGTGAATCCTTCATCGGCAGCTTCGTCCGCCGCTTCCCGTCGAACCGGTAGAGCGCGTTGGCGACGGCGCCGGCGGTGGGGACCAGGCCGATCTCTCCCACGCCCTTGGCGCCGTACGGGCCGTCCGGCATCTGGGCCTCCACGAAGTGGATCTGTACCTCGGGCATGTCCGCCGCGCGCAGCACGCCCAGCTTGCGCAGGGTGCCGTTGGTGATGCGCCCGCCTTCCAGCTCCAGGCTCTCGGTGAGCGCGAACCCCAGGCCCATGTGGATGGACCCCTCCAGCTGCCCCTCCAGCAGCTTCGGGTTGAGCACCTTCCCCACGTCGTGCGCGGCGACGAAGCGGTCCACCCGGCCCTGCTCGTCCAGGATGCAGACCTGGGTGGCGAACGAATAGCCCATGTGCGTGATCGGTTCGGGCGTGGGGTTCTCCAGCGAGGTGGTGTAGCTGATGGAGAACTGCCCGTCGAAGGACTGCCCGGCCAGCGCCTCCAGCTTCCCGCCCGCGGCCGCCAGCGCGTCCTTCATCTTCTTCGCCGCGTCCATCACCGCGTTCCCCGCGAACACCGTGGCCCGCGAGGCCGTGGTCATCCCGCAGTCCAGCGGCAGCTCCGTGGACACGCCCGGGATGAACAGCCGCGGGTCCAGCCCGGTGACCGTGGACGCCACCTGGACGCAGATGGTGTACAGGCCCTGCCCCATCTCCGTGTAGCCTTGGTACAGCCCCACCGACTTCGCGTCCTTCGCCACCACCAGCCGCGCCCGCCCCGTCTCCGGCACGCCGTTGCCGATGCCGCAGTTCTTGATGCCGCAGGCGATGCCCGCGAACTTCGACCCCTTGTAGTCGTCCTTCACCAGCTCCAGCGTCTTCTTCAGCCCCACGCTGGCGGTGAGCTTCTGGCCGGTGCCGAAGCGGTCGCCTTCGTCCAGCGCGTTGAGCCACCGGATGTCCCAGCCGTCCAGCCCCACCTTCTCCGCCAGCATGTCCAGGCAGGACTCGATGGCGAAGGCCGCCTGGTTGGCGCCGAACCCGCGCATCGCGCCGCACGGCGGGTTGTTCGTGTAGACCGCGTCCGCCACCACGTCCACGTGGTCCACCCGGTACGCCCCGGTGGCGTGCCCCGCGGCCCGCTCCAGCACCTTGCTCCCCACCGACGCGTAGGCGCCCTTGTCGCCGATCATCTGGGCCCGGACGAAGGTCAGCTTGCCCTGCTCGTCGCACCCCACCGTGTACGTCATGGTGATCGGGTGCCGCTTGGGGTGGACGCGGATGGACTCCTCGCGGGACAGGGTCAGCTTCACCGGCCGGCCGGTCACTTTCGCCAGCAGGAAGGTCTGCGCCTGGATGGAGAGGTCCTCCTTGCCGCCGAACGCGCCGCCGTTGGTGATCAGCACCACGTTCAGCTCGTCCTCCCGCATCGCCATGGCCGAGGCGACCTGCCGCCGGTCGTCGAACACCCCCTGGCCCTGGCTGTACATGGTGTACGCCGCCTGGCCGCCCGCGGGCGGCACCACCAGGCAGCTCTCCGGCTCCAGGAAGAGGTGTTCGATGAACTGGGTGCGGAAGGTCTCCGTCACCACGTGCTTCGACGCGCGCTCCGCCGCGTCCGGGTCCCCGCGCTTGAACTTCGACGTGGAGAGGAGGTTGCCCTTCTTGTGCACGGTGGGGGCGCCCTGCTTCAGCGCGGCCTCGGGGTCCGTCAGGGGCGCGAGCACCTCGTACTCCACCTCCACCAGCGCCGCCGCGGCGCGCGCGGTCGGCTCGTCGGCCGCCGCCACCGCCGCCAGCATGTCCCCCACGTAGCGGGTCTCCTCGCCCTCGGCGACGAAGATGGGCCAGTCCTTGTAGATGAGCCCCTGGAACCGCTGCCCGGGGACGTCCTTCGCGGTGACCACCGCCTGCACCCCGGGGAGCGCGCGCGCCTTCGACGCGTCGATCCGCTTCACCTTCGCGCGCGGGTGGTCCGACAGGCGCACCGCGCCGATCAGCATCCCCGGCACCTTCATGTCGTCGATGTACCGCCGGTCGCCCAGCGCCAGCTCCCCGCCCTCGACCTTGGGCAGCGAGGTGCCGATCTTCCCGGACCAGTCGTGCTCCGGCGCCGGCTCCCCCCGCATCCTCGCGGCCGCCAGCTCGATGGCGTCGACGATCTTCACGTAGCCGGTGCAGCGGCACAGGTGCGGCGTGAGCTGCTTCTCGATCTCCTCGCGCGACGGCTTGGGGTTCTTGCCGATCAGCCAGTGCGCCCGCATCACGATGCCCGGGATGCAGAACCCGCACTGCAGGCCCGCCGCCCACACGAACGACTCCTTGAAGATCTCCCGCTCCTTCTCGGGCAGGCCCTCCAGGGTCCACACCGGCTTCCCTTCGGCCTTGGCGGCGTCCACCACGCAGGACACCACCGCCTTCCCGTCCAGCATCACGGTGCAGCAGCCGCATTGCCCCATGGGCGCGCAGCCGTTCTTGGGCGAGATGAGGTCGCAGCGCTCGCGGAGGGCGGTCATCAGCGACTCGTCCTCGGCGGCGGCGACCTGGGTGGGCTTCCCGTTGAGCTGGAAGGAGATGGTCCGGAGCTGGCTCATGGACGGGGAGCTTACTCGCCCGCGCTCACCTGGTACTGCGCCACCAGCTGGGTCAGTTGGTTGGACAGGTCCTTCATGTTCCGGGAGGCCACCTCCAGCTGCCGGATGCCGCTGGCGCTCTCGTTCACCGCCCGGTCGATGTCCCGCATCGCCTGCCAGATCTGCTCCACCCCCACCGCCTGCTGCCGGGTGGAGGCGGCGATCTGCTTGGCCGCGGTGGAGGATTCGCCGATGGCGTTGTCCAGCAGCGAGATGGACTCGCCGGCGCGGGTGGCCAGCTCCACGCCCCCCTGCGTCACCCGGGTGCCCTCCTCGATCACCGCCTGCGCCTCGCGGCTGGCCTTCTCGATGTCCTGGAGGATGGCGCGCACCTGGGCGGTGGAGTCCTTGGAGCGCTCCGCCAGGGAGCGCACCTCGCGCGCCACCACCGCGAAGCCGCGCCCCTGCTCACCCGCCTTGACGACCTCGATGGCGGCGTTGAGCGCCAGCACGTTGGACTGCTCCGCCAGGTCGTTCACCGCGTCGATGATGGTGCCGATCTGGTTGGTGCGCTCCACCAACCCGGCCATCACCTTGGAGATGGCCATCACCTGGTCCCGGATGGACTCCATGGCGTTGACGCTCTGCTCCACCGCGCGCTTGCCGGTGGAGGTGGACTCCTCGGAGCGCTTGGCCAGGTCGATCACCGCCTGGGCGCGGTCCGCGGCCTGCTTGAACGTCTCCCGCAGCTCGGCCACCGTGGCGCCCGTCTCGGAGACGGAGGCGGCCTGCCGGGTGGCGGATTCGCCCTGGTGGCTGGCGGAGGTGAAGATCTCCTCCGAGGATCGCGCCAGCGCCTGCGCCGCCGTCTGCAGCCTCAGCACCATGGCCCCCGACCGCCCGGCCATGGCGTCCAGGGACCTCGCCAGGACGGCGATCTCGTCCTCCCCGCCGTCGTCCACGCTGGCCGCCAGCTTTCCCGCCGCCACCTCCGCCGCGAACTGGCCCAGCCGGTCCAGCCGCTTCACCAGCCGCTGGAACCACCACAGGAACGCCAGCCCGAGGATGACGCCGGTGACCGCCAGCACCGCCAGGGTCTGGCTGACCAGCCGCTGCCGGGTGGGGGCGCTGGAGAGCGCCAGCACCACCTGGCCAATCTCCTGTTCGGCCGGCTTGTCGCCGCGGACGGGCTGGGTGAACCCCACCAGCCCCGAGCCGGCGCCGTCCTGGTGGGCCGCGGCCACCGACTCCGGCGTCTCTCCCTCCACGGAGGTGGCGCCGCCCAGCACGTGGCCGCCGGCGTCCCGCAGCACCACGTAGCGCAGCTCCTTATCCTCCAGGAGCGCGGCGGCCAGGCCGGAGGCGGCCTTGCCGTCCTTCGCCTTCAGCGCCGCCCGGAGGTCCTGGTGGCGCTCCAGCACCTCCGCCAGCGCCTTGCCGCGCGCGCCCAGCGTCGCCTCCGAGGCCCGCGCCGCCCACGGCCCGACGAGGAAGTTGGTGGCGATGGCGGCCACCATCACCGCGCTGAACAGCATGAGCAGGGCGTAGCCGCGCAGCTTCCGGGGGAAGAGGATCTGCCGCACGGGCGAGGTCGAGGCCGGCGCGTCGGGCGTGTTGAGAGAGGTCATGTTGGCCGGGTTCCCCGGGTGGTTTGGCCGAACAGGGCGCGCAGTCTCGGCCCAATGGTGTGCAGCGGGAGCTCCTCCTCCGCGGCGCCCAGCTCCTTGGCGGCGCGGGGCATCCCGTAGATGAGCGAGGACTCCTCGTCCTGGACGATGGTATGGCAGCCGCGGTCGCGGAGCGCCTTCAGACCCTCCGCCCCGTCGGCCCCCATCCCGGTGAGCAGCACCGCGCAGGTGCGCGGCGCGGTGCCCAGGAGCGAGCCGAACAGGCGGTTCACGCCGGGCGCGGGGCTCTCGCCGCCGGTGGGGATGCTCTTGACGTAGCCCTGCTCGAGCACCAGGTGGTGGTCGTCCGGCGGCAGGTACACGCAGCCGGGGCGCGGCCGCGAGGGCCGTTCGGAGATCTCCACGTCCAGCTCCAGGCAGTCCTCCAGCCAGCGCCGCAGCCCGCGGGTGAAGCCGGAGGCCAGGTGCTGCGCCACCAGCACCGAGGAGGGGAACGACTGCGGCAGGTGGCGGAGGATCTCCCGTAGCGCGGGCGGCCCGCCGGTGGAGGCGCCGATGGCCAGGAGCCCCACGTCCACCGCCGCGCTCGGCACGTCCTTCGGCCGGCGGTGGCGCACCACCTTCACCGTGGACATGGCCTTCAGGAGCTGGCGGAGCGCGTCCTTGGTCTTGGCGTCGCGGAGGTCGCGCGGCTTGCCCATCACCTCCACCGCCCCGGCCCGCAGCGCTTCGAACGCCACCTGCTGCGCGCCGGTGTCCATCAGCCGGGACATCACCACCACCGCGCACGGCGTCTGGCTCATGATCTCCGCGGTGGCGGTGAGCCCGCTCATCCCCGGCATCACCACGTCCATCACGATCAGGTCCGGCCGGTGCAGCCGCGCCTTCTGCACCGCCTCCGCCCCGTCCGCCGCCCCGCCCAGGATGTGGAAGTCCGGGTCCTCGCGCAGCACCGCGCTGAGCGCTTCGCGGAACGCAGGGCTGTCGTCTGCGACCAGGGTCCGGATCATGACGGGAGCAGGGACTGCACGAGCTTGAGGAGCTCGCCGCGCTGGTAGGCGCCCTTGGTGAGGTAGGCCGACGCGCCGGCGTCCGTGGCGCGCTGCTTGTCCTGGTCGGTGTCGAGCGAGGAGACCAGCACGACCGGGAGCGACCCCAGCGCCGGCTCGTCCCGCACCTTCCGGGTGAGGGTGAGGCCGTCCATGCGCGGCATGTGGATGTCGGAGACCAGCAGGTCAGCGCCCTTGGTGCGCAGAAGGCGCAGCGCCTCCTCGCCGTCCGCCGCCGTCTCCACCTGGTAGCCCGCGGCCTCCAGCACCTGCCGGTGCAGCGACCGGGTGGTGATGGAGTCGTCCGCCACCACCACCTTGTGCTTGCGGGCCACCTCCACCAGCCCGGCGAAGGAGGTGTTGGCGTTGAGCGCCTCCACCAGGGCGCGGGTGGAGAGGATGAAGGCCAGCCGCCCGTCGCCCAGCGGCGTGGCCGCCGAGAGGTGCCGGAGCCGCAGCATCTCCGGCGGCAGCGGGCGCACCACCACCTCGCGCTCACCCAGCAGGCGGTCCACCCGGATCGCCACCAGCCGCTCCGCCGACCGCAGCACCACCACCGAGTACCCGGTGGGGCGCGCATGCGAGGGCGGGATGGAGATCAGGTCCGACATGGCGTGGATGGGGAGCAGCTGCCCCTCCACCTCCAGGCTGCCACGCGCCGCCTCCACGTTGTCCACGAAGCGCGCCTTCACCACCGAGGAGAGCGACACCGCCAGCGCGAAGCCGGAGCTTTCGAACAGCAGCGCCTGCGCGGTGGCCAGCGTGAGCGGGACCTCGATGACGAAGCGGCTGCCCTGCCCGCGGCGGGAGGAGATGCTCACCCGGCCGCCGGCCTTCTGGACGTTCTCCTTCACCACGTCCAGGCCCACCCCGCGCCCGGAGGTGCGGGAGACCTTGGACGAGGTGGAGAAGCCGGGCTGGAAGATGAGCTCGGTGATCTGCTCCTCCGACATGACCGCGGCCGCCTCGGCGGTGAGCAGCCCGTCGTGGATGGCCTTCTGCCGCACCGCCTGGACGTCGATGCCCTCGCCGTCGTCGGTGAAGCTGACCTGCACCGCGTTGCCGCGCTGCTCGACGTCGATGCGGATGACGCCCTCTTCCCGCTTGCCCCTGCGCGCGCGCTCCGAGGGCGTCTCGATGCCGTGGTCCACCGCGTTGCGCACGAGGTGGACGAAGGGGTCCTTGAGCAGCTGGAGCATGCGCCGGTCCAGCGCCACCTTGGCCCCGAACGTCTCCAGGCGCACCTTCTTGTTCAGGCTCTCCGCGTGCTTGAACACCGCCTTGGTGAGCGGGTCGGTGAGCGTCTCCACCGGATCCATCCGCAACAGGCGCAGCTCGCGGTCCAGCTCGGTCACCCGGAAGGACAGCTCGGAGGCGGCGCCGGAGACGTTGCGCTGGAGCTGGAGCACCTGGTCGCGGATGGCGGCCGCCAGCTCGGGCTCGATGTGGCGCTGGGCCCGGCTGAGCGCCCCCTGGAGCGTCCAGAAGATGCGGCGGGCGTCCTCCGCCCGCTGCTCCAGCGCGGTGCGCACCTCCCGCAGCTCGTCCGGATGGCGCTCCAGGTTGTTGAGCTGGTCGGCGGTCACCCGGAGCGACACCACCTGCTGCGGCCCCTTGCGGGCCGTCGCGTCCTCGGAGCGCGCGGGCGGATCGGCGGGGGCGTGGGTGGCCTGCCCGGCCGCCGGGTCCGGGGTGGCCAGGTGCGGCACCGGGTGGGCGGGCAGGGTGAGCACCGCGCTGGGCGTCATCGGCCGCAGGTCCTGTGGCTCCACCTGCTCCGGCGCCGCGGCCAGCTTGAGCAGCTCGGCGGCGGTGGCCCGCAGCACCGGGTCCGAGACGTCCGCGCCCGCCGCCACCGACTCCAGCAGGCGCTGCGCCTGGTCCAGGCCGTCCAGGACCTTCTGGGCCAGGCCGGGGACCAGGTGCCGCTCGCCTGAACGGAACCCGGAGAGCGCGGTCTCCACCGCGTGCGCCAGGTCCTCCAGGTCGAACAGGCCCAGCGTCCCGGACGTCCCCTTCACCGAGTGCGCGCGGCGGTAGATCTCCGCCATCAGCGACTTGCGCTCCTCCGGCGAGTCGGAGCGGTCCGCCTGGATGAGCGCCTGGGCCATCGCCAGGCTGTGCTCCTTGAACTCCTCGCCGAAGAGGGTGAGGACCTGTCGGAGGATCTCGTCCATGGCTAGCCGGACTTCAACCTCCCGTCCTGCAGCAGCCGCGCGGCGGAGAGGACCAGCACCGGCTGCTCGTCCCAGTGCGCGACCTCGGAGATGCCCACCCGTTCATCGCCCCGGTACGGCTGGATGGCGGCGTCCACCTCGTGCACGCCCACCAGCTCCTCCACCAGGATGCCGATCTGCGACCGCCCGTCGCCGACGACCACGAAGGTGGGCAGGTCCGCCAGGCCCTTGAGCTCCACGCCCCAGAACGGCGCCAGGTCCATCAGGGTGATGATGGAGCCGCGGTGCTGGACCGCGCCCACCATCCAGGGCGGCGCGCCGGGGACGTGGGAGAGCTGGCGCAGCCGCCCGGCGCCCTCCACCTCGCCCAGGCGCAGGCCGTAGTGCTGCTTGCCGCGGAGGAAGAGGCTCAGCGGCACGGTGGCGATGGCCACCTGGTCCTCGACGTGCGCGGCCGCCTCGGCCCGCTCCTTGAGGATCTGGATCGCGTCCTTACCCATTCACGCGCTCCCGGCCACTCATGGCAGACCCCTCAGGTCCGCCAGCACCTGCCGAACATACGCCACTTTCATCCCGTCTCCGGAGACCTCCTCGTCGTCGCGCCGCCCGGAGACCAGGCGGACCAGCTCCCGCTCGGAGCGCTCCAGGAGGTCCAGGTCGTGGGCCCGCAGGGCCACCAGCGCCAGCCTCAGATGTGCCGGCACGTGGTCCGGGCGGAGCTCCACCAGCTTCGCCAGGTGGCGGCGCGCCTTCTCCATGTCTCCGCGCTCGAAGCAGACGGTGGCCGCCAGCTCCAGCGCCTCCAGCGAGTCGGGGAGGCTCTCCGCCATCCTGAGCGAGCCCTCCAGGTCCCCCGCGTCCGCCAGCCTCCGCGCCATGGTGAGCACGTCCACGCTGGGGAGCGCCTTGCGCTCGGCGGTGGAGTAGCGGCGGGGCGGGGTGGCCGGCCGCTCCGGCGGCGCGCGGTGGAAGAGCGGCCTGTGGAGCGCGCAGCCGTTGGACTCCGGCACCGCCTGCAGGCCCACCGGCGGGATGGCCGGCGCCTCCAGCGCGCCCAGGACCAGCAGGCCGCCTTCGGCGAGCGCGCCGGCGAGCGCGGAGAGGATGCGCGCGGAGTGGTCCGGGAGGAAGTAGAGCAGCACGTTGCGGCAGAAGATGACGTCCACGCTGGGCGCGCCGGGCGGGGCGGTGAGCGGTTCGCGGATCAGGTTCACCTCGTGGAAGCTGGCCAGGGCCTTCAGCCGGGGGCTCACCTCCCACTGGCCGCCCACCGGGTGCACCTCGGCCACCTCCTGCGGCGGGCCGTCCCGGAAGGACCAGCTGCCGTAGCGCCCCAGCCGGGCCACCTCCAGCGACTCGCGGCTGATGTCGCTGCCGTGGACGCGCAGCTCCGGCGTGTGCGGGGAGAGCGCCATGGCCAGCGAATACACCTCCTCGCCGGTGGCGCAGCCCACGCTCCAGGCGGTGCGCACCGGGCGCCCGCCGCCCAGGGCGCGCGCGGCGTGGTGGCGGGCCAGCTGGAAGTGCTCCGGGTGGCGGAAGAAGTAGGTCTCCCCCACGGTGACGGCGGAGATCACCTCGCGGTACGCGACCGGGTCCCCGGCCAGCGCGCGCCGGGCGGCGGCGTCCGCGGTGATGCCCATGGCGATGCCGGTCTTCTGCAGGCCGTCCTCGAACAGGTGGCGGTTGTCCTCCGCCAGCCGGTGGCCGAGGAGCTCCGCCAGCTGCTCGAGCGGGCCGTCGCGCATCAAGGTGGTCTCAGACCGCCTTCCGGAGCACCGCCCGCCGGAGGAGGCGGCGGCGGGAGGCGGTCACCACGGCGCTCGGGTCGAGCACCAGCGCGCGCCGGTCCCCGGCCGCGGACAGGCCCACCACCCAGGAGGCGGACTTGCCCAGCGCCTCCAGGCGCGGGTCGGCGGTCACGTCCTCCAGCGCGCGGATGTCGGCCACCTCCAGCACCCGGTCCACCCAGAAGCCCAGCTCCCCGTCCTCGGCGCCGGTGAGGAGGAAGTGGGTGTCCAGCATCTTCTCCGGGAGCGCGGACTGCGGCAGCGGGCGGCGCAGCGCCAGCAGCACGGCGAGGTCCAGGATGGGCACCACCTCGCCGGCGACCTCGATGACGCCCAGGCAGCCCAGCGGCGGGCGGGGCACGGACTGGGGCCAGCAGGCGCGGAGCACCTGGCGCACCCGGCCGATGGGGAAGGCGAAGACCTCGGCCCCGAGTGCGAACAGCAACGCCTCGGCGCCGGGGTGCGCCGCGCCCAGGCGGCTCAACTCGCCGGCTCCTCCAGCCTCAGGTACCGGCGCACCGTGGCGGTGAGCTGATCCCGGCTGATGGGCTTGACCGTGAACGCGCTCACCCCGACCTCCATCGCCCGCTGGCGGATCTCCTCGTCCTTGTTGGCGGTGAGGAGGATCACCGGCACCTCCCGGAGCGCGGCGTTGTCGTGGACCCGCAGGTTCTCGACGAAGTCGATGCCGTTCATCACCGGCATGTTGAAGTCGGCGATCACCAGATCGACCCCGCGCTCGCCGGCGAGCTGCAGCCCGTGGGCGCCGTCGGTGGCCTCGATGAATTCCAGCCCCCGGCCCATCAGGTACAGCTTGATGATGGTCCGGATGCTGGGGCTGTCGTCGATGATCAGGATCTTCGTCGGCACGGCGTACCCTGGAATACTAGCGGCTCCGCCCCTCGCGGACACGGTATCTTCCAGCCATGGCGCTCGAGCACATCCGGCAGCTC
>DATBSS010000691.1:0-6188 GCA_036559665.1 Myxococcaceae bacterium
ACCCGCCGCACCTACGAGATCGTCGTCGTCGACACGGTGCAGCGGCTGGACGCCACGCCGGACGTGTGCACCCAGCATGGCGTGCGGTACCTGGCCCGATCGCCCACGAACAGCTTCGGGGACGCGGTCCGCACCGGCATCGCCGCCGCCGCCGGCCGCTGGATCATCTTCATGGACGCGGATGGCTCCCACGCGCCGGAGTTCATCCCGCAGCTCCTCGAGCACGGGGAGTCCAGCGACATCGTGATCGCCTCCCGCTACATCCAGGGCGGCCACACCGAGAATACCTGGGCGCTCAAGCAGATGAGCCGGGTGCTCAACCTCAGCTACTCGATCATCCTCAACCTCAAGGTCAAGGACGTCTCGAACAGCTTCAAGCTCTACCGCGCCGACCTGCTCCGGGAGCCGGCGCTCCGCTGCCAGAACTTCGACATCATCGAGGAGCTCCTCTTCAAGATCTCCCGCGCCCACCGGGACGTCCGGATCAAGGAGGTGCCGTTCACCTTCAAGAAGCGGATGTTCGGGGAGACGAAGCGCAGCCTGCTGCTCTTCATCCTCACCTACCTGTTCACCATGCTGAAGCTCCGCTTCGACTGGGGGGCGAAACCGAGGGGACCCGGGTCCGGCTCGGTGAAGCGCTGGCCGCACGTGATGCTGTCGCTGGTCGTCTTCCTCGCCAACATGATCGGCGCCGGCTACCGCGCGATCTGGCAGGACGAGGCGGAGACCGCCACGCGCGCCAGCACCATCCTCGAGTCCGGCTGGCCGCGGGTGATCGACAAGTCCGGCGCGGTCTCGGTCAACACCGGCGGGGACGAGATCGAGGAAGGGGTGACGCACCGCTACACTCCGTGGGGGCAGTTCTACCTGGGCGCGGCCGGGCTGGCCCTGGGCGAGGTGACCCCCATGGGCCGGGACACCAGCCTGCGGATGCCCTTCATCGCCGCGCACGCCGCCTCGAGCGGCCTGCTCTCCTACGGCCTGGCCGCATTCACCGGGGCGCCCTTGCCGCTGGCGCTGGCCGCGGGGACGGCGCTCTCGCTCCAGACCGTCCGCACCCTGCACGACCGCACGGCGCGTTACCACGCGGTGCTCGACGTCCTGTCCGTGCTGGGCGCGTTCGCTGTCGGCGGCCTGCGGCGCGGGCGCCGGTGGGCGCTGCCGGTCTGGGGCGCGACGCTCTTCCTGGCCCCCCATTTCCACACCATGGGCGGATCGGTCGTGGCCGCGGTGCTGGGACTCTGGGGGGTGTCCATCCTCGCGTGCGAGGCGCCCGGCCTGGGCGGACTGGCGGCGAGAGCGCGTGCCGCGGTGCTGTACGGCCTGGTGCCCGGGGCGATCTCCCTCGCGCTCCTGGTCTGGCTGGTCCGGCCCTCGCAGCATGCGCACTGGGGAGCGATGAGCCCGATCGAGCTGAGCCGGCTCTGGCCGTCGCGCTCGCTGTCGGATCGGGCCAGCATCGCCTACGTGACCCCGTTCGTCGCGCTCAGCATCGCGGGGCTGCTGGCGCTCCGGCGCTGGTGGGCCGCGGGCCTCCTGGCGCTCACCACCATCGCGGTCGCCCTCACCGTGGGCGCGCTGGACTTCCACCCGTTCTCGCAGTTCCGCTACTACCTCTTCCTCCCCGTCCTGGCGATGGCGTGGCCCGTCGCGCTGGGGCTGGGGCAGGTGGAATCGCGCCGCTGGGTGGCCGGGATGGCGGCGGGCGCGATCGCCGTGAACGCGCTCATTCCCGACGTGTGGCTCGCCAACGTCTCCACGCCGCCGCCCTTCCCGCCATTCCAGGGCCTGCGCCTTCTGGCCAGCGACGCCGCCCACCGCTTCGCCGGCGACCGGCAGCCGCTGCACGAGGCGGTCGCGCTGATCCAGCAGCGGAGCGCGCCGGGCGATCCGGTGGTCTTCGACTACGTGCCGCAGTTCGTGAACTGGTACCTGCCCGGCCACCCGGTGGCGCTGATGCCGGACTGGACCGCCAAGAACCCGCTCAACGAGCACAACCCCATCTGGGACAAGCCGGTGGCGATGCCCCGGTGGCACGTCTGGTACACGAACTACGTCAACGGCACCTGGAAGTGCTCCGGGCGCTGCGACTACGGCATCGGCAACTTCGACCCCGGGCGAGGCGCGTACGTGCTGCACTCGCGGCGGCTGGGGCAGTCGGTGCCGATGTGCATCGTGGGCGCGTGGCCGACGCACCAGTGGAACAACGCGCCGTTCATCGACTACTCGCCGGACGCGTTGACGCCTTCGGGCCCGCGCACGGTGGTGCTGGTGGTGGGGACGCCCTGCCCCGCAACGGCCGGCCAGGGCAACTGAGCCCTTCTGCACATCGGGCGTGAGGGCTCGCTTGCCGTCCTGGTGACTCCTGGACAGGCCGGCTGGCGGCCCACGGGTCCGTCCCTAGGTTTGCACCCGGTCAGTCAAGGACTGGGGTCGATGGAAACGAGCGGTGAAGAGGCGGCAGGGAGTCCCGTGCAGGCGATGACGGCGAGCGAGCGGATTCGCTCGCTGATCACCGAGGTGAAGCGGCTTTCGCACGAGGAGATGGCGCGCGTCCAGGCGCTGGCCGGGGCGGACGAGTGGTTCCTGGAGGGCGACGGCCACCCGGTCGGCCCGCTCAGCACCGCGCAGATGAAGGAGCGCTGGCTGGCCCACGGCCTCCGGCCGGAGTCGCGGTGCTGGGGCGTGGGGCTCCCCGGATGGACGCCGCTGTGCCGGATCACCTCGCTGGCCCGGGCGCTGGGGCTACAGCCGCTGTACCCCATCCGCACGGCCCGGCCGCCGCCCCCTCCTCCCGAGGCGCTGGCGCCTCCGCCGGTAGCGGAGCCGAAGGTCGAGTCGAAGGATGTGCTGCCCGAGTTGGCCGCACCGCCATCCGGGCCCGCGCGCCCTGCCGCCGTCGCCGCACAAGAGCCGACCACACCGGTACCCGAGACCGCGTCCCTCGGCGCCAAGGTGGAGGCGCGCCGCGAAGCGGCCAGCATGCAGTCACTCTCCGTGACCTGGTCCCGGCACACGCGCCCGACGCGCCCCCGGCCCGTGCTCGTCGTGAGGAAGAAGCTCGCGGCGGCGCCGGAGCCTGAGCGGCCGTCCCGCAAGCGACCCGCGTCCTCCCACGATCCGCAATACGGCATCGTCCCGCTACCTGCGCCCACGCACCTCGGCCGCCCTCGCTCCCCATTCCATACCGAGCGGATGGTGCCGCCGGCGCCCGAGCTCGTGCCCGCCCGGCTCATCGCCCGCGACGAGCCGGTGGTGGCGCCCCCGGGCGCTCGATCGGGCCCGCCGCGATGGTCGTCCGACGACCTTTCATCCGAGGAACCTCCGATCTCGCCCGCGGCACACCGAGCACTGCGCGCCGTGGTGGGCGCGGGGATCGGGCTCAGCGCAGCCATCCTCCTGGTCGCGCTGATGACGCTGCCGCCGCTGCTCTCCCCGCCCAAGCCGAAGACCCCGCCGTCCGTAGCCGCGGTCACACCAGCACCTGCGACCGCACCCACGCCCGCGCCCGCGCCCGGCGCCGCGCGGCCATCCGCGCCCGAGCGGCCGGCGAAGAAGAGCGCTTCCCCAGAACCGGATTCCACCCGCGACCCCGTCCTCGCCCACGACCCCGTCCGCGACCCCGCACCCGTCCCCACCGCGGACCCGGCGACCGAAGCGGCCTTCGACCGCACCTTCGGCTCGCCCGGCGCCAGGCCCGCCTCGAAATCCGCCGAGCACTCCAACTACATCCCGCCCACCCCACCACCGCAGCCGCGCGCGCGGCTCACCGACGCGGACGTGATGGCGGTGGTGACGGCGCACAAGGCGCAGGTCGTCAAGTGCCGGAACGAGGCGCGGGCGAAGGACCCGGAGCTGGCGGGCCGGCTGCTGATGCGGTGGGACGTGTCGCTGGAAGGCGACGCGAAGGACGTGGAGGCGCTTCCCGGCGACCTCCAGGACACCGACCTTGCCGCCTGCGTGGCGAAGGCCATCCGGAGCTGGAGGTTCCCCCGCCATACGGCGGAGCAGCCGCCAATCACCTTCCCGTTCGTGTTTTGAGGGAGCAAGCCCGAGGCTCCTGAAATAGGCTGCCTCGGACCCGGGGTTCTCCGTCGCCCCGTCCCTCGCGATGACCACCGCCTCCGCGCGCCCGCTCGCCTCCCCAGAAGCGTTCCACCCCGGCCTCGACGGCTTCACCTTCGAGGACCTCTACCGCCCCGCCGGCCTCAAGCGCCTGCACGAGCGGTTCCTCTCTGACCTGGCGGCCGCCGACGCCGTGCTCGCCCAGAAGCTCGAGGCGTACCGGGCGGCGGGCGGCAAGGGCCTCAAGCCTCCCGAGGAGGCGGCGCTGCTCATCGGGGTGGCGCGCCACGTCTCCGCCTTCATCGGCCGGCTGTTCGGCATCACCGCCGAGCAGAAGGCCCTGTCCGCGCGCCTCACCCAGGAGCTCCGCCTCTTCGAGTTCCGCCGCGAGTTCATCACCCGCCGCGTCTTCAAGAAGGGCGCGCCTGACCGCCCGGCCGCCGCGGAGCTGCCCGCCCTCGCCGCTCGCGTCGACCGGCTCCTCCAGCTCGGCTTCCCTTCCACGGACGACAACGAGCGCGACGTGGCGGAGGCGGTGCTCTCCCTCCTGGAATTCGAGCGCCTCTTCTCCGGCCAACTCAAGCAGGAGCCGCCGGGCCTGCGCGACCGCTGGGCCGCGCTCCGCCAGAAGCTCCAGCCGGAGACCGATCTCCTCGGCGATGGGGACGACCTCGCCCAGGTCCGCCGGCTGATCTCCCTGCTCGACCGCTGGACCTTCGCGCGCGCGCTCCACCCGGAGGCGAAGCGCCACCTCGAAAAGCTGGCCACCCACGTCCAGCCCAAGCCGCTGGTCTTCGACAAGCTGGTGGAGCTGAAGCTCCCGGACCCCGCGCTCCCCGAGGCCGCGGAAGGGCACGAGCACCACCTGCGCCGCCGCGACGGCTTCAAGCTCACCGACCGCCGCTACGAGACCCGCCGGGTGATGGCGGAGGTGGAGTACTGCATCCTCTGCCACGAGCGCGAGAAGGACTCCTGCACGCGCGGCATCCCCGCCAAGGACCCGGCCGCCGAGGGCAACACCTTCAAGAAGAACCCGCTGGGCATCCCGCTCACCGGCTGCCCGCTGGACGAGCGCATCTCGGAAGCGCACCTGCTCAAGGGCGAGGGGGATTCGGTCGCGGCGGTGGCGATGATCGCGCTCGACAACCCGATGCTGCCGGGCACCGGTCACCGCATCTGCAACGACTGCATGAAGTCGTGCATCTACCAGAAGCAGGAGCCGGTCAACATCCCGCAGATCGAGACGTCCGCGCTCACCGACGTCCTCGCCCTCCCCCACGGCTTCGAGATCTACGGCCTGCTCACCCGTTGGAACCCGCTCAACGTCCGCCGCCCGCACGCGCTGCCGTACCTGGGCAAGAACGTGCTGGTGGTGGGGATGGGCCCGGCCGGCTACACCCTGGCGCACTACCTGCTCAACGAAGGCTTCGGCGTGGCCGGCGTGGACGGCCTGAAGATCGAACCCTTCCCGGACGCGCTCACCGGCAAGAACGGCTCCCCGCTCCAGCCCATCCGCGACTTCTCCCAGGTCGCCTCCGAGTTGGACGACCGCGTGCTGGCCGGCTTCGGCGGCGTCTCCGAGTACGGGATCACCGTCCGCTGGGACAAGAACTTCCTCACCCTCCTCCACCTCACGCTGGCGCGCCGCGAGAACCTCCGCATCTACGGCGGCGTGCGCTTCGGCGGCACGCTCACCCTGGAGGACGCCTGGGACCTGGGCTTCCACCACGTGGCCATCGCCGCCGGCGCCGGAAGGCCCACCGTCATCGGCCTGAAGAACAACCTCATCCGCGGCATCCGCAAGGCGTCCGACTTCCTGATGGCGCTCCAGCTCACCGGGGCGTTCAAGAAGGGTGCGCTCGCCAACCTGCAGGTCCAGCTGCCGGCGGTGGTCATCGGCGGCGGCCTGACCGCGGTCGACACCGCCACCGAGCTGCGCGCCTACTACGTCGTGCAGGTCGAGAAGACGCTCGCCCAGTACGAGGTCCTCGCCGGCGAGATGGGCGACGACAAGCTGCGCGCGCGCCACGACCGCGAGGAGCTGACGATCCTCGACGAGTTCCTGGCGCACGGCAAGCAGGTGCGCGCCGAGCGCGCCGCCGCCGAGCGCGAGGAGCGCGAGC
>DATBSS010000692.1:0-15544 GCA_036559665.1 Myxococcaceae bacterium
TGCGCGGCCCGGGGCCGTCCTCTAAAGACGAGCCCTTATGCCTCCGCCTCCGATGAACGAGCGCTACGACTTCTCCACGGTCGAGTCGAAGTGGCAGGCCCGCTGGGAGAAGGACGGCCTGTTCCGCTCCGGCCAGCGGCCCACCGCCCCCAAGAAGTACGTCCTGGAGATGCTGCCGTACCCCTCCGGCAAGATGCACATGGGGCACGTCCGCAACTACCTGCTGGGCGACGTCTACGCCCGCTACTACGCCATGCGCGGGCACGACGTCATCCACCCCATGGGCTGGGACGCCTTCGGCCTGCCGGCGGAAAACGCGGCCATCAAGGAGAAGGTCCACCCCGCGGTCCGCACCCAGGAGAACATCGTCTTCTTCAAGCAGGAGATGATCTCCCTGGGGTACGCCTACGACTGGTCGAAGGAGATCAACACCTCCGAGCCCGGGTACTACCGCTGGAACCAGTGGTTCTTCCTGAAGATGCTGGAGAAGGGCCTGGTCTACCGCCGCTTCTCGCGGGTGAACTGGTGCACCGGCTGCCTGACCGTCATCGCCAACGAGCAGGTGAAGGACGGCAACTGCGAGCGCTGCGACTCCAAGGTGATCGACAAGGAGATGCCCGAGTGGGCGTTCCGGATCACCCGCTACTCGGACGCGCTGCTGGAAGGGCTGGACCACCTGAAGCAGTGGCCTGAACGCATCACCTCCATGCAGCGGAACTGGATCGGGCGCTCGGAGGGCGTGGAGGCCGAGTTCCCGCTGGACGGGCGCGAAGGGTCGATCCGGATCTTCAGCACCCGCATCGACACCGTCCACGGCGCCACCTACGTGGTGATCGCCCCCGGCGACCGCGCCGTTCAGCTGGCCACCCCGGAAGAGCGGCCCAGGGTCCAGGAGTTCGTCGAGGAGATGGCGCGCCTGTCGAAGACGGAGCGCGCCGGCGAGATGACCGAGAAGCGCGGCGTCTTCACCGGCGCCCATGCCGTCAATCCCTTCACCCACCAGCGCATCCCCATCTGGACCGCCAACTTCGTGCTGGCCGAATACGGCACCGGCGCGGTGATGGCCGTCCCCGCTCACGACGTCCGCGACTTCGAGTTCGCCAAGAAGTACGGCCTGCCCATCAAGATCGTCCTGAAGCGGCCGACCGGCGAGACGCTGGCCGTCCCCGAGACCGTGGAGCAGGTGTTCGTGGACGACGGCGTGCTGGTCGACTCCGGCGACTACACCGGCCTGTCCTCCGCCGAGGCGCGCGCCAAGGAGGGCGTCTTCCTGGAGCTGAACGGGAAGGGGAAGCGGACCGTCACCTACCGGCAGAAGGACTGGGGCTTCTCGCGCCAGCGCTACTGGGGCACGCCCATCCCCATCGTCTACTGCGACCGCTGCGACCCCAAGCGCGAGGGGACGCCGGTTCCCGAGTGGGACCTGCCCGTCCGCCTGCCGGAGATCGAGACCGAGCAGGTGCTGACCGGCAAGGGTGAGCCGCCCCTGGCCAAGGTGCCCTCCTTCCTGCACACCACCTGCCCGAAGTGCGGCGGCCCCGCCACGCGCGAGGTGGAGACGATGGACACCTTCGTCGACTCCTGCTGGTACTACGCCCGCTACCTGTCGCCCCAGTACGACCGGGCGCCGTTCGACCCCGCGGAGGCGCGCCGCTGGCTGCCGGTGGACATCTACGTGGGCGGCCCCGAGCACGCCGTGATGCACCTGCTGTATTTCCGCTTCTGGTCCCGGGTGATGAAGGAGCTGGGGCTGAGCCCCACCGACGAACCGGTGACGCGCCTGGTGACCCAGGGCATCGTCAACGGGCCGGACGGGCGGAAGATGTCCAAGCGCTGGGGCAACGTCGTCACTCCCGCCGTCATCGTGAAGAGGTACGGGGCGGACACTGCCCGCACCTACGTGCTGTTCGCCGGCCCACCGGAGCGCGACTTCGACTGGTCCGACGAGCAGGTGGAAGGCGCGCACCGCTTCCTGAAGCGCGTCTGGACCCTGGCCTACCACCACCGGGCGGCCTGCGCCGCGGCCGGCGACCCGGAGACCGTCCCCGCCGAACGCTTCACCGGCCGGTCGCTGGAGATGCGCCGCGCCGCGCACAAGTGCGTCAAGCGCGTGGGCGAGGCCATCGAGCGGCTGTCCTTCAACACCGCCATCGCCGGCATCATGGAGCTGGTCAACGCGCTGTACGCCTTCGAAGCCCCCAAGACCCCGGAGGAGGAGGTCGCCATGGGCGAGGCGGTGCGGCTGCTGGCCGCCGTCCTGACGCCCTTCGCCCCCCACGTCTCGGACGAGATCGGCGAGGCCTACGGCGCCACCGGATCCACCGTGCGCGAGGGCTGGCCGGACTACGACCCCGCGCTGGTGGTGGACGACGTGCTGCCCTACGCGGTGCAGGTGAACGGCAAGCTGCGCGGCGAGATCAAGGTGCCGGCGCACGCCGCGGAGGACGAGGTGCGCGCCGCCGCGGAGTCGGACGACAAGGTGAAGACCGCGCTGTCCGGAAAGACCGTCCGCAAGGTGGTGTTCGTGCCGAAGCGCCTGATCAACTTCGTGGTCTCGTGAGTCCCGCGCAAAAGAGGTAAAGGGGCCTTGGATGCCGGCCGAGATCCTGGTCATGTGCGAGGCGTGCGGGCGGCCCCAGTTCCCGCGCAAGGGCGGCTGCGTCCAGTGCGGCGCGCCGCTCCCGGACCACCCCACCGGCCTGAAGCGGCCCGCCACGCCCAAGGAGAAGCTGTTCGACGCCTTCGAACCGTTCCTGGAGGGCGACCTCGGCCCCGCCGGGAAGGTGCTGCTCTCCCAGCGGCGGCTGGAGTGGAAGCCGGCGGCCGGCTCGCGCGAGGAGCCCAAGGCGTTCGGGCTGGTGGACCTGGACCGGGTGGAGCTCCAGCGCCGGCCGGCCTGGGAGGCGCTGATCTTCGCCGCCATCCCGGGGGTCGCCGCC
This sequence comes from Myxococcaceae bacterium, assembly GCA_036559665.1. Lineage (GTDB taxonomy): Bacteria > Myxococcota > Myxococcia > Myxococcales > Myxococcaceae > DASRBA01. The sequence continues at coordinate 2,940 of DATBSS010000692.1, forward strand.
GCCCTCGTCTCCAGCGCCGCCGCGCGCTGGGTGCTCCTGGGGCTGGCCGCCTTCGCCGTCCTGGCCAGCGTCACCCAGCGCCGCTACGCGCTGTTCGTGAAGACGCGGAGCGGGAAGGATTCGCTGGGCGTGCTGCTGGCGGCGGGCACCTCCGGCTCCCCCGCGGTGCAGCGCGTGCTCAGCGTCTGGGAGAGCCTGTCCACCGAGCTGAAGGCCCTCGGGGTGAAGGTGGTGGATCCGCTGTGAGCGGGAAGGCGGCGGCCGCGGCGCTGCTCCTGGCCGCCTCCGGGTGCGGATACCGCTTCACCGCCGGGGCCGCCCCGCTCCCCGAAGGCATCCGCTCCGTCTGCGCGCCGGTCTACAAGAACCGCACCGCGGAGCCCGGGCTGGAGGCCCTCTTCTCGGAGTCGATGCGCGAGTGGCTCTCCCGCTCCGGAGTGTCCGCCACCCGGTGCGAGGCCACGCTCGAAGGGGAGATCGCCTCGATCGCCGGCGCGCAGACGCTGCTCACCCCGGCCGGGACCCTGGCCAGCTACCGCGTCTCGGCGGTGGTGCAGCTCAAGCTGGTGAAGGGCGGCCGGGTGGTGGCCCAGGCCGAGGTGGGAGGGGCCGAGGACTACCTGCCGGCGCCGGCGGGCGACGTGCTGGTCACCGAGGCCAACCGCCAGGCGGCGATCCGGCGGCTGTCGGACGCGCTGGCGCGCGACGGGTACGAACGGCTCGCCGGCGGCTGGTGACGGCTACTTCTTGGCCTGGGCCGCGGTGGCGGCCAGCCGGGCGATCCGCCGGGCCGCGTTGCGCGCGTGCAGCACGCCCTTGGAGGCCGCCTTGTCCAGCGCGCGCATCGCCTGCTGGAGGCCCTCCTTGGACTTCTGCGGGTCCTTGGTGGCGATCGCCTCGCGCGCCTTCTTGAGCACGTTGCGCACCTGGGTGCGGACGGCTGCGTTCCGGGCGCGGCGCTTCTGCGCCTGACGGTTCCTCTTCTCTGCGGACTTCAGATTGGCCATGAGCGGGCGGGTACCTACTGGACCCCCGGGTGGGCGTCAAGGTTCGCCGGACAGGCCGTAGCGCAGGGTCAACCCCCCGGCGGAGACCTCCACCCACCCGGGCCCGCTCCGCCCCGAGAAGGGGCCGGCCGCGGCCAGCGCCTCGCCCACCGCCACCACCGCGCGCGCCGAGGGCGCCTCGAAGCGGAGCGACACCGGCGCCGCCCGGGCCCCGGCCTGCGCTTGCCCCTGCTCCAGCCGCACCCGCGTCCCGCCGCCGTCGCCGAAGGCGCCGTCGCGCTCGAACGCCCAGCCGGCCGCGCGGCCGAAGGACTCCAGCATCCTCCGGGCCGCCGGCTCGTCGTCCACCGGGACCACCAGCGCGCAAAGCGGCGCCCGCGGCGGCTGGCGGGGCGGCGGGACGGACTTCTCGCGGGCCTTGGCGGCGTCCCAGTGCCGATCCATCTGCTCCAGCGTCGCCTGCCCGAAGGGGATTCCCTCCGCGTTCAGCGCGGCCTCGATCTGGTGGAAGCGCTCGGTGAAGCGGCGGTTGGCCTGGCGGAGCGCGTCCTCCGGCGGCGTCTTGAGGAACCGGCCCAGGTTGGCCAGCGAGAACAGGACGTCCCCCAACTCGTGCTCCAGCTCGTCCCGGTCGCCCCGGGCGATGGCCTCGTCCAGCTCGCGCAGCTCCTCGTCCAGCTTCTTGCGGACGTCCGCGGTGGCCGGCCAGTCGAAGCCGATGCGGGACGCCTTCTCCGTCAGCCGCTCCGCGCGCATCAGGCTGGGCGCGGTGGAGGGCACGCCGTCCAGGACGGACCCCTCGTGGCCGTGGCGCTCGCGCTTCTCGGCGGCCTTCAGCCTGGCCCAGTTCTCCAGCACCTGCGCGGTGCCGGACACCTTCCGGTCGCCGAACACGTGCGGGTGCCGCCGCTCCAGCTTGTCCGCGATGCCGTTGGCCACGTCCGCGAACGAGAACTCCTGGAGCTCGGTCGCCAGCTGGGAGTGGAAGACGATCTGGAACAGGAGGTCGCCCAGCTCGGCGCACAGCTCCTTCCAGCCGTCGCGCCCGTAGGCCACCGCGTCCATCTCGTCCAGGACCTCGTGCGCCTCCTCGAGCAGGTAGGGGCGGAGCGAGCGCAGGTCCTGTTCGCGATCCCAGGGACAACCGTCCTGGGCGCGGAGCCTCCGCATCACCTCCACCAGGCGCTCCATCGCCGCTCCAGCGTCCGGGTGCTGCCTCATGGAGCCCTGCGCTCTACCCCGGTATCATCGCGTTTTCCATGGCCCCGCCGCGCCACACGCTCGCCGCCCTCCTCGCCGCGACCTTCGCCCTCGCCGGCGCCTCCGCCCTCGCCCAGGAGGGGAGCAACCCGCTCGAGGAGGTCGACCCGGACCTCAAGGTCAACAAGAAGAAGAACCTCATCAACGAGGTGGACCCCGCCGCCAGCCCGGGCGCCCGTTCCCCGGAGGAGACCCCGGCGTCCCCGACCCCGAAGCGCTCGCCGGCACCGGGCGGCGAGGAGGCCCCGCCGAAGCGCAAGCCCGGCCAGCCAGACGTGGACCCGTTGCTGATGCCGGTGAAGCCCAAGCCCATGGGCAGCAAACCCCTCCCGGTGGGCCCCGCGGGCGAGACCGCGCAGCCCCTGGTGGATGCCTCGCGCTCGCCGGCCCAGGCGATCAAGGTCCCCAGGGCGGCCGACGCGCAGCTCCTCGAGGCGTGGGAGCGCTGGAAGAAAGCCGCCAAGGACCTGGACGGCAAGGGGCAGGAGGCCGCCCAGCAGGAGCTGGCCAGGCTGCGGGACGAGCTGGCCATCCAGGACCTGGAGCCGTTCTCCATGGGCTTCATCCGCGAGGCGGACGTGCGCCTGAAGGGCGGGGACGCGCCCGGCGCGGTCGCCCTGGCCACCGCCGCCGTGCAGCTGTCGCCCGACCTGCCGGCGGCGCACTTCGCGCTGGCGGAGATGCGCTTCCGGGCGGACGCGGCCGGCGTGCTGGAGTGGGGAGGCGAGGCCTGGAGCGGCATCCGCGAGCTGTGGACGGACCCGCGCTACGGGCGGCCGTCGCTGGGGGACGTGGGCGCCGGCTCGCTCTTCGCGCTCACCGCCACCGCGGTGGCGGCGGTGCTGATGCTCTTCGCCCGCAAGGCCCGCTACTTCCACCACGACTTCCACCACCTCTTCCCGCGCGCCGCCGCGACCTGGCAGTCCGCCGCCATGGCCGCGCTGCTGCTCAGCCTGCCGGTGGTCTTCCGCGCCGGGCTGGCGCCGCTGCTCCTGGTCCTCTTCGCCGCCGCGTCCCTCTACCTCTCCACCGCGGAGCGGGTGGTGGGCGCGGCGCTGGTGGCGTCACTGGGGGCGGTGCCGCTTCTGGCCGGGGCGCTGACCCAGGCCACCGCCTTCTCGGGCACCCCGGCCGAGGACGTCTACGCGCTGGAGCGGGGCGGCCTGGACGCGGGCCCGGCGGCCGAGCGGGTGTCGCGCCGGGCGGCGGACGGCAAGGCCGACTACGCGGAGCTCTACGCGTTGGGCCGCTACCAGCTCCGCCGCGGGCAGCTGGACGGCGCCCTGGACCGGTTCAAGGCGGCGGCCACCAGGCGCCCCAGCAACGCGCGCCTGCTCACCAACGTGGGCAACGCCATGCTCGCCAAGGGCGACGGGGAGGGCGCCGCGGACAGCTACAAGTCCGCGGCCCAGGCGGACACCGCGCTCGCCGCGCCGCTGTTCAACATCTCCAAGCTCCACGAGCGGCGCTCCAAGGTGTTGCGGAGCGAGCTGGTGGGCGAGGAGCTGGAGCGTTCCCACGCCGCGCGGGACCGCGCCAACGCGCTGGACCCGTCGCTGGCACGCCGCGCCGACCCGCCCGAGGACGACCTGGGCATGAACCGCTACCTGCTCTCGCCGCCGCTGCCGGAGCCGGAGCTGGACGCGCTCGCCGCTGCGCACGGGCAGGGCGACACGGTGGTGGATCAGCTCTCCGCCACCCTGGTGGGCCGGCCCGGGTTGATCTCCTGGCTCTACCCGCTGGCGGTGGCGGCGGCGCTGTTCGGGCTGGGGTTCGCCGCGCGCTCCGGCGCCGTCTCGGGCGCGTGCCAGAAGTGCGGGCGCCCGGTGTGCAGGAGGTGCGACCCGGAGCTCCCCGCGCAGAGCGAGCTGTGCGCCCAGTGCGTGAACGTCTTCGTGAAGAAGAACGCGGTGGCGGCGCAGCTCCGGGTGCGCAAGCAACTCGAGGTGGACCGGCACGTGACGCGGGTGGGCCGGCTGTCGTACCTGTTCGGGCTGCTGTGCTCCGGCGCCGGCCACGTCTTCTACGGGCTGCCGGTGCGCGGGGTGGCGTACGCCTTCCTCTTCCTCTTCGTCGGCTTCAGCGTCTTCTACCGGCAGGGCGTGCTGCGGCCGCCCTACGGCTCCGCGCCCATGGTGCTGCGGCTGCTCCCGCTGGGGCTCACCTTCCTGGCCGTCTACCTCTTCTCGCTGCGCGGCCTCTACAAGCGGCAGGAGGACGCATAGATGGCGCTCGAAGGGACGCTCAAGGACTTCGGCATCGCCGACATCCTCCAGCTCATCGGCCAGCAGCAGAAGACGGGGGTCCTCCACCTGTCCTCCAAGGACCAGGAGGTCTCCATCGGCTTCCAGGACGGCAACATCGTCAAGGCGGAGAGCACCACCCGGAACAAGAAGGACCTGATCGGCGAGATGCTGGTGCGGGCGGAGATCATCACCCCCACGCAGCTGGAGACGGCGCTGGACGCCCAGCGGCGCAGCCTGAAGCGGCTGGGGGACGTGCTGGTCTCGCTGAAGATGATCACCCCGGACCGCTTCCAGCAGGTGAACCAGCTCCAGGCGACGGAGACGCTCTACAAGCTCTTCACCTGGAAGACCGGCAAGTACCAGTTCGAGCAGGGCTCGGTGGACGTGGACCAGGACTCCGGCATTACCCCCATCCGCGCCGAGTCGGTGCTGATGGAGGGCTTCCGGATGGTGGACGAGTGGCCGGTCATCAAGCGCGTCATCAACCGGTACGACCTCACCTTCGAGAAGACCCGCGAGCTGCCCATGGACCCCAGGTCCCTCAAGGTCCTCAAGTCCGGGGACGCCTTCGACGCCGCGCTGGACAACGCCTTCGGCGACGCGAAGGGCGGGGACGACGACGAGCCCAGCGGCGCCCGGGAGTTCAAGTCGGTGGGGGAGTCCGAGCGCAAGGTGCACGCGCTGGCCATCCCCGGCCGCGACCTCCGCAAGCTGGTGGACCTGGCCTGCCTGGGCGAGTTCGAGACCTGCAAGGCCCTGCTCACCCTGGTCAACAACGACTACCTGCGGGTGGTGCCCCCCGCGGGCCGGGCGCTGGAGATCGGCCCCACCCGGGGGCTGGCGGACCGGGTGGTGGGCGTGGCGGGGCGGGTGGTCATCACCATGACCGTGCTGGGCGCGCTGCTGCTCGTCCTCTCCCGCGTGGACCTGGACCAGCTCTCGGTGGCGTCGTCGCCCAGCCAGTCCTACGCGGACCCGGCGGCGCAGCGCTTCATCGCCCGCGCCCAGATGAGCCGGATCCAGGCCGCCATCCAGGTGTACGAGCTGGAGAAGGGCGAGGCGCCGGCCAAGCTGGAGGCGCTGGTGGACGCCGGCCTGCTGGGGCGGGAGGACCTGCGCTACCCGTGGCGCGACGCCTACTACTACCGGCGAGTCGCCCCGCGCGAGTTCATCTTGCTGCCGCCCTTGCGCTAGGCTGGCCGCCTGCGGGGGCCTTGCTCCCGCTCGGTGTCAGGCGAAGTTATGTGCTGTCGTCCATCAGGCACGTCACCAGGAGAAGGCTGACCCAACGTTGCATCCCATCGCCGCCGAGACCGCTCCCGCCGCCGCCACCGCCGCCAAGCTCGACCTCGGCGACAACGACGTGGCCCAGGCCCTCTTCGGGGGCCAGAACGAACACCTCAAGCTCATCGAGCGCCGGCTGGGCATCCGCATCGCCCAGCGCGGGACCGAGCTGCGCCTGTCCGGCCCCCCGGAGGCGGTGGCCTTCGCGGCGCGGCTGCTGGAGCAGCTGGAGGCGCTGATCCGCGCCGGCCGCCCGGTCCACCGGGAGGACGTGGAGCAGGCCATCAAGGTGCTGGGTCGCTCCGGCGCCGACGAGGCGGAGCAGGCATCCATCAAGGACCTGTTCATGGGCCCGGTGCTGCGCGGCAGCCGCCGCCACGTGGCGCCCAAGAGCCTGAACCAGAAGCGCTACATCGACGCCATCCGCGAGCACGACATGGTCTTCGGCATCGGCCCGGCCGGCACCGGCAAGACCTACCTGGCCATGGCCATGGCGGTGGCGTTCCTCCAGGAGCGGCGGGTGAAGCGGATTGTCCTGTGCCGCCCGGCGGTGGAGGCGGGCGAGAAGCTGGGCTTCCTCCCCGGCGACCTCCAGGAGAAGGTGAACCCCTACCTGCGCCCGCTCTACGACGCGCTCAACGACATGATGGAGCCGGACCGGGCGCTGCAGCTCATCGAGAACGGCACGGTGGAGGTGGCGCCGCTGGCCTTCATGCGCGGCCGGACGCTCAACGACGCCTTCGTCATCCTCGACGAGGCGCAGAACACGACCGTCGAGCAGATGAAGATGTTCCTCACCCGCCTGGGGTTCAACTCCAAGGCGGTGGTCACCGGCGACGTAACTCAAGTTGACCTGCCTTCGGGGAAGCTCTCCGGGCTCCAGCACGCGCGCGAGACGCTCCGCGGCGTGGCCGGCATCGAGGTCAGCCTCTTCACCGAGGTGGACGTGGTCCGTCACCCGCTGGTGCAGGAGGTCATCAAGGCCTACGACCGCGCCGAGGCGGACGCCAAGGCAGCCGCGGAGGCCAGGGCCGCCGCACCCCAGGCGCCTGCCCCCTCGGGGGCCGAGAAGCCGGCCACCGAGGGCTCGGCCGTCAAGGGCCCCGTGTAGGCGAGCGAGCTGATTTCCTCACCCTGCCCGGTGTGACGCTACCCCGCCTCCCGCGTCCGGGAGTACGGTGCGCGCCGTGGACGACCCGAGTCAGTGGTTGCGGGCGCTGCTGGGCCGGTTGCGGCTTCCGGACGACTGGCGCGCCCGCTGGCCCAACGCGGCCCTGCTCGTGGTCTTCTCGGTCGTGGCGGGCTTCGTCATCTCGCCGGGCCTCTCCGGGCAGCAGATCCCGGACCTCAAGCCGGAGGAGGTGGGCCGCCCGTTCCGGTCCGCGCCCAACGGGTTCAAGGCCACCCGCGACTACGAGATCGCCGACAACGCGCTCACCGAGACCCACCGCCAGGAGGCTCGGGCGGCCGTCCCCACCGTGTACGACTACAACCCCCAGGTCGCGCGCGAGGTCCGCGCGGCGATCAAGGAGGCCTTCGGGACGATGCGGGAGGCATCCGCCCCCGCGCGGGACGAGGGCCAGCCCAGGAAACGGCGGTCGGCGGAGGCGGAGAAGGCGGAGCTGGACGCCCTGATGAGGGCGGAGCGCCCGCGCTTCCAGGAGCGGCTGTTCGGCCGCACCACCGAGCCGACCCTGGATGACGTGGACTTCGAGGCGCTGGTGTCGGCCCGGTTCGCCCCCCAGCTGGAGCAGGCGGCCCTCTCGCTGGTGGACCACGCCTACCAGGCGCAGACGCTGGTGGCGTCCTCGCGGGAGGAGCTGACCCGGGAGGGGACCAACGGCGTCGCGGTCCGGGACCTGGCCGGCTTCTCGGAGCAGGTGCACCCGGTGAACGCGCCAGGGGTGATGGACGTGCGCGAGGCCCAGGTGGACCTGGACCGCTTCGCCGTCCCCGCCAACGTGCTGCCCGACCAGCCCGGGCTGTTGCGCCAGGCGGTGCTGCGGCTGGTGAAGCGGCAGGTGCGCCCCAACCTCACCATCAACCTGGCGGAGACCACCGAGCGCCGCCAGCGCGCCGCCGCCTCGGTGAAGGAGTCGGTGATCCAGATCCGCAAGGGCCAGAAGGTGATCGGCGACGGCGAGCTGATCACCGAGTCGCACCTGGTCATCCTCAGCGGGATGCGCGCCCAGACGCAGCAGTTGGACCGCTTCAGCCTGGAGTTGGGGGCGACGGGGCTGGTGGCGCTTCTGGCGTTCTCCTCCTTCGCGTTCCACAGGTCCGCCTTCCGGCGGTTCCGGCCCACGCGGCGCGACGCGGTGCTGATGGCCACCACGCTGTGGGCCATGCTGGCGCTGATCCGTCTGGGCGTGAGCGTGGCGGACGCCATCCAGGACAAGTACGGGGACATCCCCATCGAGGCGCTCTACGCCTGCATCCCGGTGGCGGCCGGCGCCATGCTGGTGCGCTTCATCCTCTCCGAGTCCGCCGCGCTCTTCTTCGCCGTGGTCCTCTCCTCGCTGGCGGGGATCATGATGGGCAACTCGCTGGCCTTCGGCATCTACGCCATGGTCGGGTCGCTGGTGGCGGCGGAGCGCATCCCGCGCGCCAAGGACCGGGTGGGCATCTTCCGGGCCGGCGTGGAGACGGGCGTGGCCAACGCGCTCACCGTGATGGTGCTGGCGCTGGCGGAAGGGAAGGGCTTCTCCACGGACACCGTGCTCTCCGCCAGCTTCGCGCTGGTGGGGACGTCCCTGGGCCTGCCGATGGTGGTGATGGCCGCCACCCCGCTGATCGAGGCCGCCTTCGGCTACGCCTCGGACATCAAGCTGCTGGAGCTGGCCAACCTCAACCACCCGGCGCTCAAGGAGCTGATCGTCCAGGCGCCGGGGACCTACCACCACTCGATCATCCTGGGGACGATGGTGGAGAACGCGGCGGAGACCATTGGCGCCAACCCGCTGCTGGCGCGGAGCTGCGCCTACTACCACGACATCGGCAAGGGGAAGAACCCGCTCTTCTTCGGCGAGAACCAGAAGGGAGACAACCGGCACGAGTCGCTCGCCCCGGCGATGAGCGCGGTGATCATCAAGCGCCACGTCACCGAGGGGATGGAGATGGCCCGGCAGTACCGGCTGCCCAAGGCGGTGGCGGACGCCATCCCGCAGCACCACGGCACCCGGCTGGTGGGCTACTTCTACCACAAGGCCGTCAAAGAGCAGGAAGGCAAGGAAAACCCGATTCCGGTGGACGAGGGCGTCTACCGCTACGCCGGGCCCAAGCCGCAGTTCAAGGAGACCGCGCTGGTGATGATCGCCGACGCGGTGGAGGCCTCCTGCCGCGCCATGCCGGAGCCCACTACGCCCCGCCTGCAGGCGCAGGTGCAGAAGATCATCAACCTCATCTTCGCCGAGGGTCAGCTCGACGAGTGCGACCTGACCTTGAAGGACCTGACCCTGATCGCCCAGTCCTTCCTCCACACCCTGGAGGGCATCTACCACGCGCGGCCGCAGTACCCGGCCGGCGCGCTGGGGCCGGGCGCGCGCGCCCAGGGGCCGGTGGCGATGCCGGGCGCCGGGCCGACGGGCGCCACGCCGCAGCAGCCCATGCCCGCCGCGCCGCCCTCCCCCAAGAAGAGCGCCGGCGCCTGATGCGCATCCGCCACGGAAAGCTCATCCCCCGCGACGACGGCAAGCGGATCGAGGAGGTGGTGGGCCGCGCCACCACCGGGACGGATTCGATGTCGGTGGCGAAGATGCTGGCCCCGCCCGGCTGGGGCGAACCGCCGCAGCGCCCCCGCTTCGACGAGGTGGTGGTGGTGCTCCGGGGCGAGCTCACCCTGGTCATCGACGGAAAGGTGGAGCGCATCGCCGCCGGCGAGGTCGGCCTCTGCCCGCGCGGCCGGAAGGTCGTCTACCGGAACGACGCCGGCGCCGCCTGCGAGTACGTCTCGGTGTGCGCGCCCGCCTTCACGCCCGCCCGCGCCCGCATGGAGCCCGCCAAGGCGGTCTCGCGCCCGTCGAGGATCGACCTGGACCTGGCCCACCCCCGCGCCCGGGCGCTGTCGGCGGCGGTGCGGCGGCGGGCGGAGGCGTTCCTGCGGGCGCTGGAGCTGCGCGGCTGCGAGCTGTCCGTCTCCCTGGTGGGAGACCGGGCGATCCGCCGGCTCAACCGGGCCTGGCGCCGGAAGGATGAGGCCACGGACGTGCTCAGCTTCCCGGCGGGAGACGCGCCCCGCGGCGCCCCCGGTCCCCGGCCGCTGGGGGACGTCATCATCTCCCTGGACACCGCGGCCCGGCGGGCCCGCGAGGACGCCCGCCCGCTGGAGGCGGAGGTGGCGCGCTACCTGGCCCACGGCCTGTTGCACCTTCTCGGACACGATCACCGCCGGCCCGCGGACGCCCGGCGGATGGCCGCCGAAGAGCGGCGCCTGCTCCGTGGCCGGGGAATGCTGCCGGCTCCTTGACTCGCACTCCGGGGCGGCGCGACGCTGGCGGGTCTCATGAGCCAATTGCCTATTGACCTCGACGCCGAGGCCATCCAGTTCGACGGTCACTGGTACACCCGCGAGGACCTGGCCCGCCGCATCAAGCAGATGCTGGACAGCGGCGATTTCGCGGTGGGCAAGATCAGCACCGCGCTGGAGCAGCTCACCACCGTGATGGCGTCCCTGCGCACGCTGGCGTTCCGCCTCCCGCCGGAGATGGCGGACCAGCTCAACCAGGTGGCCGCGCGCCACGGGCGCACGCTGGGCAGCCTGATCCGCGAATCGCTCTCCGTCCACCTCAACCTCAAGGGCATCAACCTGCTGGAGGGCTCGGTGGCGAGCGTGGCGGCCGTGCTGCCCCTGCCCCTGCCCCTGCCCCTCACCTCGCCGGCCATCCCGGACCGGATCCCCGAACGGATACCGGAGCGAATGCCCGAACGAATGCCCGAACGGATGCCGGAGCGAATGCCCGAGCGGATCCCGGACCGCCCACCGTTGGGCCGCAAGGCCACGGACCCTGAGATGCCGGTGGTCACCCGCGGCGTGGTGGGCACCGGCGTTGGCTCGCACCCCACGCCGCCGGGCGGCATTCCCATGTCGGCCCTCCCCCCCGAGCTGAGGGCGGCGCCGCCCATGCCGCCGCCGCCGCCGCCGCAGGCGGTGTTCGCCGGGCCGGGCGCGCTCAAGGCCGCGCAGCCGGAGCGGGCAGTGATCCCGCCGGCGCCGCCGTCCGTGCTGGTCGACCAGTCGGCCATCGTCACCGAGGACGCGTCGCCCGACGAGGCGGCCTCCGCGGTCAGCCTCGGCGGCCCGAAGAAGAAGCAGGACGAGGACACCATCGAGCGTGGCTGGTTCGGCAGGTAGCCGCCCGCCCGTTGACGCGCAGGCGGGCGCGGGTTAGCGAACGCGCGGTGAACCCCGCTTCCTCGCCCTCCGCCCCTGCCGCGGTCGCCGCCGCCGCCCGGCCCCGTGTCTTCGCGCCCCGGCGGCTGGGGTTGCTCGCGCTCTCCGGCGTCCTGGGCGCGCTGGCGTTCCCGCTGGCGTTCGGCTTCACCGACGGCAAGGAGATCTTCGCCTCCGGCATCCTGGAGTCGCTGGCCTTCGCCTGCCTGGTGCCGGCGCTGATCGCCACCCAGGGCCTCCCCATCGGCAAGGTCTTCTGGACCGGCACCCTGGCCGGGATGGTGTTCTTCACCGGCGCCTTCTGGTGGGTGAACGTGGCGATGACCACGTTCGGCGGGATGCCGCAGTTCCTCTCCATCCCGTGCCTGGAGCTGCTGGTGGGCTGGTGCGCCATCCACTGGGGCCTGGCGTTCGCGGTCACCCGCTTCCTGGAGGCGCGGCACGGCTGGTCCGCCTCCGCGGTGTTCGCCCCGGTGTGGATGGCCTCGGAGCTGATGCGGAACTACTTCTGCTCCGGCTTCCCGTGGGCGAACCTGGGCTACAGCCAGATGCGGAACCTCTGGCTGTCGCAGGTGGGCTCGCTGTTCGGCGTGTACGGAGTGGCGGCGCTGGTGGCGCTGGTGAACGCCGCGCTCTACGAGGTCTGGCGCTGGCGGGTGGAGAAGTCCAGGCCCATCCCGCGGGGCTGGATGGCCGGCGCCGGGGCCGCGCTCCTGCTGGGCCATCTCTACGGGGCCATCCGGGTGGCGGTGCTGGATCCGCAGATCGAGGCCGCGCCCAAGGTGCAGGTGGCGGTGGTGCAGGGGAACATCGACCAGAAGCTGAAGAGCGCCCAGGGCCGGTACGCGCAGATGGTGCTGGACGCGTACAACCCGGCCACCGCCGCGGCGGACGCGAGCGGCGCCGACCTCATCGTGTGGCCCGAGGCGTCGTTCCCGCTGGCGATGCCGGTGTCCAACCGCGACATGCGCAACAAGTTCCTCTCCAAGCCGAGCTACCGGGCGACGCTGGTGCTGGGGGTGGACCTGTACGACCCGACGGTGCGCGGGGTGGGGGAGAACGCGGCGTACGTGGTGAACTCCGCGCTGGACGTGACCGCGAAGTACACGAAGTACCACCTGGTCCCGTTCGGCGAGTACGTCTTGTTCGATCTCGACAAGCTGTTGCCGATCGACAACCTGGTGCCGGGGACGTTCCGGCACGGCACCGAGCTGCCCGCGCTGCCGTTCCACGCGGCCAGCCTCGGTGGCCGCGAGACGAAGCTGGGGCTGCAGATCTGCTACGACGCGCTCTTCCCCGAGATCGGCCGCGCGTACGCGCGCGCGGGCGCGGAGATCCTGGTGAACCTGACCAACGACGCTTGGTACGGGCTCTCCTCCGCGCCGCACCAGTTTCTGCGCATCGTCGCGATGCGCGCGG
>DATBSS010000693.1:0-10749 GCA_036559665.1 Myxococcaceae bacterium
ATCAAGAACCAGCGCTTCCGCGAGGACCTCTTCTTCCGCCTCAACGTCTTCCAGATCCCCCTGCCGCCCCTGCGCGATCGCAAGGAGGACGTGCCGCTGCTGGTCCAGTTCTTCGTGGAGAAGTTCGCCAGCGAGTCCGGCAAGCACGTGGCCGGCCTCCACCCGGACGCCATGGAGGTGCTCAAGCACTACGAGTGGCCGGGGAACATCCGCGAGCTGCGTAACTCCGTGGAACGCGCCGTCATTCTCTGCGATGTCGATCTGGTGGGACGCGAACACCTACCGCCAGACATGGCGGGAAAGGCCCCGGAGCGCCAAATATTCAAGGTGCCCTACGGTCTGACGATCGACATGCTGGAGAAGGAGTACATCCTTGGCAGCCTCCAGCGAAACGGGGGCAACAAGGCGCGAACCGCGGAGATCCTCGGGGTGAGCGAGAAGACGCTCTACAACAAGCTCAACCGCTACGCCGCCGAGGCGCGGGGCGAGTCCTCGCACGCCTCCAGCGCCGTCCGCGACGACCACAAGGCCACTCCTGTCCCCGAAGTGCCCTCCGCAGACCCTGCCGGTCCCGCCCGCCCGTTCCTGGGGTGAGCGGCACTGTAGGTCTCCATGAGTTGTCGAGGGACTGATCTCCGCCCTCCCTTGACTTGGGGGGGTGGAAAGAGGGACTCTTTGCCCCCTCTTGAACGCGGTAAGTCTGCGATCTGACGGAGATCGACGACCTCCGCACCGCTCCTACCACACCGCCTGACGCGGCGTGCCAACCGGTGGCGAGTCGGAAGGGAACGAATGAGCGACACGCAGATCCTTCACTTCTTCGGCGGCAAGGGCGGTTCCGGAAAGACCACGCTTGCGCTCGCCTTCGCGCAGAACCTTTCCGAGAAGCTCCAGAAAGAGAAAGTCCTGCTGGTCTCGCTGGACGCCAGCCACGCGCTCTCCGACGTGCTCAAGAAGAAGCTGGGCTCCAAGGCCTCGAAGCTGCAGGCCGGGAAGGGCCAGGGCGGCCTGTTCGCGGCGGAGCTGGAGCCGCTGGAGGTGGCGGCCCCGTTCATCGCCGAGCTGAAGGCCGCCGTGCAGAAGACCGCCGCCAAGGGCGCGGTGCTCTCCGACGAGGAGCTGGCCGCGGTGCTCCAGCAGCACGCCGCCGGGCTGGAGGAGCTGGCTGCGCTGTTCCAGGTGGCGGACGAGCTGGAGACCAAGGCGTACGACCGGGTGGTGGTGGACCTCTCGCCCACCAGCCACACCCTGAGACTTTTCGATCTCCCCGTGCAGCTCCGCCGCTTCATCGCGCTGGCCCGCGGCCAGCCGCTGGACAAGGCGAAGGCGAAGAAGGAGGCGGCCCCGCCGGGCCCGCTGGATCCGGTCGCCGCTCGGGTGGAGAAGCTGCTGGCGCTGCTGAAGGACCCGGCCCGCACCGCGTTCCACCTGGTGGCGCTCGCGGAGCCGGTGCCGGAGGCGCAGACGCGCCTGCTGTTCGCGCAGCTGCGCGAGCGCGGCATCCCGATGTCCGAGGTGGTGGTGAACCACGTGGAGGACGGGCAGGGCTGCCCGGCCTGCCAGGGGCGCCGCGGCCTCCAGGCGCCGCACGTGCGCAAGTACCAGCAGCTCGACAAGGCGGTCCCGGTGGCGTTGCTCGCCAAGCGGGAGGTGGCGCCGCGCGGGCCGGAGCTGGTGAAGAAGCTGGCCAAGGAGTGGGCCGCGGGCAAGGAGACCAAGCAACTGGAGTTCGCCGCGGCGGAAGGGCCGCCGGCGCTGGTCCGCGCGCCGTCCATGCCGCCCATCGCCGCGCCGCCGCTGCCGCCCACCCGGCTGATCTTCTTCGTCGGCCAGGGCGGAGTGGGGAAGAGCTCCTGCGCCGCGGCCGCGGCGGTGACGCTGACGGAGAAGGAGGGGCCGGTGCTCCTCATCTCCACCGACCCGGCGCACTCGCTGTCGGACGTGCTGCAGAGCCGGCTCACCGACACCGAGACGCAGGTGAAGGGCACCAAGGGCCTCTACGCGCGCGAGCTGGACGTGCAGGGCTGGTTCGGGGCGCTGCGCAAGCGCTGGCGCGAGAAGGCGGAGAAGGCGTTCGAGGCGCAGCCCAAGACGGCGGAGGTGTCGCCGGACCGCGAGGTGCTGCGGAACCTCCTGGACTGCGCGCCCGCCGCCATCGACGAGCTGGCCGCGCTCTCCGCGCTCACCGACGCGCTGGTGCAGGAGCGGTTCAAGCGCATCGTGGTCGACCCGTCGCCCAGCACCAGCGGGGTGCGGATCGTCGAGCTGCCGGAGATCGCCCGCGGCTGGCTGACGGCGCTGCTGGGCGTCCTGGTGAAGTACCGCGCCAAGGGCCTGGGCGAGCTGGCGGACGAGGTCTCCGCCATGCTCAAGCACGTCAAGCGCTTCGAGGAGGCGCTGGCGTCGCCCAACGAGTCCCGCTTCGTGGTGGTGAGCCGCGGCGAGGAGCTGGCGGGCGCCCGCACCGAGCGGCTGGTGGAGTACCTCAAGGCGCGGACGCTGGCGGTCGAGCGGGTGCTGGTCAACCGCGTGCTGCCCAAGTCCGCGTGCCCCAAGTGCGAGAACCGTCGCAAGGGCGAGCTGGTGGCGGCCAAGAACATGGAGAAGAAGGTCGGCCTGCCCATCACCGTGGCCCCGGCGCTGGGCCGGCACCCCGCGGGCCTGCGCGAGCTGAAGGCGTTCCGTACGTCCTGGTACGCCCTCTCCGCCACCGCGAAGATCAAGGCCGCGTAGCCCGGAGGCGGCAGGACCTGGGGAGGAGTACGCTGCGACTCCGCGTCGCATGTTCCCCCGGCTGGCCGCCTTCACCTTGATCGCCGTGTCCGTCTCGGCTCGCGCCGAGCACGACTCGTTCCTCGTGGGCGATGGGGGCACCCCGCTCACCGTCGGCGTCGCCGGCGCGGTGATCAACGACTACGCGCAGGTGTCCGCGCCGGTGAACACGGGGGACCGGACCATCTCCGTCGGCGCCGCGAGCGTCAGCAGCGCCGCAGGGTTCGCCCCCGGCCGGCTGGTGATGATCCTCCAGGAGACCGGGACCCAGCTCGCGCTCCCCTCCGGCAGCCCGGCCACGGTGGACCTCGCCAACGACCTCACCGGCCGCTTCGAGCTGGCGAAGATCCAGTCCATCACCGGTCCCGCGACCTCGCCCACCTCCCTCACCTTCACCGCGCCGGTGGTCCTGGCCTTCCCGGCGCTGGTGACGCAGGTGGTGGTGGTCCCCGAGTACGACTCGGTCACGGTCAACGCCGCCGCCTCGGTAGTGCCGCAGGACTACAGCGTGGCCAACCACACCGGCGGGGTGGTGGCGCTGCTGGTGAAGAACACGCTCACCGTCAACGGCGCCATCGACGCCACGGCCAACGGCTTCCGCGGTGGCGCCGCCTCCAACGACGTCGCCGCCACCTCCGGGTGCTCGTCGCTGGACGAGCCGGACCCACGGGGCGCCGGGAAGGGCGAGACCATCGCCCCCGCGTTGTTCGGGCTGACCGGCTACGGGAACGTGGGCGGCGGCGGCGGCGGCGGGGACTGTCTCAACGCGGGCGGCGGCGGCGGGGGTCACGGTGGCGCGGGCGGCAACGGCGGGCGGACGCCCACCACGGACGGCAACGGGCGCGACGTGGGCGGCCGGGGCGGAGTGGCGCTCACCTATTCGCCCTACTCGCGCGCCACGTTCGGCGGCGGCGGCGGCGGGGGCCAGGGCGACAACGGCGTCGCCACTCCGGGCGGGAGGGGCGGCGGGTTGGTCTGGGTGCGCGCGGGCGCGTTGGCGGGGACCGGCGCGCTCAGGGCCAACGGCGGGGGGGCGGCCACGTCCTCCCTCGACGGGGCAGGTGGTGGAGGCGCGGGCGGCACCGTCTACGCGCGGTTCGCCAACGGCGCCGCCTGCGGCTCGGTGGCCGCCAACGGCGGCGCGGGCGGCACCATCTCCACCCAGAACCGCGGCCCGGGCGGTGGCGGCGGGGGCGGGGTGGTGCTCCTGCAGGCGTCCGGCCTGGGCGCCTCGTGCCCGTCGACCGTGAACGGGGGCGACGCCGGCACCACATCAATCGGGCCGTACTTCGCGGTGGCCGGATCGGCGGGGCAGGCCAGCCGGCAGGCGGTGGGCATCTCCACTCCGCCGGCGTCCGCGGTCACCTTCCCGGCGGACGGGGGGATCCTCAACAACAACCGGCCCACGCTCGCCGGCACCGGCCCCACGGGGGCGAACGTCGCGGTGCTGGTGGACAACCTGGAGCGGGGGCGGCCGGCCGTGGACGTCGCCGGGAACTGGATGCTGCCGCTCGCCACCTCGCTCTCGGACAGCAACCACACCGTGGTGGCGAAGACCGAGGTGGACGGCCTGTACCATCCCGGCAGCGCGCCGCTCACCTTCACCGTGGACACCGCGCCGCCGGACACCTCCATCAGCAGCGGCCCGGCCAACAACTCGTTCAGCAACGTCACCACGCCTTCCTTCGCGTTCACCGGGACCGAGACCGGCTCCGTCTTCGAGTGCCGGCCGGACGCGGACGCCGGGCCGTACTCGAGCTGCGCCAGTCCGTACGTCATGGCCTCGCTGCTGGACGGCGTGCACCGCTTCGAGGTCCGCGCGGTGGACCGGGCCGGGAACGCCGACCCCTCCCCGGTGGTGCGGAACTGGACGGTGGACACCGTCGCGCCGGACACCGCCTTCGACACCGGCCCGCCGCCGCTGCTCAACCTTCGCGCCGCCACCTTCCAGCTCTCCTCCACCGAGCCTGGCGTCACCATGCAGTGCAAGCTGGACCTGGCGCCCACCTTCACCGCCTGCTCCACGGCGCCCACCTTCCTCGTCCCCACCGACGGCCCGCACATGCTCCAGGCGCAGGCCCAGGACCGGGCGCTGAACGTCGACCCCACGCCGGCCACCTACTCGTGGACGGTGGACACGGTGGCGCCGGACGCCGGGTTCGGGGGGCCGCCGCCTTCGACGACCGGGACCCTGGTGTGGTTCACCTTCACCTGCGACGAGCCCACCTGCACCTTCGAGTCCTCGCTCGACCTGGGCCTCTTCGCCGCCTCTCCGGCTTCTGCGTCGTACGGCGGGCTGGCGCTGGGCATCCACCAACTCGAGGTGCGGGCCACCGACCCGGCCGGGAACACCGGCGCGCGGGCCTCGTTCACCTGGTCCGTGCAGCCGGACGCGGACGGCGACGGGCTCACCGACGGCGAGGAGGCGGCGCTGGGGACCGATCCGAACACCGCCGATTTCGACCTGGACGGGCTGGGCGACGGCGCCGAGGTCCGGAGCCACCATACCAACCCGATGGACGAGGACTCGGACGACGACGGGCTCAAGGACGGGAGCGAGGTGACCGTCCGGGGGACCGACCCGCTGGCCCAGGACACCGATGGCGACGGCCTGACCGATGGGTTGGAGGTGGGGTTGGCCGCGCCCGAGGGCGGGCGAGGGACGTCGGTGGCCATCTTCCGCGCGGACGCGGATCCGTCCACCACCACCGACCCGCTGAAGGTGGACACGGACGGAGACGTCCTGGACGACGGGGTGGAGGATGCCAGCGCGGACGGCCTCCGCCAGGCCGGAGAGACGGACCCGGCGCGCCCGGACACGGATGGGGATGGTCTGGCCGATGGCGTGGAGGTGCGCGGCCAGAACCCGACCGATCCGATCGAAGCCGACACGGATGGGGACGGTTTGGCCGACGGGACGGAGGACGCCGACCACGATGGGGTGATCGGGCCGCTCGAGACCAATCCCAACGCCGAGGACACCGACCTGGGCGGCGTGCCGGACGGAGCGGAGGTGCGCGCCGGGACCGATCCGCTGGACCCGGCGGACGACGTAGTGCTGGGCGGCGGTGGGTTGTGCGGGTGCCACAGCGCCGGGGCCGCGCCGTGGGCGCTCGCCGCGCTGCTGGCGTGGGTGGCGCGAGCGTGGCGGCGGGAGCGGAGGCGGTGACTCCAGGGGCCTCGCGAGTGCTCGGGCTTCTGTTGGAGGCCGGCACCATCTCCGTGCTTACGAGCGCGCGAGGGCGGAAGCGGTGGCCCCGGGAAGCCTCGCGGATCCTCGGGCTGGCGCTGGCGGCCGGCATCGCTTCTGCGCCCGCGCGCGCGCAGAGCCTGGACCTGCAGCAGTTCAAGCCGGCGCCTGGTGCGGGGGCGATGCTGGACCTGCACGGCGCGCGGTCGCTGGGGAGCCTCCAGGCGCAGGCCGGTCTCTCGGTGACGTACGCCAACGCGCCGCTGGTGCTGCGGGCGCCGATGTCCGGCGTGGGCACGGCGGTGGTGTCCAACCAGGCCACCGCGGACGTGCTCGCCGCGATCGGGTTCCTCGACCGGCTGGAGTTGGGGCTGGCCGTCCCGGTCACCGTGCAGGGGTCTGCGCCAGCGCCCATCCTCGGGGTGGCGTACGAGAACGGCGTGGCGCCAGCCGGCGTGGGCGATCTCCGGCTGGTGCCCAAGGCGACGCTGCTGGACGTGGCCGGGTTCCGGCTGGGCGTGGCGGCCACCGTCACGTTTCCGACGGGGAGTGCCGCGGCGCTGGCAGGGCAGGGTGGGATCGGAGCGAGGCCGCGCCTGCTGCTCGAGTATGAGCTGGACGGCCGCGCCCGCTTCGCAATCAACGCCGGCGCCAACCTCCGAAGGGAGACGCAGCTGCTCAACCTCACCGTGGGAAGCGAGCTGGCCGTCGCCGCCGCCGCCGAGGTGAGCGTGGCGGACGCCCTCACCGTGGTGGGTGGCCTTTCGGGAGCGTACGGGTTGATGGAGCCACGTCCGGAGGATCGCCCGCTGGAGCTGCTGGCCGAGGTCCGGTACGCGTTGCCGGGCGGGCTGAGCACATCCGTGGGCGGCGGGCTGGGCCTCACCCACGGCTACGGCACGCCGCTGTTCCGGGTGATGGCGGGAGTTTCGTGGTCGCAAAGCGTCCCGGGAGGCAGCACAAAGGACGCGTTCAACCATCAAGGCCCGCCAGTCGCCGCGCGCGGCGCTCCTTGCCGGCCGCCGGATTCACTCCGGGACGACCTGCCGCCCTGCCCGCAGGGCGCCCCTGCGCCCTCTACCCCGGCTCCGCGGGCCCCGGCCGCGGTGGCCGTGAAGGCGACGCCCCTGCCGGTTCCACCGCCGCCGCCGAAGCCGGCGGTGAAGGACGCGGACCACGATGGGGTGGCGGACGAGCTGGACCTCTGCCCGGACGACCCCGGCCCGGGCGACCCGGACGGCTGCCCGCCGGACGACGACCGCGACGGCATCCCCAACTACCGGGACAAGTGCATCGCCCAGCCGGAGACGCTCAACGGCTACCTGGACGACGACGGCTGCCCCGATTCGGGCAAGGGGAAGGCCGCGGCGAAGAAGAAGAAGGGGAACCGCCGCCGGTAACCCGTCAAGGCAGGCGATCTCCGCGGATGCCGCGAAGGGGAACGCTCAGTACAGTGCGGAACCCTCTTTTTTCTCCGGGAGCCGCCATGAGAATGATCGTCGCTGCGTTCGGCATCACCACGTTCCTGCTCGCCGCATGCAGTGGGCCTCCTGGTCTACAGGGCCAGCCAGGCCCCGCTGGTCCACAGGGCGAGCAGGGCCCAGTGGGTTCCTCGGGCACATTCGACCCGAACCAGGTCATTGCGAACGGGAGTGCCGCGCAGAACGGCGGCTTCAACGTGAGCGGCGTGGGCGCCATGGGACGTGCCAACGTCGGCGGCGCCGAGGGGGCGGCGCGATTCGTGGTGCGTGGGGAGGGGCCCTTTGCCGGCGCGGGCACCATGTCGACGACCAGCGCCCAGACGCCCGTCGTGAACGGCGCAGGCACGTCGTTCACCTCCGAGGTCCATGTCGGCGATCTGATCTGGGTCGGCGCCGAAGCCCGCGCCGTGTCGGTCATCACCAACGACACCACGCTGACCCTGGAGAAGCCGTTCAACAGCCAGCTCGTGGGCGGCACCTCCTACTCCGTGCAGCAACCTGTGGCGCGGTTCTCCACGATCAGCGGCAGCAACGCCGGCTGGGTCGACGGCCAGGGCGTGCTCAAGGTGCCCGAGGTGCAAATCGCCGGCTATTCGCGCTGGTTCGACCTGCGCATCGCCCGCTACCACGCCACCTGCGCTTCGCTGGCGGCAGGGACCTACGCCAACGTGGCGGCGGTCTCTCCCGGCCCGAGCGCCAACTTCCTCGCGGCGGCCTCACGGCTGAGCGGCAACCAGGTCTGCGCCAACTATGTCGGTAACAACAACATCACCGGCTGGTCGTGCCTGAATGTTCCCTACGTCTACGAGTACACCATCGCGTCCAACGGAAGCATCGGCACCGATGTGCGGCCCACCTGGTATGGCTGCGTCAACCCGCTGCCGGACGCGAGCGGCGGTTACAAGTGGCTTTCGTCCAATGACACCAACACGGTGATGATGGCCTGCTGCGTCCACAACTAGCGCTTCGCCTGGAACGTGGCGATTCCGTCGTACCGAAGGCCCGCGGCGAGCATCGCCCACTCGCCATTTTCCAGTCGATCCGCCGGCGCGTGTGGTCAGCGCGCCGGTTCCGGCCCGCGACGATCAAGGAAATCAACCTCGCCGGCCAGGAGCTCTGGACCCGTACGTTGCGCTCCGACGCCTGGTGGCCGCTTCGCCAGCTGAGAAGCGCCGATGGATCATCCCCGCGTGGCCTTGGCATCCTCCGGGGACCGTCCGGGCTCGGCGGGAGCGTCCCGGGCGAGCCGGAAGCCCAGGGCGACGTCGGTGAATTTGGGAGAGGCTTTTCTTCCGGCCCCCGCGCGGCAGTCCTTGGCGAAGCTATGCCAGCCACCTCCCCGGATCGGCCGGAAAGGCCATGGATCAGGGACGGTGGGATTGGGGGCGAGCACGTACTCGATGGAATGCCCCTTCTCGTCGCTGCACCACTCGTTGACGCTCCCGAGCATTTCGTGGAGGCCCCAGATATTGGGCCTCTTCTGGCCCACCGGGTGGAGCCGGAAGCCGCTGTTCGCCCCGTGCCAGGCGATGGCGTCCAGGTCCAGATCGTACCGCTCCCCCGTGGTCCCGGCCCGGCACGCGTACTCCCATTCCGCCTCCGTCGGCAGCCTCCCTCCGTCCCAGGCCGCAAATCCCACCGCGTCGCTCCACGTCACGCCCACCACGGGTTGTTGCGTCTGGTTGAACCTCCGATCACCCCAGTGCATGGGGGCGCTGACGAGCGGGTTCTCTTTCAAATAGCGGCCGTATTGCTCGTTGGTGACCGGGTACCTGCCTAGCAAGAACGGTGACACGCTCACCAACCGGTGCGGTCCCTCCCTCATGAGGTGATGATCGCCCTCTCCAGGCGGGAGCCCCATGAGGAACTCACCGCGTGGAATGCCCATCAGCTCCACTCCGCCCTTTTCCGTGACGAAGGCCGGCGCTCCGCCCATGCCGACCAGCCAATCCCGGAACTGGCTGTGGTGAAGCGTCTCCATGAGCACCTTCTCGGGCGCGTCCCACCCCATCCGCTGCAGCGCCTCCAGCGCCGCCCACCGCCTTGCCCACAATTCCAGGCCGTGCTCCGCCTTGTGCTGCAACAACTCCACGAACGGGCTCGCATCCCGTTCGGCCGCTTCCTCCAGGAGCAACCCCAGGAGCTCGCGGTGCCCCGCGAACGTGGGCTGCTTCACCACCTCGCGCATCAGGGGCCCGAACATGGACGGATTGCTCATGGCCACGAACAGCAGCAGCACCTCCTGCCACCAGCTCTCCCCGTAGTGGCAGGCGAGGCCCTCCAGCACGGAGCCCTGTTTCTCACCGGCCTCCGCCGCTCGCCTCCTCATCTCGCTGGCTGCCAGGTACTCCTGGAAGCCGAGGTGCATGAAACCGAACTGGTCCGAGCCCCAGCCCGTCAGCAACCCGCTCTCGTCTCGCACCGTGCTCAGGAACTCCTTCGCACCTCCGGCCTTCCACCTGATCAGCTTGAGCGCGGGCTCCAGGACCGGTTCCAACTCTGCCCTGCTGGCCCGCGTGCGCCCCTTCTCCTGGTGCAACCACTCGGCGATCGGCTGAAGGGCTCTCTTCGCCTGATCCACCTCCACGCTGGCCAACGGTCCCTGCCGCTCCCGCCACCGTTCCAGCAACACGTCGACGCATTCGTCGTACAGGCGCCGGCGATCCTTCGGCAGGCGCCCGTGATCCCGGTGCACCAGGCACAGGTTCGCCAGCAGCAGCGGATTTCCGGTCATCTCCGCCACGCGCGCGGTTCGCAGGTCGTGGGACCTCAGCGTGGCGATCAACTCGCCCGATCGTTTCTCTGCGAGCCGCGAGGCCGATTCGCCGTCAGGGTCCAGTCCGCTCTCGACCAGGCGGTACCACTTGCGGACGAAGTCCTCCGTTTGTCTTTCCCTGAGCGGCTGGATGTGAAGCTCCAGGAATTCGGGGCTGAGCCGCACCTCGGACCGGCCAGGACCCTGTTCTCCGTAGCCGGCGAACCGGCACGTCACCACGGGCCAGCAGTTCGAATATGCCTTCAGCACCCGCTCCACCCACCGCGCCACCTTCTCCCGCCGCTCCGGGTTGGCCACCTCGTCCAGGCCGTCGAACAGCAGCAGCAGGTTCCCCCGCTCCAACAGCCTCTTTCCGAAATCGCAGGACAGCCCGAGCTGCTCGTTGAGATGCCGCTCGATGAAGTGGTCTACCGTCTCTCGTTCCGGATCCTCCAGCCCTCGCAGCGGCAGGAGCACCGGCACCATTCCAGCGGGCAGTCCCAGCTTTTCGGAGCCCTCCTTCAGGGACCAGATCAGCAACCGCTTCAGAT
>DATBSS010000694.1:0-5774 GCA_036559665.1 Myxococcaceae bacterium
TCCTCGAGGAAGGGTGGAGCGCGGGACGGTAGCGCGCCCAGGTGAATGCGGCCTGCAAAAGGCGTCGTGAAGCGGTACCTCGGCGAGAGCGGCGGGCGCGCATACATCGTGAGGACGATCTCCTGCCCATCGCAGAGGACCCTCGCCAAGTGGCATCCAAGCTCGTAAGATCGGGCGCTCTTTCAGGGAGGGGAAATCAATGAGCGTGGCTCGCAAAGTGACGGCGTCTATCCTGGCCGGCGTCTTCGTGGCTGGCTGTGCCAGCACCACGATGATCCGTTCGAACAATCCGAACGCGAAGATCTACGTCGATGGAGAGCTCAAAGGGACTGGTACCGCGAGCGTCACCGACACCAAGATCGTCGGTACCGTCACGAACGTGAAGCTGGAAGCTCCCGGCTGTCAGCCCCAGACCTTCACCTACAGCCGCTCCGAGGAATTCGATGTGGGGGCCTGCGCCGGTGGCGTGTTTCTCCTCGTCCCGTTCCTCTGGGTGATGAAGTACAAGCCGGAGCACTCCTTCGAGTACGAGTGCCGGCCCGTGACCTCCGACTGGCACCCGCCGATGACGGCCCCTGCCCCGGACCAGCAGGTGTGCCTTGTCCCCAAGTGGGTCGTGGAGTCCCAGAACTGAGGGCCCCAGCCGTACTGCTCGTGGTCGTGCTGGGCTGCGCCAGCTATCCGCGGGCGCGGATCGACAGCTCGATCGACCTGCTCTACCAGTGGCGCCGTGCCTCGGAGGCGGCGGCGCCACAGCCCGACAATGCGACCGTCTCCCTCTACCGGTCTGCGCTCCGCAGCACGATCAGTGGCCACTGCAGCTTGCTTCCATCGGAGTCGGCCCTGGCCCAGTGGAGGTTCAGTCGATGCGACACGGCGGCGACGGTAGTGGCGTCCATGGCTCGCTGGTACCTGGAGCCGGACGCGGCGGAGGTCGGGCTTCCTCAGACCGTCCTCGGCGGCAAGATCCTCTTTTCGCAGCTCCCGCCCACCTGCTGGCCCTTGGAGCGCTGATCGCCCTCTCCGCGGGCCCGGCCCAGGCCGATGAATGCGTCTCCGCCCGCGAGGCCCACGAGCGCGCGGTCCAACTCCTGGATTCGAATCAGCGCTTGCTGGCCGCCATGCATTTTTCCATGGCGGACCTCCTGGCGTGCGACCCGGCGCTGCGCCAGGACGCGCGCTTCGGCTACCTGCTCGCCATGTACCGGCTTGGGGAGCGCGCCGAGTTCGAGGTGCGGTGGAGGGGCGCCCTCCAGGAGGCCGGCGAGCCCGGAGACGCCCGCCGGGTGCGGTTGCTGGGAGCGTTCGCCTACGGCCTGGGAACGGAGGCCAGCGCCGGGGACGCGCTCCGCCTCGAGCTCTGGCGGGGACGCCTGGATGGCGAGCGCACCTCCCGGCTCGACGAGCAATGGCCTGGGGGCGTCCCAGCCGAGGTGCGCCGCGCGCAGAAGGAGTTGGGTACCTCTCCGACGCGGCCCCCCTGGCTCGCGGGGATCCTGAGTGCCGTGCTCCCGGGGCTGGGGCAGGTCATCTCCGGGAGCTGGCAGTCTGCCTTCGTAGCGCTGGCGGTCAACGCGCTCTTCATCGGCGCGACCGTGGAGCTCTTCCGGCACCAGCTCTGGTTCGCCGGTGCGGCGGCGGGGACCGTCGCCTCCGTCACCTACCTGGGCAACATCGTCAACGCGGTCGAATCCGCGACGCTCTTCAACGAGTCCCGCCGCAGGGAGGCCGAGGAACATCTGGAGCGGGCACTCTTCCCGGAGCTCTTCCCCGGCTCGAGGCTCCAGGTCAGCTGGTGACCGCCGAGGGGTACCTGGCCGATCCCTTGCGCCGCCGCGCCACCACACGCCGGCCCAGGCGGATCATCGGCTGCTCCACCAGGTGGTAGCTGGCCAGCGCGATCGCCAGCAGCAGCACGGCGTTGAGCGGGAACCGCTGCGGCCACTCCGGTTCGCGCATCACGGTCACGAAGAAGAGCTGCTGCCAGAGATAGGCGCTGTATGAGAGGCGGCCGATCCACTGCATCGGCGCCAGCTCCAGCACCCGGCCGAACGGCGCCTCCGGGTGGAGCACCGTGCCCCCCAGCAGGCCGGCGATGCACAACCCCTCCAGTGAGACGGGCCCTTCCCTCCAGACCAGGACCCCCAGTGCCGCCGCGAGGACCACCAGGGCCGGCGTCCGCAGCCAGCGCGAGAACCACTCCCTCCATCGCTCGTCGCGGAAGAGCAGCGCCAGGCCGCAGCCGTACAGCAGCAGGTCGAAGACGTGGTCGGTCCGGAGCTCCGGGCTGACTCCCGGGAACGCGTGGCCCCGGAGGTCCACCCAGGCGGCATCCACCCACCGCCACAGCGGCGCCGCCAACAGCAGCGCCGGGATCAGCCAGCGCAGCCGCCGGGACCCCGCCCGGGCGAGGAGGAACGGGAAGAGCAGGTAGAAGTGCTCCTCCACCGCCAGCGACCAGAAGTGGCCGGTGTACGGCGATCGCCCGGGGAACCGCCCCACGTAGCTGGTGAGGAAGAACGCATCCACCAGCCACTCCTTCAGCGGCATCGGCGCCAGCAGCCCCGCCGCCCCCAGCGCCGCCACCACGTTCAGGAAGACCAGCGCCGGGGGGAGGATCCGGAACGCGCGCCGCAGGTAGAACTCAACCAGGCTGATCCGCCCGCGCAGCGCCTCCTCCTCCAGCAGCTTGGAGGTGATCAAGAACCCGCTGATGACGAAGAAGACGTGGACCCCGTGCGGGCCCACTGCGCGCAGCCACGGCGCCACCTGGGCGGGGACGCCGTGGCTGGCGATCACCACCAGGATGGCGGTCGCCCGCCATCCGTCGAGCGCCGGGACCCTAGATGTCGAAATAGAGCTGGAACTCCATCGGGTGGGGCCGCAGCCGCACCGGGTTCAGCTCCTTCTCGATCTTGAGGTTGATCCAGGTGTCGATGATGTCCTGGCTGAACACGTCGCCCTTGAGGAGGAACTTGCTGTCCTTCCTCAGGCAGTCCAGCGCCTCCTCCAGCGACCCCGGCATCTTCGGGACGTCCTTCAGCTCCTCGGGGGAGAGGCCGTAGATGTCCTTGTCCAGGGGCTCGCCCGGGTCGATCTTGTTCTCGACGCCGTCCAGGCCCGCCATCATCTGCGCGGCGAACGCCAGGTACGGGTTGCAGGACGGGTCCGGCGACCGGAACTCCAGGCGCTTCGCCTTGGGCGACGGCGAGTACATCGGGATGCGGATCGCCGCGCTGCGGTTGCGGCTGGAGTACGCCAGGTTCACCGGCGCCTCGAAGCCCGGCACCAGCCGCTTGTAGCTGTTGGTGGTCGGGTTGCAGAGGGCGGCCAGCGCGCGCGCGTGCTTGAGGATGCCGCCGATGTAGTGGAGCGCCATCTGCGACAGGCCCGCGTAGCCGTCGCCCGCGAAGAGCGGCTTGCCGTTCTTCCACAGCGACTGGTGGGTGTGCATGCCCGAGCCGTTGTCACCGAAGAGCGGCTTGGGCATGAACGTCACCGTCTTGCCGTGGCGCCACGCGACGTTCTTGCAGACGTACTTGAACCAGGCGAGCTGGTCCGCGGTGGTGACCAGGGTGTTGAAGCGGAAGTCGATCTCCGCCTGGCCGGCGGTGGCGACCTCGTGGTGCTGGCGCTCCACCTGGATGCCCACGTCCGCCAGCACGCGGCACATCTCGGTGCGCATGTCCTGGAGCATGTCGGTGGGCGGGACGGGGAAGTAGCCCTCCTTGTTGCGCGTCTTGTAGCCGCGGTTGCCGCCCTGCTCCTCGCGGCCGGAGTTCCACGAGCCCTCGATGGAGTCGAGCCGGTAGAAGGCGCCGTTCTGCGTGTTCTCGTAGCGGACCTCGTCGAAGATGAAGAACTCCGCCTCCGGCCCGAAGTAGGCGGTGTCCGCGATGCCGGACGCCTTGAGGTACTTCTCCGCCTTCTGCGCCACGCTGCGCGGGTCGCGGCCGTAGGACTCCTTGGTGATCGGGTCCGAGATGGAGCAGATCACCGAGAGGGTGGGGTCCTTCATGAACGGATCCATCACCCCGGTCGTCGGATCCGGCATCACCAGCATGTCCGAGTTGTGGATCTCCGCCCAGCCGCGGATCGACGACCCGTCAAAGCCCAGGCCCTCCTCGAACACTTCCTCGGTCAGCTCGGCCACCGGGACGGTGAAGTGCTGCCACATCCCCAGGAAATCCATGAACTTCAGGTCCACCATCACCGCGCCGCGATCCTTGGCGTACGCGAGCACGTCCTTCGCCGTCTTCGTCATGTGCTGCTCCTCGAATGGGCGCCGGAGTGGAGAGGCGCCGGATGACGCGGCGCACAGTACGCAGCGCGGAGGTGGGATGGGAAGGGCCAAGTCGCAGGCGGAAAGGGAGCCTGTCCAGTGCGTTGCACCCGCTCGAAGGCACGGTTTTTCAGGGCGCGGAGGCCAGGCGCTGGAGCGCTTGCGAGGCGTGGCGGCGGAACTCGCCCGGGGTGAGGCGGACCGCCTTCTCGGCCGAACCGAGGTCGCGGGTCAGCGCCGCGCCCAGCTCCACGCAGAGGAAGGCGCCGCTTCCGCGCGGGAGCAGCGGGTCCGGGCTCGACGCGCCGAAGAAGCGGTCCACCTGGGATGGGGCCGCGGAGTCGAGGGAGGCGAGCAGCTCGCGGGCGAGGAGCGGGAGGCGCGAGCGCAGCCTGGCGGCGTCGTCCTCGGAGCGGCCGGTGAGGGCAGAGGTGGGCGCTCCCGGGACCACGGTGAGGGCCGCGACGGCGCTAAGTGACCGGGAGTAGACGGTGCCAGCGAGCGGGCCGAGGGAGCCGGAGGTAGAGGGGAGGAGGGTGGCGCTCATCGAGCGGGCGAGGAGCGCGCGGCGCGCGAGGGGGTTCGCGGCGGCAGGGGCGCGGGCGTTGAGGAGGATGCGGTCGGGCTGGTCGAGGAGCGGGGTGTCGGCGGGGAGGGCGACGAGCCAGATACGCGCGCCGACGGAGCGGCCATGGAGCGCGCCGACCGCCGAGGCGACCTCGCGCACGTCGGCCGGGAGGGCGGTGGAGAGGGATTCGAGCTGCGGGAACGAGGCGCGGATGGCCTTGCCGAGGGGCTCGGGGCGCACGCCTTCGGTCGGGAGCCCGACCTCGGCGATGTGCCGGTTCCAGGCCTCGCCGGCGGCGCGGTCGTCCGGCGCCGCGCGCACGCCGCGGAGGAGCGGTTCCAGCTCGTCGCGCACCTCGACGCCGTCTACCCGTGGGGTGAACGAGCCCGGGGTGTGGCACGCCGCGATTCCAGCGAGCGTGAGGAGCGTGATGGGGAGGGCTGGGCGCACGGGGCGCGGGAGCGTAGCGCGGGAATGTGTCCGCTGGCCGTGGCTGCTCCTCTGGACCGCGGGCAGGCTCGGGGAGTTGAAAGGGCGGGGGGCGCTGCCTAGCATTTTCACCCTTGGAGCCCTGACCGATCCCGTCCGATGGCTGACGACCTGGGTGAGCGCGAAAAAGACGTCCTCCGGGCGGTGGTCCGCGAGCACATCTCCACCGGCGGCCCGGTGGGCAGCTCCCAGCTCACCCGCGACTTCGAGGTCTCCTCGGCGACACTCCGCAACGTGCTGGCGGACCTGGAGGAGCTGGGCTTCCTGGAGAAGCCGCACACCTCCGCCGGGCGCATCCCCACCGACCGCGGCTACCGCTTCTTCGTCGACTCGTTGATGAAGCTCCGCGACCCGGAGCCAAAAGACCGCGAGCTTATCGAGCACGGCATCCTCGGCCAGCGCCACGCCGTCGCCGAGGAGGCGGCGACCGACGCG
>DATBSS010000695.1:0-15005 GCA_036559665.1 Myxococcaceae bacterium
GACCTCGCCGACGCCCTGTCCAGGGTACACAGCCTTGTCGCCGGTCTTGAAGCTTGTCTGCACTCGGACCGCCTCCGTTGAAGAAGCCCTTCTGGGAAAAAAGGGCGCCCGTAACTACCA
This sequence comes from Myxococcaceae bacterium, assembly GCA_036559665.1. Taxonomy (GTDB): domain Bacteria; phylum Myxococcota; class Myxococcia; order Myxococcales; family Myxococcaceae; genus DASRBA01. The sequence continues at coordinate 121 of DATBSS010000695.1, forward strand.
CAACACACACTGTTTTTCAAACTATCCGTCTTGACCTCTGCCATCCACCAACGCTAACCTCTGCCACTTCCGGGGCGTGTGTGGCTGGGGGTGGGGCGTGGGGGGGTGGAGGTGGAGAGATCTCGGGTCGCGTCCGACCTTCTTTCCTGCCGCGTGCCTGGCCCTCGGCGCGTGGCTAGGGCGGACAACGGGCCCTGGTCCGGGAATATTCCTCCTCGCGGTAGCAGCAATCCTTACGGCGTGGCTCATCCACCGCCGCACCGGCGCACACCTCCTTCTCTTAACGGGCGCCGCCGCCCTCGGCTTCGGCCTTGCGACGCTGGAGGCGACCCCGGAGGTTCCTCCCGGCGCGCTGGACGCCCCGGGCCGCCCGGTGCGGCTGGAGGGCGAGGTGGAGCGGGTGGACCGCGCCCCGGACGGCGTGCGGTTCCAGCTCGCCGTGGCCCGCGCCGCCGGCGCGCCCGCCCGGGTCCGCGCGCGGATCTACGGACCACCGGAGACCGCCGAGCTGATCCCCGGCGACCGCGTGTTGATCGAGGCGCGGCTCAAGCCGGAGAGGCCCGCCGCCAACCCGGGAGAGCTGGACCTGGCGGCCGCGCGCGCCGGCCAGGCGCTCCTCTTCCATGGCACGCTCGACCCGGACCACCTGGTGGTGGTGTCCCCCGCCCCCGCCCCGCTTCGCTGGCTGGAGCGCGCCCGCCACCGCGTGTCTGACGCCGCTTCCACCCAGGCCCCCTCCCCCGAGGCTGCCGCGCTCTACTCGGCGCTGGCGGCCGGAGAACGCGCCGCGCTCCCGGACGAGGTGGAGGACGCCTTCGCCCGGAGCGGGCTGGCCCACGTGCTCTCCGTGAGCGGGCTGCACGTGGCGGCGCTCGCGCTGGTGATGGTCGCGCTCACCCGCCGCGTCCTGGTCTGGGCGTGGCCCGGCGCCCGCCGGCGCGATGCGCGCGTGCTGGCGGGCCCGCTGGCGCTGCCGTGGGTCTGGGGCTACGTGGCCTTCACCGGCTGGCAGCCGCCCGCGGTCCGGTCCGCGGCCATGCTCACCGCCGGGCTGCTGGGCTTCGCGGTCTCGCGCCGCGCGGACGGCCTCAGCGCCCTCGCCGCGAGCGCGCTGGTGCTGCTGGCGCTGGAGCCTTCCGGCGCGGGCGATCTCTCCCTCCAGCTCTCCTTCGCGGCGGTGGCGGCGCTGATCGTGGTGGCGCCGGCGATCCGCGCGGCCATCCCGCTCCCGCCGCCCCGTCCAACCACGACCCGCCGCTGGCGGTACCGCCTGCTGCGGACCGGCGAGGCCGCCCTCTCGCTGCTGTGCGCCGGACTGGCGGTGACCATCTCCTCGCTCCCGCTCTGCGCCTCGGCCTTCCACCGGGTGAGCGTGGCCGGCATCCTCGCCAACGTGGCGGGCGCGCCGCTGGTGGCCGCGCTCACCGTACTCGCGGCCGTAGGCGGCGCGGCGCACCTGGCCCTCGGCGCCTGGGCCGCGCCCCTGCTCTGGCTGGGGACGCACGCCGCCGCGTGGCTCCTCCTCCTCGCGCGCTGGTTCGCGGCCTTCCCCTGGGCCGCGCCGTCGCTCCCCTCCTTCGGGCCGTGGCTCGCCCTGCTGTACGTCTCCGGCGTGCTGGCCTTCGCGCTCGCGCGCGGGCGGGCGCGGTGGCTGGGCGCCCTGGCCCCGGCGGCGCTGGCGGCGGCGCTCATCCGGCCCGCGCTGGCGGCGGCCCCGCTGTCGGTCACCTTCCTCTCCGTGGGCCACGGCGACGCCATCCTGATCAGCTCCCGCGGCGAGCACGCGCTGGTGGACGGCGGCGGCGTGCCCGGCGGCGCGGACGTGGGGCGGAAGATCGTCCTCCCCGCGCTGGCGGAGGCCGGGGTCGGCCGCCTGTCGCTGGCGGTGCTCTCCCATCCCCACCCGGACCACGCGCTGGGGCTCATCACCGCGGTGTCGGCGGTCCCCACCGACCGGGTGTGGATCGGCGCGGGCGAGCGGAGCGGCGAGCTGCTGGACCGGCTCCGGGCGGCGGCGGAGGGCCATGGCGCCGCCGTGGAGGCAGTGGAGCGCGGCCACCCGCCACTGCGCGTGGGCGACGCGGTGATCGAGGTGCTGGGGCCGCCGGCGGACCGGGTGCTGCTGGAGGGCGTGAACGACCGGAGCGTCGTGCTCCGCGTGCGCCTGGGCTCGGCGGCCGTGCTGCTCACCGGGGACATCGAATCGGCGGCGGAGGGCGCGCTGCCGGAGACGGGCCCTACGACCGTGCTCAAGGCGCCGCACCACGGCTCGCGGACCTCCTCCACCCCGGAATTCCTGGCGCGCTCGGCGCCGCGCTTCGCCGTCTTCTCGGTGGGCGCGCACAACCGCTTCGGGCTGCCCGCTCCAGAGGTGGTGGAGCGGACCCAGGCGGCGGGAGCGACCTGCCTGCGCACGGACGAGGAAGGCGCCGTCCGCTTCGAGACCGACGGAGACCGGATCCGGCTGTCGACCTTCCGCCCGGGCACAGGGCGCTGGGAGGAGCGGGTTGAAGCCGCGCCGGGCGCGCCGCACCTTGAAGGAGATGCGGCCCGAGGACATCGATCTCCGTGAGCTGGCCGGGACCCTGAAGCAGCGGCTCTCCGAGGTCCCGCCGCTCGGCTACCTGCGCGGGAAGGCGCTGATGCGCGACGTGCTGGCGCAGGAGCGCAGCCTCTCCTCCCTGGAGGCGGAGGAGCTGGTGGACACCCTGGAGCTCAACGGCTTCATCCACTTCCTGGGCGACCCCACCGAGCGTTCAGTGGCGGACGCTCCCTGGAGCATCGACCCCGGCGCCGAGGGCGCCCCGGAGCAGGAGCCCTCAGTCGAAGTTCAGGCGCCCAAACCGGGGCAGGTGGTGGAAATCGCCGACGAAGAGGGGTGAGAAGGCCATCCCCTCCTGCCGCCCCTGGTCGATGTCCAGCCGGTAGAGGTTGAAACGCCACGAGTCGCCCTTCTTCGGCGGGACGCGGGGCACCTTGGCCAGCTTCGCGATGGGGATCGCCATCTCCACCGTCCAGCCCTGGTCCTTGTCGGACGGGTTGTTGATGGTGCCCTTGAACTTCACCCCGGTGCGCGTGGCGGAGTCCCAGGAGAGATCCATGCCGGTGCGGCGCTCGGGGAAGTAGGCGTCGAAGAGGGTGTTGTTGGGCGAGACCTCCAGCTCGTTGTACGTGCGCCCGTCGCCGTCCGCGTCCACGAAGATCTCCACCGCCTCCTGCGTGTAGATGGCGTCGTCGCGCTTGAAGAGGGTGCCCTGGATGTTCGCGTCCTCGCAGTCGAAGGACACGTAGAGGTTCTGGTCGTCGTAGAGGAGGCGCGCGGTGGTGCGCTTCGACGGCCGGCGCCCGTCGAAGCTGCCCACCAGGTCCACCGCCGCCGCGTCCACCCACGCCGGGTCGGAGAGATCGCCGTCGATCTGCGGCGCCTTCTTCGCGCGCTTGACGGTGTACGCCGGGAGGTTCTCGGCCGGTTCCGCAGGCGGTGACGAGGGAGGTGCGGTCGCGGCCGGAGGCTCCACCGCGGGCGGAGTGGGCGAAGCGGTCGCCACGCCCGCCGCCACCTGGAACACCGGCCCCACCATCCGGTTGGCGCCGTCCTGGGCCTTGGGGTCGTCCACCGGGAGGCGCTGGTCCCCCTGCCAGAACCCCATCAGCAGGCGGAGGCCGCCGTTGAAGTTCTCGGGGATGAGGATGCCGTGCACGTCCTCCACCACCTTGCCCTCCGGCCAGCTCCCCAGCGGCATCCCCCCGCCCTGCAGCTCGTGGTCGAGGTTGGCCAGCATCTGGAGGCTCTGCGGCTCCACCAGGTGGAGGAAGAACTGGTACCCATGGGGCTGCGCCTTCAGCGCCTTGAAGTAGTGCGACATCTTCAGCGGCTGCCCGGCGATCGGCTGCGCCGGCTCCAGCTTGCTGCCCAGGTACTGCACCGTCCCGCCGCCGAACGTCGCCCCGCTCTTGAAGGTGAGGTCCTTCGGCGCCGCGTCCAGCACCGCGCCGCGGGTGACCTGGGGGGGAGGCATCGACTGCGCCGGGCCGCTCTGGGGCGGGGGCGTCGAGGCCGAGGGCCCCATGGGCGTCGTGGGACCCGGCGCCGCCAGCGGCTCCAGTGGCCTCGGCGTCACCGGCTCCATCGGCGGCGCGTTCGGCGTCTTCGGACCGGCCTGCTCATCCCGGCAAGCCCCCAGGGCCGCCACGAGGACCACCGCGCACCACCGTACCGTTCGCATGCAACCCCGTCTTTAGGCTCGGACGGAAGGTGCTTTCCACACCTGTTTGCAAGCACCCGGACTCACCGGCAGTCGGGCGGTGGAGGGCCCGGCACCTGCCTTGCTCAGGGGTAGGCCCATGAAGCTCGAGATCTCCGAGGACGAGGCGCGGACGCTGGTGGAGGTGCCCGACGGCGTGTCGACGGTGGGCGGCGCGGAGTCGGACCGGGTGCGGGTGAAGGGAGTGCCGCCCAAGCTGGTCACGGTGGTGGTGGAGGCCGGGACGGTGGTGGTCGAGGGCCGCCGCCCGTTCGTGGTGGACCGGCTGCCCTGCCCGGCCGGCCGCAAGCGCCTGCTGCTGCCGGGCGAGACCCTCCACCTGGGCGATCGCGCGTGGCTCCGGCATCCGCGGGACGCGCGGCTGGAGACGCCGAGGAGCGCCGAGACGGTGGCGGTAGCGCGCGAGCTGCTCGGCGCGCTGGACGCGCCAACCTCCCGCGCCGGGACGCTCCAGTGCCTGACCGGCCTCGACCTCGGCCGCAGCTACCCGCTGGCGGACGGCCAGACGGAGCTGGGGCGCGGCGAGTCGGCGGCCATCCGGGTGCGCGACCGCCACGTCTCCCGCCGCCACGCGCGGATCACCGTGCGCGAGGGCGGCCTGTTCATCGAGGACCTGGGCACCGCCAACGGCGTGCTGGTGAACGGGCAGCGGGTCATCCACCCCCGGGCGCTGATGGACGGGGACCTGATCGAGGTGGGCGCCACGCTGATGCGCTATGGCGGCCCGGCGCGCGAGCCGGCGCCCGCGCCCGGGCCCGCGGCGGCGCCGCCTGCCGAGGCACCCAGCCCGCAGGCCACCACGGACGAGCTGCCCTCCTTGTCCGGCTCGGACCCGGCGGGCACGGGCGAGCGGCCCGCGCGACGGGCGCGCCTGGACGGAGCGCTGCTGCTGGCGGGTGTGGCGCTGGCGCTGGCCGGCGCGTTGGTGACCTGGAGCTTCAGCCGCGCTGCGGCGCCAGACCCGCGCGATCCACCAGCAGCTCCATCAAGCGCCGGTGCTGCGCGAAGAAGCTCGTGAAGTGGACGAAGCGGCCCCGGAAGCGGACGGCGTAGACCGTCACCGGGCCCGGCATCACGTCCACCTTCAGGATGTCCGCGAAGCTGAAGCGCTGGGTGCGGACGATGCCCCGGTACGTCACGCCGCTCTGGTCCACCACGATGGCGGTGCGCGCGTAGTACGCCAGCGAGATGCCGAAGAAGACGATGAAGAAGCCGGCCGAGATGAACGTCTTGGTGGGAACGCCCTCGAACCGGAACAGGTAGATCAGCGTCGCGATCCAGACGATTCCCGCGGCCGCCATCAGCGCGGCGAGGATGGGCCGGGGCCTGAACACCAGCGTCCCTTGGCCTCGCTCCAGACCCTCCATGGCCCAAGGGTAAGGCGAGGGCGAGGGGATCGCCACACCCACACGCAGATCCGCGTGGCGCCTAGAGTTTCTGCAGCTTCTGACGCGCCTCGGTACGGAGATCCTCGCGCGCGTCCGTTCCCTGCGAGGCAATGTACTTCTCGTACCAGCCGCGCGCCTCCAGCGGTCGCCCGAGGCCCCGGTACGCCTCGCCCAGCCCGTAGAGCGGCGAGGCCAGCCTGCCGTCCAGCTTGAGCGCGTACTGGTAGTCGGCGGCGGCCTGGGCGTAGCGGCGCAGGCCGATGTTCGCGCTCCCCCGCGCCACGTAGGCGATGGCCAGGGTCGGCTCGAGCTGGATGGTCTGGGTCAGCGAGGCCAGCGCCCCGGTGAAGTCCCTGCCGTTGATCTGGAGGACGCCCTGCTCGTAGTGCTGCCGCGCCTTCTCGCGGGTGCTCTCGGCGATGGGGCCGGAGCCGGGGGGCAGGCCCTGCGCCTGGGGCGAGCTGCCCCCGGACTCGACGAGCTTGGCCTGCGCGCGGAGGATGTTGTCCTGGCAGCTCTTCTTGATGGCCGGGTCCTGGGTGATCTCGATCACCCGGCCCCACTTCTCGATCGCCTGCTGGTAGTAGCCGAGCGTGGCGAAGGCGCGCGCCAGCTTGAAGAGCGCCTCGGTGTTGCTGGGGTCCGCGTTCACCGCGTCCTGGTAGGCGAAGGAGGCGTCCCGGTAGCGGGATCCCTTCATCTGCGCGTCCCCGTCGGCGATCCGCTGCTGCGCCAGCGCCGGCGCGGCGGTGCCGCCCGCGGGCAGCCCGGACGGCACGGGCTGCGGGACCAGCACGGGGGACGCTGCCGGGCGATCGCTCGCGGGCGAGGGCGGGGGGACCGGGGCGGCCGCGGTCGCGGTCCCCGAGGCCGGGGCCTTGAGGGCGGCGATCTGGTCGCGCGCCTTCTGGACCCACTTCTGCTCCGAGGGCCGCCTCTCCTTGGCCACGTACTGCTCGTAGGCGGGGATGGCCTTCGCGGAGTCTCCGGCCATCCGGTACGACTCCGCCAGCCCGTAGAGCCCGTCCGGGTCGTCCGGCGCGAGCGCCACGTACTTCTCGTAGGCGGCGACGGCGGCGGCCCCGTCCCCCATCTTCCGCGAGGCGAAGCCCAGGTTGGACCAGGCCAGCGCGAAGGACGGGTTGGCCTCGGTGGCGGCGCGGAACTGCTGGATCGCCTCCGGCTTGCGGTCCTGCTTGAAGAACGCCAGCCCCAGGCCGTTGAGGGCCGCGGCGTAGCCGGGTGTCTTGGAGAGCGCCTCCTTGTACGCGGCGATCGCCTGGTCCAGCCGGCCCTCGGCGAGGGCGCGCTCACCGCGGTCGAAGGCGGCCTGGGCATCCGGGGACGGCGCCGGGGCGGCCGCGAGCAGGAGCAACGAGATGGCCAGAAGGCCGGGGGTTCGGGCGTGCATGGCGCCTTCTACATAGCGCATCATCGCCCTGGCGATGAACGCGTCGGAGTACCTGGAGCGTTTGGCGGCAACGCGGCCGGCGGCGCCGGACGAGGGCGCGCTCCGGGCCCTGCACCGCGCCCACCTCCTGGCCGTCCCCTTCGAGAACCTGGACATCCACCTCGGCCGGCGGATCCGCCTGGAGCCGGAGGCGCTGTTCCAGAAGATCGTCCGCGAGCGCCGCGGCGGCTTCTGTTACGAGCTGAACGGGCTGTTCGGGTGGCTGCTGGAGTCGCTCGGCTTCCAGGTCACCCGCCTCTCCGCGCGCGTCTACTCGTCGGCGGGCGCGCTGGGGCCGGAGTTCGATCACCTGGCGCTCCGCGTGGACCTGGACCGGCCGTTCCTGTGCGACGTGGGCTTCGGGGAGGGCTTCCTGGAGCCGCTCCCGCTCCAGCCCGGCGACCACACCGACGGCGAGCGCGCGTACCGGCTGAGCCTGGAGGAAGCGGCCGGAGGCGGCCACATCAGCGCCCCCCGGGACCGGGGGCCGAGCGCGGAGGGCGGTGGCTGGCTCTACGAGCGGCGCGCCGGCAGCGAGCGCTGGGAGCGGCAGTACCGGTTCACGCTGGTGTCCCGGCGCATGGAGGAGTTCCTCCCCATGTGCCACTGGCACCAGACGTCGCCGGAGTCGCCGTTCACGCGGCGGCGCCTGTGCACGCTGGCCACCGCGCGCGGGCGCATCACCCTGAGCGAGGGGCGGCTGATCGAGACGCTCGGCGTGGAGCGGAAGACCACGCCGGTGGAGAAGCCGGAGGCGGAGGCCGCGGTGTTGCGGGACCGGTTCGGCGTCCGCCTGTCTCCCGACTGGGTCAGCCCGGTCAGTCCCCGAACCAGGGGATGCTGAGGCGCGGCCTGCCGGCCGCAACCACCAGGCTCAATCCACTTTCCGGTCGATGATGGTGGTCACGCCCATCCCGTAGCCGATGCAGAGCGTGGCGGCGCCGTAGCGGAGGTCGCGGCGCTCCAGCTCGTTGAGGAGGGTGGCCACCAGGATGGCGCCGGTCGCGCCCAGCGGGTGCCCCAGGGCAATGGCCCCACCGTTCACGTTGATCCGGTCCAGCGGGATGCCCAGCTCCTGGCCGACCACGATGGGCACCGGGGCGAAGGCCTCGTTGATCTCCCACAGGTCGATGTCCTTCACCGCCAGCCCGGCGCGCTGGAGCGCCTTGCGGCTGGAGGGGATGGGGCCGGTGAGCATCAGCACCGGGTCCGAACCGGCCACCGCGGTGGAGATGATCTTCGCGCGCGCCTTCAGGCCCAGCGACCGCGCCTTCCTCGCGGAGGTCACCACCACGGCGGCGGCGCCGTCGACGATGCCGGAGGAGTTGCCGGCGTGGATGACCCCGTCCGGCTTGAAGACCGGCTTGAGCGCGGCCAGCGCCTCCACGGTGGTGGTGGGGCGGCAATGCTCGTCGGTGTCGAAGCGGACGGCGGCGCCGTCCGGGCCCTTCACCTCGATGGGCTCGATCTCCTTCTTGAAGCGGCCCTCGCGGATGGCGCGCCCGGCCTTCTGCTGCGAAGCGGCGGAGAACTCGTCGAGCTGGCCGCGGGAGAGCTTCCACTTCCCGGCGATCAGCTCCGCGGAGAGACCCTGCGGGACGAGGTCCGGGAAGCGCGCCGTCAGCGCGGGGGACGCCGGCCCCTCGCCCGGCCCGTTGAGGTCCGAGCCCATGGGGACGCGGTTCATGGCCTCCACGCCGCCGCCAATGGCGATCTCCGCCTGGCCGGCCATCACCTGCATGGCGGCGTAGTTCACCGCCTGGAGGCCGGAGCCGCAGAAGCGGTTCACCGTGTTGCCGGCCAGCTCGATGGGGAGGCCCGCGGCCAGCACCGCGCCGCGCGCGATGTTCATGCTCTGCTCGCCCACCTGGGACACGCACCCCATCACCACGTCCTCGACCTGAAGGGGGTCGATGCCGGTGCGGCGGATGGCGGCGTTGAGCACGTGCGCCGCCTGGTCGAGGGGGTGGGTACCGACCAGGCTGCCCTTCTTCTTCCCGCGCGCGGTGCGCACGGCTTCGACGATGACGGCGGTCTCGGACATGGCGCCGAGGGGACCACAGCGTCTTTCGCGGTGTCAATCAGCGCCGGGCGCGCCCGACGTGCGAGACGTGGCGCTGGCCCACCCACCATCCGGTGTTGTAGGCCCGTGTTGTATTTCGTGTGGTTTCGCAGGCCACGAAGCCAAGGGAGGCGTGATGCGCAGGGTGATCGCAGTCGCCATCGGGGCGCTGGTGTGCGCGTGCCTGGTGCCGAAGGAGCAGCTGGACGCGGCGTTGAAGGACGTCGAGGCGAACGGACAGAAAGCCAGGTCCGCGGAGGAGCAGGCCGCCGCGGCGGACGCGAAGAACAAGCAACTCGAGGTGGAGAAGGCGCAGCTGGCGGCGGACAACGAGGGGCTCAAGAAGCAGCTCGAGGAGTCGCAGGGCAACGTCGCCCGGAAGGAGGCGGAGCAGCGGGACCTCCAGGCGAAGTACGACGAGCTCTCCAAGTCCTCCAAGCAGCTCGCCGAGGCGAAGGCGGAGCTGGAGAAGAAGTCCTCCGAGTACGAGGGCCTGGCCCAGAGCCTCAAGGGCGAGATCCAGGCCGGCAAGGTGGAGCTCTCGGAGCTGAAGGGGAAGATGACGGTGAAGATGAAGGACAAGATCCTCTTCTCCTCGGGCTCCTCGCTGCTGGGCAAGGAGGGCCAGGCGGCGCTGACCAAGGTCGCCGAGGCGCTCAAGGACGTGAAGGGGAAGATCATCCGCGTCGAGGGCCACACCGACAACGACCCGGTGGACCCCAAAGGCAACTTCCCCAGCAACTGGCACCTGTCGCTGGCCCGCGCGATGGCGGTGGTGCAGCACCTGCAGGACCAGGGCGTGGACCCGGGCAAGCTCTCCGTGGCGGGCTACGGGGAGTTCCAGCCCATCGTTGCCAACGACACGCCGGCCCACAAGAGCCAGAACCGGCGCATCGAGATCGTCCTCGCCGCCGGGGAGACCAGCCCGTACGTGCAGGGAATCCCCGGGAAGATGGAGCCGAAGGGCAAGGGCGGCGCCGCCAAGCCCAAAGCCGCGAAGTAACGGCCCAAGCGGAGGCGGGGAGCTACCAGAGCTTCCACCAGGGCTTCCGGCCCGCGGGCGCGCCGCCAGCGCTCGCGGCCTCGGCTTCGCTTCCGTCCAGGAGCGCGGCCAGCTCCGCCGCGCCGGTGGGGAGGCCGAATTCGCGCATCACCGCCTGGATGCTCATCGCCACGCCGGTGCCCGGGTTCGCCGCGAGCTTGGCGGCGATGGCGCGGACGGCGTCCTTCTGCGCGGGCGAGAGCGCGGCCAGCGCCTCCGGGGCCGCCTTCCCGCCGAGCGCGGCCTGGAGCAGGCCGGCGGACTGCTCGTCGGTGGCCCACGGCCTCCCGTCGTAGGTCTCGATGAGGGCGGCCAGCGCGCGCTCCTTCATCTCCGCCGGCGCCCGGCCGAGCGCGGCGGCGGCGGTGCCCCAGGGATCGCCCAGCGCGGGGAGCACCTCGGCCTGCTCCAGCGCCTCCGGGTCGCCCGTGGCGGCGGCGAGCAGGTGCTCGAAGACCTCGGCCGGGGCTTCGCCCTTGAGCTCGGAGACCAGGGCGGCCGCGCCCGCGAGCCGTTCGAGCGCGCGGTCCTCGCCGGCGCGGAAGGATGCCTCGGCGAGCGCGCGGTCCGGGGCGCCGAGGGAGGTCATCGACAGGAGCGCGTTGGCGCGGACGCGCTCGTCCTCGTCCTTCCCGGCGAGCGCGCGCAGGGAGGCCACCGCGGCGTCCTTCGACGAGGGCCAGCGGGCCACGAGTTGGGTGGCCTGGAGGCGGACGTCGGCGTCCCCGTCCTTCAGCAGCGCGGCGAAGATGCCGGCCCCGGCGGCCAGCCTCGCGGCGAGCTCCCCGGCCGGCGCCGCTACGGCGGAGAGCGCGTCGAGCAGCTCGAGGAGGTGGGCGCGCTGGGGGACGACGGCGGCCGCGGCCAGGCCGATGAGGAGCGGCGCGGCGTGGGCGGCCGCGGGGCCGGAGCCCGGCTGGAGGAGCTGCGAGTAGAAGAACTCGTAGGCGCCGGCGCGCGCCTCGTCGTCCTCGTCAGAGAGGGCCTGGACCTGCGCCTCGGTTTCCTCGGGGGTGGGCATGTTCAGGCTCGGGCCGTGGAGGCGAACGGGTTCTGGAGGAGGATGGTCTCGCCGCGGTCGGCGCCGACGGAGACGCAGGTGACGGGCACGCCGCAGATCTCCTCCACGCGCTTGACGTAGCGGCGGGCGGCGTCCGGGAGCGCGGAGAAGGTGCGGGCGCCGGCGAGCGTCTCCTCCCAGCCGGGGAGGCGCTCGTAGACGGGCTTCACGACCGCCAGATCTTCGGGGTCGGAGGGCAGCTCCTCCAGCCGCCGGCCGTCGAGCTCGTAGGCGACGCAGACCTCGAGGGATGGGAGGCCGGAGAGGACGTCCAGCTTGGTGAGCGCGATGCTGGAGAGGCCGTTCACGCGGACGGCGAAGCGGAGCACCACGCCGTCCAGCCAGCCGCAGCGGCGCGGGCGGCCGGTGGTGGCGCCGAACTCCGCGCCCACCTTGCGCAGGCGTTCGCCCAGCTCGCCGGTGAGCTCGGTGGGGAAGGGGCCGGCGCCGACGCGGGTGGTGTACGCCTTGCTGATGCCCAGCACCTGGTCGATCTGCGTGGGGCCGATGCCCGAGCCCACCGCGGCGTTCCCGGCGACGCAGTTGGAGGAGGTGACGAAGGGGTAGGTGCCGTGGTCGACGTCGAGGAGGGTGCCCTGGGCGCCCTCGAAGAGCACCTTGGCGCCGGCCTGGAGCTGGCGGTGGAGGAAGAGGGAGGCGTCGGTGGCGTGGGGGCGGAGGCGATCGCCGAGGGCGAGGTACTCGGTGGCGATATGCGCGGCTTCGAGGGTGGGAACGGGGACGCCGGCGCGGGAGGCGAGGTCCTTGAGCTCTTCGTGGGCGGAGGGAAGGCGCTCGGTGATCTTCCGGTTCAGGCGGTCGGGGGCGAGGAGGTCGCGGACCCGGATGCCGCGGCGGGCGACCTTGTCCTCGTAGGCGGGGCCGATGCCGCGGCCGGTGGTGCCGATGGCGGCGCCCCCGCGGGCCTTCTCGCGGAGGAGGTCCAGCTGCTTGTGCCAGGGGAAGATGACGTGGGCGTTGAGGGAGACCAGGAGCGCGCGGTCGTCCTGCAGGAAGCCGCGCTGCTTGAGGCGGTCGATCTCCCCCACGAGGACGGTGGGGTCGATCACCACGCCGTTGCCGATGACGCAGGTCTTGTTCGGGTGGAGGATGCCGGAGGGGATGAGGTGCAGCACCGTCTTCTCGCCGCCCACCACCAGCGTGTGCCCGGCGTTGTTGCCCCCCTGGAACCGGACCACGACCTGGGCGTGCTCCGTGAGGAGGTCCACCACCTTCCCCTTCCCCTCATCCCCCCACTGCGCCCCGACGACCACGACGTTCATGGGGGCGCGTTTACCACGCCTACTTGCAGCAGTGCGCCGCCCAGGTGTTGGTGTTGGGCTGATTGTTCTGGAAGCGCAAGCCGCCGGGATTTCCGCCGCATCCTCCCGGGATGACCGTGGTGGTCTGCGACGAGTACATGGGGTACGCCACCATCCCCTGGGTCGTCGTCAGGTTGCTGCCCAGGTCGGCGACCCAGCCCCAGCAGCACGAGGCGTAGTCCGCCTCGGCGTACGCGCTCAACTCGGCCAGGGTGCACAACCGCATGCCGATGCCCTTGCAGAGCGTGGCCGCCTGGTAGCGTGTATAGGAATAGGTCGTTCCGACGCAGAAGGCGTGGTCCTGACCGCTCCCGGACGCCCCGTCCCAGGGGGCCTGCGGCCGCGGCATCACGCGGATGAAGTCGACGGAGAGGTCGGTCACGCCGATCGCGAAGTCGGTCACCTCGACGTACTGGTCGGTGTCGTCCGGCAACCACGCGCAGACGATCTCGAAGGTCTTGAAGGCGCCACCGGCCGGGAAGTCATTGGGATGCATGGTGACGGCGGTGCCCACCTCCACCGGTGTCCCGCGCGTGGCGCCGCACCGGAGCGTCGCCAGGTTGGAGGTCAGCACGTTGTTGGTGACCGCCGCGTTCAGTGAAACGAACGTGGTGCCGGTGGCCAGCGCCCCGACCTGGGCCTTCTCGACGCGCCACACCACCCCACCCGCGGAAGCGCTGGCGGCGGCGAAGCGGATCGATCCGCCGGACGCCTTGGCGTTGGTCTGGACCACGCCCAGCCCGGTGGCCGAGGCCCCCTCCGCCTCGATGATGCGGTTGCTCTCACCCTTCGACGGGACCACCTGCCGGTCGACGGCGATGGGGTTGCCCGGGGTCCCGTCGCCGACGATCCCTCCGTTGGCCGCGACCAGGGGACGGTCGCCCTGCGCGCCCTGCACGCCCTCCGGCCCCGGGGGACCCTGGTCGCCCTTTTCACCCTTGCAGGCCGCCAGCATTCCGACGCACAACACCGCGAACCCCGTGACGAGCCGACGCGACATGGCACCCCTCCCGCTGAACAGTGGGCGTGCTCATTAGCACCGAACGCCGCGGAGGCGGAGCTCAGCGGAAGGCGTCCACGCACGGCGCCCCGACGACCACTACGTGGAGACCGAAACGCGCTCGCGCACGTGCGAATCCCCCACCGCGCACTTGAGCATGAAGTCCGCGACGTCGGCTCGGGGGATGGACATGCTGCCGGTGACGAGATCGTCGATCGCCGTCCGGTACGTTCCCGTCCTCGGGCGATCCAGGAGGCGGGACGGGCGGACGATGGTCCAGCGGAGCGGGCTGGCGGCGACGACCTCCTCCATCCGCTGGTGGTCGTCGTACAGATGGCGGAGGACGCTCAGGAGAATGGGCTGGAGGACGAGGCGGAAGAAGAGCGGCGGGGGGCTGGCGCGGACGTAGGCGCCGGCGGTGACGGCGACGAGCCGCGAGACGCCCTGCGCCTGCATGGCGGGGATGAGGTGCTTCGCCCAGTCCGTGCAGAGCGAGATGGGCCCCTTGGGCCGGCTGCGCGCGCCCAGCGTGCCGATCACCGCGCTCGCGCCGGCCAGCTCGCGGTCGTAGGTCGAAGCGTCCAGGATGTCCGCCTTCACGAGCCGGAGGCGCTCGTGTGCGCGGCCGACGCCGTCCGGGTTGCGGGCGATGGCGACCACCTCGTGGCCCTGGTCGAGCGCCTGAGAGACCACCTCACGGCCAATCCCTCCCGTCGCTCCGAAGATCACCAGGCGCATCGCCGCTCTTTAACCGCTGGCCGCGGCGGCGACTACACTCATCCGCGCGGAGGCGAACATGGACCCGGGCTCGAAGGCGTTCATCATCCTGGCGGGCGGAAGCGCCGTGCTCGGTTTCGGGTGGTGGCTGTTCCGCAAGGCGTTCGGCGTTCCCGCTGAGGATCCCACCGCGTCGAAGGCAAAGGACACCTGGGACTCGCCGGGAGGGGACTACGGGGCCGGGAAGGACGGCCACTGAGCACGCGCTGTCAGCGGAAGGCGTCGACGACGACGAGACGAGCCGTGGAGTACTCAAGCACGGCGCTGCCCGGAGCCGGACCGGGCTTCTTCTTGAGTTCTCCCTCGTCCAGGCGTGCCACTGCGCAGATCGCCAGCGTCTCTCCCGGATCGAGTGGGTGTGCTTCGTAGTACCGGATCACCACGTTGGGACCAGAGGTCCAGACCTTGCCGTAGACTCGGGTGCCGGTCTCCAGCACGGACGACCCCAGTTGATCCTCGAGGATGCTCTCGATGGGACCGTCATTGAGGATGATGGTCCTCTGGTTCACCTGGCCTTGG
>DATBSS010000696.1:0-9408 GCA_036559665.1 Myxococcaceae bacterium
GGCCACCCTCCCGTTCAGCGTCATCCAGCAGCTCGCCAACCACCCGCTGACGGACATCGGCATCAAGAAGTTCCTCGCCGACTGGGAGAAGGTCCCCAAGAAGTGAAGTAGAGAGGGGCCTCATGGACTTCGCCCTCTCCGACCAGCAGCGCGCCCTCCAGGAGGCGGCGCGCAAGTTCGCGCGCGAGCGCATCCGCCCCAAGGCCGCCGGGTACGACGAGCGCTCGTACTTCCCCAAGGAGCTGCTGGCGGAGGCGATGGAGGCGGGCCTGCTGAACCTGAACGTGCCGGAGGCGTACGGCGGCGCGGGCCTGTCGCACCTGGACCAGGCGCTGGTGGTGGAGGAGCTGGCGTGGGGGTGCGCGGGCGTGGCGACGTCGATGATCGCCAACGACCTGGCGCTGCTGCCCATCCTGATCGGCGGGACGGACGAGCAGAAGCGGCGGCTGGCGGCGCCGTTCACGGAGAAGTTCCGGCTGTGCTCGTTCGCGCTCACCGAGCCTGGGGCCGGCTCCGACGTGGGCGGGATGTCGACCATCGCGCGCCGCGACGGCGACCACTACGTCCTCAACGGCGACAAGTGCTTCATCACCAACGGCGAACACGCCGACCAGTACACCGTGTTCGCCACGCTGGACCGGAGCAAGCGCAACAAGGCGCAGGTCTGCCTGGTGGTGGAGGGCCGCCCGCCCGGCTTCTCTACCGGCAAGCACGAGAACAAGATGGGCCAGCGCGCCTCCAACACCGTCACCCTCCACTTCGAGGACGTGCGGGTGCCGGCCGCCAACCGCATCGGCGCGGAGGGGGACGGCTTCCGGCTGGCGATGGAGACGCTGGACAACAGCCGGCCGATCACCGCGGTGATGGCGGTGGGCCTGGGCCGGGCGGCCATGGAGCACTGCCTGGAGTACGCCTCCACCCGGCAGCAGTTTGGCAAGCCGATCCGCGACTTCCAGGCGGTGCAGTTCATGATCGCCGACATGGCGAAGGACCTGCACGCCGCCCGGCTGCTCGTCCACCACAGCGCGTGGCTGCTGGACCAGAAGCAGCGCAACACCCTTGAGTCCAGCTACGCCAAGGCGTTCGCCGCCGACACCGCGATGCGCGTCACCACCGACGCGGTGCAGGTGTTCGGCGGCTACGGGTACATGAAGGAGTTCCCGGTCGAGAAGTTGATGTGCGACGCCAAGCTGATCCAGATCTACGAGGGCACCTCGCAGATCCAGCGCGTGGTCATCGCGCGGGAGCTGTTCAAGGGCTGAGCCGGAGGACCCGGCTACATCACCTGCGCCAGGCGGGTCATCTGCATCACCGTCTGGGTGAGCTGGGCCACTTCCTGGGTCAGCTTCGGCAGCAGCGCGGACAGCGCGTCCATCCCGCCGGGGGCGCCCGGCTGGAGCTGCGTCGGGTTGGCCTTGGCGTCCTTCCCCTGGAACCCGTCCGCGGCGTGCTCCATCTGCTTCAGCGCGGCGTTCATCTCCTTGCCGCCCTGCTGCGCCGCCTGCTGGAGCTTCTGCGCCATCTCCGGCTTGGCCTTCATCATCTTGGCCAGCTCGGGGTGCTTCTTCATCTGCTTGGCGAGCTGCTTGAGCTGCTTCTTGTCCATCCCGGGGAACATCTTCTCCAGCGCCTTCTCGATGTCCTCCTCGGACCCGTTGCCCTGGAGCAACTGCATCAGCTGGTCCATCAGGCTGTCCCACTTCGCCGCCGCAGCAGCCGGGCCACCCGCGCCGCCGGCACCACCTGCGCCACCCGCCGCCGGGGCACCGCCGCCGCCGCCCGCGCCACCCGCCGGAGCCGCGCCACCGCCACCACCACCCGAGCGGGCCGCCATCGAGCCGCCGCCGCCACCACCGCCGCCGCCACCCGCCGCGCTCGCGCCACCACCACCACCACCGCCGCCGCCCGGAGAAGCCTGGAGGTTCGCCGGGCCGCCGAGCTGCGCGTCGGGCGGGATCTTCTCGCCGAAGGTCCGGCCGAACGAGTTGATGTACGGATCGCTCAAGCTGTAGGAGCGGCGGGCCACCTGGTCCGAGGTGTTCCCCTCGATGGTGTAGACCTTCCCGTTCTCCACGCGCTCGACGATGCCGATGTGGCTTCCGCCGTCGGCGCCGAAGAACACCAGGTCGCCCGGCTGCGGGGTGCCCTGGCGGTAGAGCTGCCCGGCCTTCTGGTACGCGTTGCGGTAGGACTCCACCGCGGCGCCGCCCGGCTCCGCCCGCTTCACGAAGTCGGGGATCTGCGCGCCCTGCGCCTCGGCCTTCTTCATCATCGCGGTCACGAACGTGGAGCACCACGCCTGGTTGTTCGCGTGGCCCGCGGTCCCGGCGTACTTGTTCGAGTTGTTGGCGCCTTCGTGGAAACCGATCTCGCCACGGGCGTTGGACAGGATGAGGCCGGCGCTCTGGGCGGCAGAATTGACGGGCATGGGAGAACCTGGGGGTGCAGCAGAGGAGTGGGACCGACTGCTTTGTTATCGCCACCCACATTCCAGGAGTTCGGAAAGGCCCTTGCAGATTCCAAGGTTTCCACGCATCAATCCGTGAGAATGCGGAGCGGAGAGGCGCACGGGCGCGCCATGGACGTAAAGGGGATTGCCCTCCGCCTCGACAGCGCATAGATCCTCCGGCGCGCCGCGTCATCTGCCGAACGACTGACCGAAGGAGCACCGTATGAAGATCCTCGTCACCGCCAAGCGGGTGGAGGACCCGGAGTCGAAGATCAAGGTGAAGCCGGACGGGACCGGCATCGTGACGGAAGGGATGAAGTACAAGATCAACCCCTTCGACGAGATCGCCGTCGAGGAGGGCCTGCGCCTCACCACCAAGCACGGCGGCGAGCTGGTGGTCGCCTCCATCGGCGGCAAGGAGGTCCAGGAGCAGCTCCGGCACGCGCTGGCCATGGGCGCGCACAAGGCGGTGTGGATCAACCACTCGGGGCCGCTGGACCAGATGGCCATCGCGGCGCTGCTCCAGAAGGTGGTGGAGAAGGAGAAGCCGGACCTGGTCGTCCTGGGCAAGCAGTCCATCGACGACGACCAGAACCAGGTGGGGCAGTACCTGGCGGAGTTCCTCGGCTGGGGCCAGGCGACGTTCGCCTCCAAGGCCGAGTCCTTCGAGTCCGAGGCGGAAAAGAACAAGGTGCCAGCCATCGCGCTCGGCGCGGACGGCAAGTCGGTCCGGGTGGTGCGCGAGGTGGACGGCGGCCTGGCCACGGTGGAGTGCCAGCTCCCCGCGGTGGTGACCACCGACCTCCGCCTCAACCTGCCGCGGTACGCCTCGCTGATGGGCATCCAGAAGGCCAAGTCCAAGCCGATGGAGGAGCTGCAGCCGGCGGCGCTCGGCGTGGACGTGGCGCCGAAGATGAGCGTCGTGAAGATGACGGCGCCCCCGGCGCGCAAGGCGGGGATCAAGGTGGCGGACGTGGCGGCGCTGGTGGACAAGCTGAAGAACGAGGCCAAGGTCCTCTAGGCCGCAAGCCCAGGACCCTTCCGGAGACATCGATATGCCCATCGTCTTGATCGTCGCGGAGCAGCAGCCGGATGGCGGCCTCCGCAAGGCCACCCTGAACGCGCTCGCGGCGGGCGCGCAGCTCGCCCAGAAGGCCGGCGCGGAGCTCCACGCCGTCGCGCTGGGGAAGGACGTGGCGGCGCTCGCCGAACAGCTCAAGCAGCATGGGCCCAAGGTGGTGCACGCCGCCTCGGCCCCCGCCTTCGAGCACTACCTCGCCGAGACCTACGCCCCCGCGGTGGCGGAGCTGGCCCAGTCGCTGAAGGCGGACTTCGTGGGCGCCGCCTCCACCGCCCAGGGCAAGGACCTGATGCCGCGGGTGGCCGCGCGCCTGAAGGCGGCCATGGCCACGGACGTGATGCGGTTCGACGGGTCCGGGTCGGACATCACCTTCACCCGGCCGATGTGGGCGGGGAACGTGATCGCCGACGTGAAGCTGGGCACCCCGGTGAAGGTGTTCACCGTCCGCGCCACCGAGTTCCAGCCCGCCCCGGCGGGCGGATCCGGCGAGGTGAAGGCGTTCTCGCCGTCCGCGGCGCCCTCCGGCGCGACGAAGTTCGTGGACTTCAAGGAGGTCAAGAGCGCGCGGCCCGAGCTGACCGAGGCGCGCGTGGTGGTCTCCGGCGGCCGCGGCACCAAGGGCGACTTCAAGGAGATCGAGGCGCTGGCGGACGAGCTGGGCGCGGCGGTGGGCGCCTCCCGCGCGGTCTGCGACGCCGGCTGGGTGCCCAACGACCTGCAGGTCGGGCAGACCGGGAAGGTGGTCGCGCCGCAGCTCTACGTGGCCGCGGGCATCAGCGGGGCCATCCAGCACCTGGCGGGGATGAAGGGGTCCAAGACCATCGTCGCCATCAACAAGGACCCGGAGGCCCCCATCTTCCAGGTGGCGGACTACGGCATCGTGGGCGACCTGTTCAAGGTGCTCCCCGAGCTGCGCAATGCGATCAAGGCCGCCAAGTAGATCGCGGGGCCGGGAATCGCAGTAAGGTGGGCCCGCTTCGTCGGGCCGGCGTGGAGTTGACGGACGCGAACGTGGGCGAGTGGATGGACGCCATTCCGCGGGTGCACCCCCAGACCGGCGTCGAGCGCGTGGGCGAGCGGCTGCTGGCGCTGAGCCCGGACGACCAGCTGCACTCGTTCGAGGACGAGGCCGGGACCGCCTCCCAGGTGGCCGAGCGCATCGTCGAGCTGTCCGACGGGTCGCGCACGCTGGGCCGCATCGTGGACGCGCTGTGCGAGGAGTTCGACGTCCCGCGCGAAGTCTGCGCGCGCGACGCGGTTGCGTTCGTCAGGTTGCTGACCGAGAAGAAAGTGCTGGTGCTCGAGCCGGGCGCCGGTCCCGCCACGAGGTGACTTCAACGTGCGCCGTTCCTCCCCCGAATCCCGCGTCCTGACCTTCGCCGTCCTGTGCGCGCTCGCCGCTTGCGAGAACCAGTGCTTCCAGCCGCCGCCGGAGACCACGCTCCTGGTGGACTTCACCGAGCCCACCAACGGCCGGACGCTCACCTTCGCGGACGACGTCGCGCCGAACGCGGTGGGCTTCCAACTCGACGTGGTGGCGAAGGGGACGGACAGCCAGGGCCAGGCGGCGGCGCTCCAGGGCGCCACGCTGCAGACCCGGCTCAGCTCGGAGACGGCGTTCACCGCGGGCCCGCCCGCGCAGGTCTCCGGCGACACCGCCACCTTCCCGGCGACGGAGCTGCGCCAGGGGGCCAACGTCCTCCAGGTCAACGTGACGGAGTCCGGCACCGGGCGGACCGCGACCAAGACCATCACCGTGGACGTGCAGCTGGGGCGGCCGCAGGTCCTCACCTTCCGCTTCCAGTCCGACGGCAACGGGGACGCCACGCTCAACCAGGTGGAGCAGTCCACGGGCGCGCCGGTCGCGCTGCTCACCGTGCAGGGCGTGGAGGACGGGCAGCCCATCACCATCAAGGACCCGGGCGCCGCGGGGACGGTGTACGGCACCGGAATGGTGACCGGCGGCGCGGCCGCGGTGTTGCTGAGCAGCCTGGGCGTCACCGACACCACCGAGGCCACCTACCAGTTGGTGGCGTCCGTGGTGGACCGGGCCGGGCGGGACAACGTCATCGCCAACCCCACGGCATCGCAGCCGTTGAACAACGCCGCGTTCAAGGCGCTGCGGGTGGACCGGGTGCCGCCGGCGCTCTCGGTGCTGTCGCCCACCCTGCCCGGTGGGACGAACCCGGGCGTGGTCCTGAACATGGCGGATGACGCGGACCCCTCGCTCGCCGGGTTCCAGGCGCGGGTAACGGTCCAGACGTCGGCGGACGTGGGGTCGGGCGGGGTGCAGATCACGCACACGCCGCCGGGGACGGTGGACACGCTGACGCCGGACGCGGTCAGCCACCAGGCGACGCTGGACATCAACGTGCCGGACATCGGGCCGTTCGACTACGCCTTCGCCGTCAACGCGGTGGACGCGGCGGGCAACCCGGCGTCGCGCACCTTCACCATCCAGGTCGGCGCGGGCGGGGCGGTCGGGTTCTTCACCCAGGTGGTGCTGGGCGACAACACGCTCGACGGCGAGGCGGCCGGGGGGCCGTTCAAGTTCAACGTCCGGCGGGACGTCCCGTTCGGCGGGTCGCAGTCCATCGTCGCCCTGACCAACGTCTCCTACTGGGCCGCGAACACGCCGTCGGAGATCCCGCTCACGGTCATCATCGACCAGGACCTCTCCACCGCGGGGGCCCAGGTGGTGGTGAAGGGCAACGTGGCGGGCGGGGTGGGCTGCACGCCCCGGCTCGTCTACAACGGGAGCGCGGTGGTCTCCGGGCCGGCGCTGGCCAGCAACAGCCCGACCCTGGTGACGCTCTCCGCCACCTTGATCTCCGGCACCTCCGGCCCGCTGCGCTTCGCGGTCGACTGCGGCGGCGGGAGGGTGCTGGGGCCGGCGACGAACCTGACCGTGGACGTAGACCCGCCGTCGGCGGTGCCCGCGACGCTCACGCTGGTGACCACCGGCGCCTTCTCCGAGCGCAAGCCCGCGCTGGACGTGTCGTGGGTGGCGGGGACCGACGACGGCACCTCCGGGGCGGGGGCGGCGTCCGGGTACGAGGTGCGCTGGGGGAGCAACGCCACGCTCCGGAAGGTGGTCTCGCCAGTGCCGGCGGACCAGTATGACCGGCGCTTCGGCATCGACACCGACATCCGGTACTTCGACCCGAACCGGACGCAGCTCCCGGCGGGCGGGACGCTGCCGGCGTCGGCGACGACCTTCCGGCTCACCGGGCTTCCGCCCATCGAGGACTACTACGTGCAGGTTCGCGCCCGCGACGACGTGGGCAACCTGGGGGCGCTGGTGGCGACCAGCTGTGGGGCCGGCACCGGGTGCCTCTCGCACCAGCTCCGGATGGCGACGATCGACAACCCCGGGACGACGGGCCGCATCGGCTTCCTCATGGAGGCGGCCGACCTGAACGGGGACGGCGCGGCCGACCTGGTCTTCACCAGCAACGGGACGCGGACGGCCTGGATTGCGTACGGCGGCAGCACGCCGTTCGCGACCATCTCCGGGGTCCTGCTCCCAGTCAGCGTCCTGCCAGGACCCGCGGCGGTTCCCTTCGTCGTCGCCGTCGGGGACGTGGGCAACGCCGCCAGCGGCGGGAGCTTCCCGGACCTCGCGGTGTCCGATCCGACGTGGGACACCTTCCGGGGACGGCACTTCCTCTTCTTCGGGAGGACGGGGTCCATCGACCCGGCGCCGGTCGAGTTTCGTGGGACGGCGCAGAACATGAATTCGGGCGCTGGCTCCGGCTCGACCCAGGACCAGGGGGTCATCCGGATCCTCGGCGACTTCGGGCGGCCGGGCGGTGGGGCGCCGGACGGGCTGGCCGAGGTGGCGATCTCCGCCAACAACGACAACGGTGGGGTAGGCCGGGTCTACCTGTTCTACGGGCGCCCGCACGACGTGGCGGCCGGGGCCGGGAGCTGGGAGGCGCTCGCCACCGCCACGGACGGCGCGGATCCCATCCGGTACATCCCGCTCTCCTCCGCCGACCGGATCTTCAACGGCGAGCCCCCGCCCGTCGGCGTGGTGAACTCGTTCTTCGGGATCCGCCTCGGGTACGCCTCGCTGGGCGACATCACGGGCGACGGGGTCCCGGACTTCACCATCCCCGACTCGGTCGCTTCGGTGAACCGGATGTACGTGTACTCCGGGGCGCAGGTGAACGGAGGCGGGGTCTCGGTGCCTCCGGCGAACCGGGTGCAGCGCATCGACGAGGCGACTGCCCTGGACAACACGTGGCGCGGGTTCGGCTCCTCCGCACTGGGCGGCTTCGACCTCATCGCGGGAGCGGCGCGCGACCTCGTCGTCGGCTACCCGCTGCAGCACCGGGTCCAGATCTACCGCGACGGCTCCGCGACCGGGTTCAGCACGGCACCGGCGAACGTCCTCACCATCAACGGCCAGACCTCCAGCTTCGGCCGCGGCATGGCCCTCGCGGACCTCAACCAGGACGGCCAGCCCGACCTGGTGGTGGCCACCAACGCGTGCAGGACCCTCTGCTCGGACGGCTTCGCGGGTGGGGCATGGGTCTTCTACAGCCGGCGGCCCGCCACGCCGGAGTACGACCTGAGCACCGACGACGCGGCCTTCAACACCACCCGGTTGATGAAGGACTTCGCGGTGACCAGCGACTCGGACGCGCTCGGCATCGGGGTCGCCGCCGGCGACTTCAACGGGGACGGCATCGCGGACGTGGCGGTCTCTGATAACCTCGTTCCTTCCAGTCCTGGCCAAGGCAAGATCTATGTCCGCTACTAATGAAGCCTTGCCCGCCGTGACCGAGGCGCCGAAGAAGGCCTATCAGCCCCCCGCGGTGCGGTCGGAGGCGGTCTCCGGACCTCCCACGCTGTTCGCCGGCTCCGGGCAGGTAAAGGAGCCGGAAGAGCCCTCGGCCGATCCGCAACCGCGTCCGTAGTGGGTGGTTGCCTCTCGGCGGGACGGGGCTGCGTCGAGGTGGACGCCGCCGTCGCGGCGCTCGCCGCCGGCCGGTGCGACCTGGGGGCGTTCGCGTCGGGCCGCCAAGCTCCGGAGGTGCGGCTGAGGTTCGAGGGTCCGCCCGAACAGGCCGTGGCCGGGGCCGGGGCGCTCGGGCCTGGCGGGGTTTCGGTAGGCGCGTACCGGGTAGAGGGAGACGAGGTCCGGGTGTGGATCCCGGACGACCCCTGGCTGGCCGAGGCGGCGCTGCGGCTGGCCATGTCCGTGGCCTTCGAACGCCAGGGCGGCCTGCTGCTCCATGCGGCGGGGATCGCCTTTGCGGGTGGGGCGGGCGCCTGGCTCGCGGTCGGCGCGAGCGGGCGCGGAAAGTCCACCCTCGCGCAGTACTGCTCGGACGCAGGGGCGGAGGTCCTCTCGGACGAGACGGTGGGCTGGCTGCCGGACGGCACGCTCTGGGCGACGCCCTTCCGCTCCACCGCGCGCTTCACCCGGTCCAGGCCCCTGGAGCCGCGGCCGTTCTCCGTGCTGGCGTTCCTCGAGCATGGGGAGGCGGAGCGCCTGGAGGCGATGGGCGAGGCCGAGGCGGTGAGGCAGGTGCTCTCGCAGACCTACCGGGTGCCGGGAGCTCCGGTCCTGCATCGCGCTGCTACCTTGGTGGCCCAGCGGGGGGCCCAGCGGTTCTGGTTCCGCAACGACCCGGGCGTGGCGGCGTTCGTCGGACGGAGCTAATCCGCGGAGGGCTTCCCGGCGCCGCCGTCGACGGGGACCATCATCATCTTCAAGAGCTCGCGCATGGAACTCAGGAACTGGTCGTAGCTGACGGGGTCCTGGAGGACCCTGGAGCGTTTCACCGGCAACCTGCCGTCGACTACTGCGTGCACGACGCGGAGCAAGACCTTTTCGATCCGGTCGGCGACGGCTGGCTCGTAGAGC
>DATBSS010000697.1:0-2845 GCA_036559665.1 Myxococcaceae bacterium
CCGAGGACCCGCCCATCAGCAGCACGCCGTAGTGCATCGTCAGCCGGTCCGAGAGCTGGCTGAAGCGGTGCGGGAGGTACGAGTCGGTGGCCATGTTCGCCATCACCCGCGGCCCGTCGATGAACCCGGCCTGCGCGGCGACGAACAGCAGGAGCGCCTTGGAGATCAGCGTGATCAGGATGAAGCCGGTCCCGACGTGGACGCCGCCGACCTCGAACCCGCCCGCGAACGCGCTCACCAGCACCGCGTTCATGGTCTTCCCCTCGGCCGGCTTCGTGTGCAGCAGCAGGTAGGCGACGATCAGCCCTCCCGCCGTGAGCGCCAGCGAAGACCCCATCAGGGCCATGGTCCGCTTGCCGGTCTGGACCTTCGGCTCCCGCATGATGGTGAGCCCGTTGGAGACCGCCTCGATGCCGGTGTACGTGCCCGCGCCCATGGAGTAGGCGCGCATGAAGAGCGCGGCCATCCCGGCGAACCCCAGCGTCGACAGGCCGTGGGAGAACCCGCCGCGGACCTGCCCGGTCACCACCGGGATCTCGTGGATGCGGCTGGCGATGACGCCGAGGATGAGGATGGCGTGCGTGACCAGGAAGATCAGGAACACCGGGGTGAGGATGGTCACCGACTCCTTCACGCCGCGGAGGTTGAGGACGATCATCACGCCGATGGCGACCATCTCCACCAGCAGCTTCGCCGGCATCAGCCCCAGGACCTCCGCCGTGCTCGCGCTCGGCGCGAGGAAGCTGAAGATGGCGTCCGCGCCGGCGGCGATGGAGATGGAGATGGTCAGGATGTAGTCGATGACCAGCGCGGAGCCCGAGACCACGCCCGCCCCGTGGCCGATCAGCCGGGACGCCACCACGTACCCGCCGCCGCCCAGCGGGAACTGCTCGATGATCCGGCTGTAGGAGTAGGCGATGACGAGGACGGTGAGCGAGGTGGCCACCGCGAGGCCGATGGCGAGGTAGGTGTGCTCGCCCAGCGCCTTGAAGGCCTCCTCCGGACCGTAGGCCGACGAGGAGAGCCCGTCCGCCCCCAGGCCCACCCAGGCCAGGAACGCGATCAGCGAGACGGAGTGGAAGACCCCCGGCTCGATCTCCCGCTTCTCCCCGATCAGGAGGCGCATGAGTCGGGTCATCCGCGCTCAATACCGGCCCACATCTCAAGGCGGCGTCAGAACGGGGCCCGATGACATCAAGGAAACATCAAGATGCGCGCGTCTTGAGGGAATCCTGACGCCGGCAGTGCTTATGGATGGGCGGTGGAGCCGGACTTCATCGCCTTCCAGCCGACGGCCGAGCGCGATCCGGACGGGTCGAAGCTCCGCGGCGTCCTCAGCGCCCACTTCACGCTCGAACGCGCGCGCGTCCAACGGGCCGTCCTGGTGCACTGGTTGGCCGCCCTGGGCGTGCTCGTCTGGCTGGCGGCGGCGCGGCCGGGCTGGCTCCCTGCGGGTGCCCACCGGCTGCTGCTCGCGGGGTGGGCGGTGAGCGCGGCGGCGGCGGCCGCGACCATCCTCCGCGAGTGGCGCTGGCGGGTGCGGCGGGACGCGGTCGTCGCCGGCATCCGCGCCGAGCTGCCGCGAAACACCTGATGGCCATTTGCTGTATGACGTTTCACATGGGCCTGGAACGCCTGGGGCGCGCCGCGTGGAGCCGCTACCCCGCGACCGTGGCGCTGGTCGCGCTCGCCACGGGGACGGGCGCCGCCCTCCGCGGTCACCTCGCCGCGCCGGACGTGGTGATGCTGTACCTGCTGGTCATCGTCGTGGTGGCCACCCGGTTCGGCCGCGCGCCGTCGCTGCTGGCCTGCGCGCTCTCCGTCCCCGCCTTCGACTACTTCTTCGTCCCGCCGTTCCACACCTTCTCGGTCGCGGACGAACGCTACCTGCTCACCTTCGCCACGCTCTTCGTGGTGGGCCTCCTCCTCAGCGCCCTGACGTCGCGCGTGCGCGCCCAGGAGAAGCGCGCCGCCGCCGCTGAGCTGAGGGCCCGTACTGAAGAGATGCGCAGCTCGCTCCTCAGCGCGGTCTCGCACGACCTGCGGACGCCGCTGGCCGCCATCACCGGCGCCGCCACCACGCTGCGCGACGCGCGCGGCGACATCAGCGCCGCCCACCGCGCCGACCTGGCGGACACCATCTGTGAGGAGGCGGAGCGCCTGGAGCGCTTCGTGGTGAACCTGCTGGAGATGACGAAGCTGCAGGCCGGCGCGCTGGAGGTGAAGCGCGAGTGGGTCCCGCTGGAGGAGGTGGTGGGCTCCGCGCTGACGCGGCTGGAATCGCGGCTCGGCGGCCGGGCCGTCCACGCGCCGCTGCCGGCCGACCTCCCGCTGATCTCCGCCGACCCGGTGCTGCTGGGGCAGGTCTTCTACAACCTGCTGGAGAACGCGGCCAAGCACACGCCGCCGTCCAGCCCGGTGGAGATCTCGGCGCGCGTGGAGGGCGGTGCCCTGGTGGTGGAGGTCTCCGACCGCGGCCCCGGTCTTCCCCCTGGCGCGGAGGCGCTGGTCTTCGAGAAGTTCTACCGCGCCGCGCCCCGCGGCTCCCGCGGCGCCGGGCTGGGCCTCGCCATCTGCCGCGGCATCGTCGAGGCGCACGGCGGGACCATCACGGCGGAGGCCCGCCCCGGGGGCGGCGCGACGTTCCGGATCTCCCTCCCGCTCACCGGTCAGGCACCCATCGTCCCGGCCGAACCGGAGCTCTCCGCATGAGATTCCGTGACGTCCGTCAAGCGGTTTCATGCAGTGCCCTCCAGCGGGCGGGAGATGAAGGGCTTCCGGTTCTTGGCGACGCTGTAGATGGCGGTGATGAGCTTCCGCATCGAGGCGAGCAAGGCCACCTTCG
>DATBSS010000698.1:0-2313 GCA_036559665.1 Myxococcaceae bacterium
CGCTGGAGGATGCCCAGCGGCGGCGGGAGATCCGGAAGCTGGCGGCGATGCCGGCCAACCCGGTGACGGCGATGGCGGAGGTGCCGCCGCCTTCGCGCGAGTCGCCGGCCCCGGTCGCCGCCGCGGCCGCCTCACCGTCCGGCGACGAGGCGCTCTGCGCGGCGGTGCTGGCGGAGCTGCGCATCAACATCCGGGGGCGCGCGGCGCCGGACCTGGCGCGGATACTGGGTGCTTCCCCGGAGCGCGTAGAAGAGGCATGCGCGCTCCTGAGCGCCCGCGGACAGGCCGTGCGCCGCGGCCTCAAGTACTTCGTGGCCTGACCTGAGGAGCCTGACATGGAGTTGCCGACGTACAGCCCGAAGCAGACCGCCGAGCTCCTCGGCGTCCCGGTCAAGGCGCTCAACGACCGGAAGCAGGAGCAGTTCACCTCCGCCGACCTGTGGGAGCTTCGCCACGCGCTGAAGCGGTTCCCGGTGGCCATCGGCGATCGGCGGCAGCTGTTCCTGAACTTCAAGGGCGGGACGGGGAAGACGTCGCTGTCCACCTCGTACGCGTTCCACCTGGCGGAGCTTGGGTACAAGGTGCTGCTGGTGGACCTGGACTCGCAGGGCCACGCCACCAAGTGCCTGGGCTACGAGGGAGAGGACTTCGAGCGGACGCTGCTGGACGTACTGGTGCGCAAGGTGCCGGTGAAGGACGTCATCCAGCGCACGCCGGTGCCGAACCTGTCCTTCATCCCGTCCAACCTGACGATGAGCACGGTGGACCTGTCGCTGATGCCGCTGGCGGGGCGGGAGATGCGGCTGCGGAACGCGCTCAAGGAGCTGGACGGGCAGTACCAGGTGACGGTGTTCGACGCGCCGCCGTCGTTCGGGCTGTTGAACCTGAACGCGCTGATGGCGTCCGACGACCTGTTCGTGCCGGTGCTGGCGGACTTCCTCTCCTTCCACGGGCTGAAGCTGCTCTTCGAGACGGTGCAGAGCCTGGAAGAGGACCTGGGCCACGTGCTGGACAACGTCTTCATCGTCGTCAACGCGTTCAACCAGACCTTCAAGCTGGCCAAGGAGGCGCTGGCGGCGCTGCAGGAGCACTACCCGGAGTACCTGCTGCCCACCATCGTGCGGCAGTGCACCAAGTTCGCCCAGGCGTCGTCGGAGGGCGTGCCGGTGTTCCTGGCGGACCGGGAGTGCAAGGGAGCGCAGGACATCCAGGCCATGTTGGCCGAGGTGCTGAAGCGGCTGGCGTCGCGCCGGAGCCAGAAGGCGCCGGCGGCGCGAGCGGGATAGCTGGAGAGCGACACCATGAAGAAAGCCTTCGACCAGAACGTCTCCCGCGCCAAGCCCCGCGTCCGGCTGGGCGCCGCCTTCTCCGAGCTGGCCCCTCCCGAGGAGCTGTCCCCGGAGCCAACCCACCCCATCCCGGAGCCGGCCCGGCCGGACCTGGCGGCCGAGGTACGCGCGCGGGCGGCGGAGTCGGCCGCCCCGAAGCCCACGGCGGTGCAGGCGCTCCAGCGGGCGCTCGAACCGGCGCGTGCGTCCGTGGTGGCGCCGCCCGAAGTGGTGGAGATCCAGACCCCCGCTCCGCCGGTGCCGGCGCGCGAGGTGCTGGACCCGCGAGAGATGGAGGACCGGCGGGGGCGGCTGAAGGAGCGGCTGAAGGCGGTGCGGGAGAACCCGCGCCCGGAGCCGCTGCCGGCCACGGTGGCGCAGGCGGGCCAGATGGCGGTGGAGCGGATCGCCGCGCTGCAGGGTGAGCTGACGGCGTTGCGGCAGAAGAACCTGACGCTGGCGCAGGAGTTGGAGGCGACGCGGCGGCAGTCGGAGAAGGCGACGGAGGAAGCGCGGCTCCGTATGGACGAGGCGCGCCGGATGTCGGGGGAGATGGAGGCTCGGGCGCAGCTGCTGGGTGAGCTGGAGAAGGAGCTGGGGTCGCTGGAGGCGGAGCGGGACGAGACGCTGCTGAGGTTGCAGGAGTCCCGGCAGGCGATGGACGAGGCGCGGAAGGGGACGGACGTCCTGAAGGCGGAGATCCAGAAGAAGGACCAGCAGCTTCAGGAAAGCCTCGCGGAGGAGGAGCGGATCGCCGCGGAGCTGGAAGCGGCCAAGGACGAGTCCAGCGCCCTCCGGCGCGCCGTGCAGGCGGTGACGGAAGAGCGGGACACGCTGGCCAAGCAGGTGGCCCAGCTCAGCTCGGAGGTGGCGGAGCTCCTCCAGGCGAGGAAGGCGCTGGGGCAGGTCCACCGCGCACTGAGCCAGGCGGCGCTGCGGTAGCTCGGCGTGGTGTCCACCCAAACGGATTAACTTGAGTTGAGTA
>DATBSS010000699.1:0-5925 GCA_036559665.1 Myxococcaceae bacterium
TCGCCCGCCTGTGGCAGATGGCCGTCGCCGCGCTGGCGCTGCTGCTCTCGCTCGCCGGCGGCGCCGGCTCCCTCGAGGTGGCCTGCCTGGGCATCGGCGCTGGGCTGGCCTGGGACCTGGGCATCGAGCGCGCCCGCCTGATCCGCTTCCGCCGACGGCGCTTCCGGCCCGCGCCTCCAGTGGCGTTTCCAGAGGAGGGCGGCCACCTCCCGCACGGCGCTCACGCCGGGGCGGACCATGCACACCGCCGCCGGGGTCTCCATCGCCGCCGCCGTGGCGCTCACCCTGATCCGCTTCGAGCGCGTGAACCCGGTCGCGCTCCTGGCGATCGCAGGAATCGTCCGGGTCGCCATCCGCTACGCCCTGGCGTTGTGAAGCGCCGCCGGGCGTTCTGTCCAGTCTCGAACCATTTACGCCACATAACCAATTCACGTACTGTGCCGCCATGCGACGCCCGCTCCGGCTCGCCGCCGCCGTGGTGGCGACGATGCTCCTGCTCACGCTGATCGCCTCCGGGCTGCTGACCTGGACGACGCGCGGCTGGTTCGAGAAGGACCTCCGCATCCGCACGGACCTGGTGACGCGCGCGCTGGCGGAGTCCCTCAGCCGCCACTGGGGCTCGCGCGCCGAGGTGGAGCAGATGCTGGCTGACCTGGTCCGGGACCCGCGCATCGTGGGGGCGTTGGCCTGCGACGGAGCGGGCCGGGAGCTGGCCCGCTCCGGCATGGCGCCGGACGACTTCTCCTGCGGCGTGGCGGTGGGGCACGCCGCGGCCGAGCCCGGTGACACTTCGTGGAACGCCACGCTGGGCGGCGGCGCGGTGATGGCCACCGCGCGGAACATCCCCGGGCCCTCGGGAGCGACCGGGGTGCTGGTGCTGGTGCACGACATGGGCTTCGCCGAGGCCCGCGCCGGCAACGCGCGCTGGCTCTTCCTGGGCGCGCTCTTCACCTTCGCCGTGGCCGCCGCCGGGCTGACCGCGGTGGTGCTCCGGGTGGCCTGGCAGCGCTGGACGGCCGCGGTGCGGGACCTGGCTCTGGGCCGGGAGACCCGTCCGGAATTCCAGCCCGTCCTCCAGGACGTGCGCGAGCTGGTGGAACGCCTGGCCGCCGAGCACCAGCACGAGCAGGAGCACGGCGCCTGGACGCCGCAGCGCCTCAAGGCCGGCCTCCGCAAGCAGCTCTCCGGGGAGCAGGTGCTGCTGGTGGCGAACCGCGAGCCCTACATCCACCACCGCGGCGCGGACGGGCAGATCCGCGTGCTCCACCCCGCCAGTGGGCTGGTCACCGCTCTGGAGCCGGTGATGCGTGCCTGCTCCGGCGTGTGGATTGCCCACGGGAGCGGCGACGCGGACCGCGAGATCGCAGATGGGCGCGGCCGGGTGGCGGTCCCCCCGGAGGCCCCGGCGTACACGCTGCGCCGGGTCTGGCTCACCCCGGAAGAGGAGCAGGGCTACTACTACGGCTTCGCCAACGAGGGCCTCTGGCCGCTGTGCCACCTGGCAGACACCAGGCCCATCTTCCGGACCCGGGACTGGGAGCACTACCGCGCGGTCAACGAGCGCTTCGCCGAGGCGGCCTGCGCGGAGGCGGGCCGCGAGGACCCGGTGGTGCTGGTGCAGGACTACCACTTCGCGCTGGTCCCGCGGCTGATCCGCCGGCGCCTGCCGCGCGCCACGGTGATCTCCTTCTGGCACATCCCCTGGCCCAACTCGGAGCGCTTCGGGATCTGCCCCCAGGGCGTGGAGCTGCTGGAGGGGATGCTGGGGAGCAGCATCGTGGGCTTCCATACCCAGCTGCACTGCAACAACTTCCTCGATGCGGTGGACCGCTTCCTGGAGAGCCGCCTGGACCGCGAGGAGGACGCGGTCATCCAGGGCGGCCGCAAGACGCTGGTCCGCCCGTACCCCATCTCCATCGAGTGGCCCAACCGCTGGGTCGAGGGGGCGCCGCCGCCCTCCGAGTCCCGCCGCGCGGTGCTGGCGCGGCTGGGCATCCGCCCGGACGCCGTCCTGGGCGTGGGCGTGGATCGGCTGGACTACATCAAGGGGATCGAGGAGCGGCTCCTGGCGGTGGAGCGCGCGCTGGAGCTGGCGCCGGAGCTGCGCGGGCGGCTGGCGTTCGTCCAGGTGGCGGCGCCCAGCCGGACGGCCATCCCCCGCTACCGCGAATTGGGGGACCAGGTGGAGGCGGTGGCGGCGCGGGTGAACGCCCGCTTCGGATCCGGCGACTACCGGCCGGTGGTGTTGATCCGGCAGCACTACGAGCCGCCGGCGGTGTTCGAGCTCTACGGGGCGGCCGACTTCGTCTACGTGAGCAGCCTGCACGACGGGATGAACCTGGTGGCCAAGGAGTTCATCGCCGCCCGGACGGACGAGCGCGGCGCGCTCATCCTCAGCCAGTTCACCGGCGCGGCGCGCGAGCTGACCGAGGCGCTGATCGTCAACCCGCACGACGTGGACCAGGCCGCGCACGCCATCCTCACCGCCGCCCGGATGCCTCCGGGTGAACAGGGGGCCCGGATGCGCTCCATGCGCAGCTACGTCGCCCAGTTCAACGTCTACCGCTGGGCGGGGCGGATGCTCTCGGACGCGGCGGCGGTGCGGGAGCGCGGGCAGGGCGGGGTGCCGCGCCGGCACCTGGCGAGGCTGGCGTCATGACCAGCGTCCTCCGGGGGCCGCCCGGCGCGCTGTTGATGGACTACGCCCGTTCCCGCGTGCTGCTGGGGCTGGACTTCGACGGGACGCTGGCGCCCATCGTTGCGCGGCCGGCGCAGGCCAGGATGTGGCCTTCCACGCGGCGCCTGCTGGCGCGCGCCGCCGGCCTGTACCCGGTGGCGGTGATCTCCGGGCGGTCGATGGCGGACGTGGCGGCGCGGGTGCGGGGCATCCCGCTCCAAGCGGTGGTGGGCAACCACGGGCTGGAGCCGGCCGCGGCGCCCGGGATCTTCGAACGGGTCACCCAGCGCTGGCGGACGCTCCTGGAAGAGCTGGTGGGCGCGCACCCGGGCACGGAGCTGGAGGACAAGCGGTACTCGCTGGCGCTCCACTACCGCCGCAGCCGCGCCCGCAAGCGCGTCCTCCAGGACCTGGAGCGCGTGCTCCCCCTGCTGGGCCCGGTGCGGGTGATCGCCGGCAAGCAGGTGGTCAACTTCCTCCCTCCGGATGCGCCCCACAAGGGCCTGGCGCTGGAGCGGATCCGGCGGCGGCTGGGCTGCGACACGGCGATCTACGTGGGCGACGACGAGACCGACGAGGACGTGTTCTCGATGGAGGTCCCCGGACGGCTGCTGGGGATCCGCGTCGGCGCCCGCGCCGGGTCGGCGGCGCCCTTCTCCATTCCCGGCCAGCGGTCCATCGATCGGCTGCTGCGCTTCCTGGTCCGCGCCCGCGAGGGCGAATGGTCCGGCCTGGAGGCCACCGGATGAGCCGCCCGCTCCAGGCCGCCGCCGGCCGCCGCTGGGCGCGCCAGCTGCTGGTGTCGGCGCTGGGGCTGGCGCGCGCCGCCTTGCGGGCCTCCGCCGCCCCGGAGCTTGCCGTGCCGGAGGCGCTGGTGCTCTGGTGGCTGACCCGCTACCCGGGCTGCACGGTGGGCCAGCTCTCGGTGGACCTGGGCGTGGAGGCCAGCGGCATCTCGGTGGCGGTCCAGGGCTTGGAGCGAAGGAAGCTCCTGGCCCGCGTCCGGGATCCCAGGGATCGCCGGAGGAGCTTCCTGAGGGTCACGGCGCCGGGGAGGCGGGCGGCGGCGATCGCGCTCGGCGACCTCGAGGACCGGCTGGAGGCGGCCGCGGCCGGGGTGAGCCCCGCGCAGCTGGAGACGGCCGGCCAGGTCCTCTCGTCGCTGCTGGAGGCGCTCCGCGCGCCGCGGTCCCGGTAAGCCTCATCCCGGACGTTGGCGGGCAGTCTCCTTGTCCTCCTGCTCGGTTTCATTACGATACGAAACGAAATCATGCGAGCCGGGAGCACTTCAGGAGACATCCTCGCCGCGCCGAACCGCCGCCTGCTGGAGGATCTCGCCTGGGCGAACGTGACGCTGGTGTTCGACTACGACGGGACCCTGGCGCCCACGGTCGGGGACCCGGACGAGGCGGTGATGCCGCGGTCCACCCGGGACCGGCTGGTCGAGGCGGCCCAGCTCTACCCATGCGCGGTGCTCTCCGGGCGCGCCTACGAGGACGTGGCCCGGTTCCTGGAGGGCGTCCCGCTGACGCTGGTGGTGGGGAACCACGGCGCGGAGTGGGAGTGGGACCCGCCGGGCGTCGCGCGGCTGGAGGAGCAGGTCCGCCGGTGGCGCCGCGAGCTCGCGCGCGCGCTGGCGCCGTACCCGGGCGTGGTGGTGGAGGACAAGCGCTACTCGCTCACCGTCCATTATCGCCACGCCGGCCGCCGCGGCGCGGCCCGGGCCATCCGGGCCGCCGCCTCCCGTCTCGAGGGAGCGCGCCTGCTGGGCGGGAAGGAGTGCGTGAGCGTGGTGCCGCGCGGATCGGAGACCAAGGGGAGCGCGCTGCAGCGGATCCGCACCCTCTGCCGCTGCGAAGCGGCGGTCTACGTGGGCGACGACGTCACGGACGAGGACGTCTTCGTCTTGAAGGAGCCGTGGCTCCTGGGCATCCGGGTGGGCCGGGGGGAGCGGACGTCCGCGCGGTTCCGGCTCCGCCGGCAGGCGGACATCGACGCCCTGCTGGACGTCTTCATCCGGTGCCGGCGCCGGACGTCGATGGCCCGGTGACCGCTCAGGCGGACTTGCGCGGCGTCTCTCCCGCGTCCTGGGCGAAGATCTGCGCCAGCTCGGCGCGCGCGCTGGCGGCCAGCTCCTGGAGCTTCTTCGGGTCGTTGACGTGCTTGTAGTTGCGCAGCAGCAGGCCCTCGTCGTGCTTGCGGAAGCGGGCCAGCACGCTGTTCGCGTCGGTGAGCTGCATCCCCAGGTCCACCAGGATCTCGCCGGTCATCTCCACGCTCCCGGCGAACGTTTCGCGGATCACGTGCTTGATGCCCATGTCCAGCAGCCGGTACGCGTGGCTGCGGTTCCGGGCGCGCGCGTAGATGGTGAGATGCGGGAAGTTGGCCTTCACCACCTCGGCGGTGCGCATGGACGCCTCCACGTCGTCGATGGCGAGCACGAAGATCCGCGCCTGGTCGGCCTTGGCGGCGCGCAGCAGGTCCAGGCGGGAGGCGTCCCCGTAGAACACCTTGTTGCCGAACTTCTTGATGAAGTCGATGTGCTCCGGGCTGGAGTCCATGGCGGTGAAGGGAATGCCCTTGGCGCGGAGGATGCGGCCCACCACCTGCCCCACCCGCCCGAACCCGGCGATGATCACCGGCGTCGCCTCGTCCGGCGCCACGTCGAACTCCCGGTCGACCTTCGCCTTCAGCTTCGGGCGGATGGCGCGCACGTACACCGCGAACAGCAACGGGGTGACGGCCATGGAGAGGCCGACGACCAGGATCAGGAGATCCGAGGTCCGCCGATCGAGGATCTGGTACCCGACGGCCATCCCGTAGAGCACGAACGCGAACTCTCCGCCCTGGGAGATCACCACCGCCATGCTGGCCGCCTGCTCGCGATCCTTGAACGCGCCCTGGCCGAGCGCGAACAGGCAGGCCGCCTTCACCGCCACCAGCCCCAGCGTGAGCCCGATCACCACCAGCGGCCGCTCCACCAGCAGGCCGAGGTGCACGGACATCCCCACCGCGATGAAGAACAGGCCCAGCAACATCCCCTTGAACGGTTCGATGTCCGCTTCCAACTCGTGGCGGTAGTCGGAGTCCGCGAAGAGCACGCCGGCCAGGAACGCGCCCAGCGACATCGAGAGGCCGACCCGGCTCACCAGCAGCGACGTCCCCACCACCACCAGCAGCGCGGTGGCGGTGAACACCTCCGAGCTGTGGATGCCGGCCACCAGCTTGAAGACCGGGCGCATCACGAA
>DATBSS010000700.1:0-1695 GCA_036559665.1 Myxococcaceae bacterium
TGAACCAGAAGTACGTGGGCCACTTCATCGTCGTCCTCTATTGGCTGGCCACGGCGTTCGCCTCCCAGCTGGGATTCGAGGACCGGCTGTACCAGTTCGGGCAGTCGCCGCAGGTGACGTATTCGGACATGAACGGGTACGGGCCGTTCCTCGCCGGCCTGCGGTGGTTCAACCTCTACTGGGCGCTGGCCGCCCTGGGGGTAGCCATCACCTGCCACCTGTTCTGGGTGCGCGGCGTGGACGCCTCCTGGCGGATGCGGGTCGCCGGCGCCCGCCGCCGGTTCACGCCGAAGTCGCGGCTGTGGATGGGCGCCGCGGCGGCCGCCTTCGTCGCCGCGGGCGCGGTCATCTTCTACAACACCCACCTGCTCAACCCGTTCCGCACCGAGTCGGACGAGCAGGAGGCGGTCGCCCGCTACGAGAAGCGGTACCGGCCCCACCTGGACGACCCGCAGCCGAAGATCCTGGACGTGAAGGTGGCGGTGGACCTCTACCCTGACGAGCGGCGCGCGGACCTCCGCGGCACCTACCGGCTGAAGAACCAGACCGGCAGCGACATCTCCACGGTGCTGCTCAACGTGCCGTGGGAGGTGACCATCCGGGAGCTGGCGCTGGATCGGCCGCACGCGCTGGAGAGCGTGAAGGAGGACGGCTTCCACACCGCGAAGCTCCAGTCGCCCCTGAAGCCGGGAGAGGAGGCGACGCTCCGGTTCGACCTGAGCTACGGGG
Source organism: Myxococcaceae bacterium (assembly GCA_036559665.1). Lineage (GTDB taxonomy): Bacteria > Myxococcota > Myxococcia > Myxococcales > Myxococcaceae > DASRBA01. The sequence continues at coordinate 730 of DATBSS010000700.1, forward strand.
CGCGGGGGTTCAAGCAGCGCGGCGAGCTGACCGGGGTGGCGGGGAACGGGACCTTCCTCAACAGCGACCTGCTCCCGCACGTGGGCTACCAGAAGGACCGGGAGCTGGTGGAAGACAAGGACCGCCGCAAGCTCGGCCTGGCCCCCCGGGAACGGATGCTGGACCGGGACGACCCCAAGGGGCTGCAGCGCAACGCGCTCAACGGCGAGGCGGACTTCGTGGGCTTCGAGGCCACGGTGAGCACCGTCCCCGACCAGATCGCGCTGGCGCCCGGCTACCTCCAGCGCGAGTGGCAGGAGGGGGGCCGCCGGTACTTCGAGTACAAGATGGACGCGCCCATCCTGGGCTTCTTCTCGTTCCTCTCCGCGCGCTACGAGGTGAAGCGGGACCGGTGGAACGACGTGGCCATCGAGATCTATTCCCACCCCGGCCACCAGTACAACGTGGACACGATGGTGGATGGGGTGAAGGCGTCGCTGGAGCACTACACGCGGGCGTACGGGCCGTACCAGCACCGTCAGGTGCGGATCCTGGAGTTCCCGCGCTACGCGACGTTCGCCCAGTCCTTCCCCAACACCATCCCGTTCTCCGAATCCATCGGGTTCATCGCCAAGGTGGACCCGGACGACCCGGAGGACGTGGACTACCCGTTCTTCGTCACCGCGCACGAGGTGGCGCACCAGTGGTGGGCGCACCAGGTGATCGGCGGGGACGTGCAGGGGGCGGAGATGCTGGCGGAGACGCTGTCGGAGTACTCCGCGCTGATGGTGATGAAGGAGAAGTGGGGCGCGCCGAAGATGCGGAAGTTCCTCCAGTACGAGTTGCACAATTACCTGATAGGCCGCGCCTTCGAGCGGAAGAAGGAGGTGCCGCTCTCGCGCGTCGAGCACCAGCCGTACGTCCGCTACAACAAGGGCGGCATCGTGATGTACGCGCTGGCGGACCTGATCGGCGAGGACCAGGTCA
>DATBSS010000701.1:0-5145 GCA_036559665.1 Myxococcaceae bacterium
TGAGCATTTGATGCGGCGCGACTGGGGCAAGGGGCTCGCAGGCTAGCAATCGGTGGCGCGCTTCGTGCGTCGCGAAAACCTGAACCGCCGGGCTCAGGCTCGGCCTCTACCGTGCGCTGGATCACGGCAGCAACCCTATCGATGCACCATAGACCCGCTGTGCTGATCAGCGGCGGCGCCGCGTCGAGGTCTTCTCGCGGTGGAGCCGGAGCTTGCGGAGTGGGCGTACAACGCGCTTCCCGTCGGAGCATCGAGCGACGGTGGCCGTCCCGAGCCGACGATTCACGGACGCCACTTGGGCAAGAAAGGTACCCCTGCCCTGGCGGTAATAGACGTAGTCCCCGTCTGTGATGGGCTCCGGCCGCAGGGCAGGAGCCGAAGACACCGCTCGGGAACCGACACGGCTGGCCGATGGACGAAGCGTGGAGCCTGTCAGACCATGAAACAGTCCGCGGGCTGCCGATGCGAGGAACTCCTGCAACAGGGCTGAGAAAGGCATGGGCCAAGTACAGGACGAGACCGCGGCGAGCGCCAGTTTCATCGACGGGCGTCTTCTTTTGCGTGCTCGCCATGGAGACCAATCCCGGCGTCGCGATGTGGCACCGCCATCAACGTCTTCCGGACGGACGACGGACCAATCCGAGTTGGTGGAGGAGCGCTCTCAGCAGGCCGACGCGCTCGGCAGCGCCTGGAATCAGCTCCAGGGCGCGGAGGGCGGCGTCGAGCTCGCGCCGGGCGCAGGCCCGTGACTGCCGCACCGCCGCCTGCTGGCAGGCCACGGAGCAGAACCGCTTACCGCGCCGGAGTTTGCCCCGGGAAGTCAGCGTCAGCGGCCGGCCGCATTGCTCGCACGCACCAACCACTGCGCGGGACCCAGGCTGCTCCGGCGCCTGCTGCTCGTTCACCCTCGTCACGTTCGCCTCCTGGCAAGAGGAGCAGCGTCACGCCGCTCTCGGCCGAGGCCGAGCGGCGGGAAGCCATGGAACACGAGGAGGCGTGGTTGGACGTGTTGGGGTGCCGGCAGCTCAGCCCCCGTCAGTGCAGGGACTCCTTGAGCAGCCGCTCCAGCGGTGGCGCCGTCTCCGGATGCGGCAGCAGCAGGTACTGCTGTCCGGCGGCGACGAGGTAGTCCGGCACCAGAGGCACATCGTCTGGGAGGAACAGCGCCCCCACGGCCTTGTAGAAGTTGGGCGCCTCGCGGCGGAGGATGAGGAACGTCTTCACGCGTCGACTCCTGGTTTCGCGGCGGCGGAAGCGCCGCCCGCTTGCGAAAACGCGGGCGGCGCAACCGGCTGGGCTATGTGCTGGTGAGGCGCTCCGCGGCAGCCGGCTCCAGCATCTCCACGGAGCTGATCGCCTGGGCCTGGTCGCACCAGGGGGCCAGCTTCTCCGGCGCGACGCCGATGCCGAACCCCAACACCGTCACGCCGAGGGCCTTGGCCCGCTCGCGGAGGGCCGGCGCCGCCTTGTCATCGCTGATGCCGTCCGTGACGAGCACCACGTCGGCGGCCTTCATCCGGGAGTCCCCGCCCTGGATGATGTCCAGGGCCCTCCCCAGCACAGCGTCGATGCAGGTCCCGCCATCGCAGGAGATGAACAGGGCCTCCTGAGGGAGGGCGTCGCCTGGGGGCACGGTGGCCTCGTAGGTGACCTCGCCCGAGAAGCACAGCAGGGTGAAGGCCCGCTTCTCCTCCTGGGCCTGGCTCAGCAGCGCCAGCGCCACCGCCGTAGCCCACACGTCGCTCGGGCCGTCCATGGAGCCGCTCTTGTCCACGCAGAGCACCAGGGGCCCGCGGCCGAGGGTGGCGACGCCAGCCAGGCGGTACTGGAGGCACCGCTTCTCGGTGAAGTCCCGGAGGAAGGCCAGCCGGGCCCGCGGGTGGGTCAGCCTGGCCAGCTCCGATGGGAGGAGCCGGGCCAGCGTGTCGCCCTGCTCCACGTCGGCCACCTCGTCCGCGCCGCGACGGACCCGCTGTCGCCGCTTCTCCGCGAGAATCCGCTTGAAGCGCCCGGCCAGTTCCGCCACCCGGCGCAGCCGCGGGTCCGTGCGGAGGCGGGGGAGGAGCCGCTGCGCGTGCTCGCCGTTGCCGGGCACGCCCTGCTCGGCGCCAGTGCCGGCGACGTGGGCCAGCCCGCTGGCCAGCTCCTGCGCCTCCGCCACGGCCTGGAGGGCTTCGGTGGAGGCGCGAGCGGCGGCCCGCCGGAGGGCGCTCGCCTCCGGGAGGGCTGGCGCCTCAGGCAGCTTCGGCTGGAGCTGCTCCACGAGGGACTCCACGGCGACCGCCGCCGCGTCCGCGTCCCCGCGGCACTGCCTCGCCAACCGCTCGAAGGTGGGCAACGCCTTGAAGGCCCCGTGTAGCCCTTCCGCCCACGCCGCCAGGTGCTGCGGGGCCTGCTGCTCCTGGGCGAGGGGCGTGCCCTCCCCGCCGTAGAGGACGTCGAACAACTCGTCCTCGAGCTGCCGCACCGGGGCGTCGGTGTCCGCCACGGCCGGAAGGTTGCGCGCGTCACGGTGGAGGTAGAGGTGCCACTTGGACACGTCGTAGAGGAGCCGTTTCACGACGCCGCCCTCACGTTGAGGCCCAGGCCCTGTCCGATGGTGCGGGCCAGATCCGCGTGGAGCTGCTGCACCTGCCGGACGGCGCCGGCTACCACGTCCTTGGCCCTGCGCCCGGTGGCCGAGAGGGCGTTCAACTTCTTCTGCTGCGCCTTGAAGTCGTCCAGCACCTTCGCCGCCTGGGCCAGGAAGGCTTGCCTGTCTCCCCCGGCCCTCAGCGCGTCCACCTTGGCGGCCTGCTCCAGGGCGGCGTCGAGGATTTCGGTGGCCTGGAAGCTGACCGGGTCCGCCAGCGGCCCCACCACCCGGGCCACCTTCGCCCTGTCCTTCGGCTCCCTCCACAGCGAGTCCACCAGGAAGGACAAGTCCTCCGGCGTCGTCTCGGTGGCGCCGGCCAGGTACGCGGCGGCCTGGGCCAGGCGGAGCGACTTCACCCAGCGCCGGTCGGAGGCCACCACCCCTTCCGGCTTCAGCCCGTCGCGGATGTCCATCAGCGCGTCCACGGTGGTGTCGGTGACGCGCACCTGCTCCGCCTCCTGCTGGGCCGCCCGCAGCGCCGCCATGTCCAGCCCCTGCACGGTGGGGCGCCGCTTCGTGGTGAGGACGTTCCGGAAGTTGGAGCGCCGCACCAGGTAGGACACCTCGAAGCGCAGCAGGAAGCGGTCGAACAGGGCCTCCAGCTCCTTCCCCTCGGGCAGCTCGTTGCTGGCCGCGAAGAGGGACACCAGCGGGCACGGCGTCGGCGGACCCGAGTTGTGGAACACCCGCTCGTTCAGGAGAGTGAGGAGGGTGTTGAGGATGGCGGAGTTGGCCTTGAACACCTCGTCCACGAAGGCCAGCTCCGCCTCCGGCAGCGTCCCCGTCACCACGCGCGTGAAGGAGTCGTTCTCCAGGGCCTTGAGGCTGATCGGCCCGAACAGCTCGTCCGGCGTGGAGTACTTGGTGAGGAGCCGCTCGAAGTACCGGCCCTGGATGGACTGCGCCAGGGCCCGGACCAGGGCGCTCTTCGCCGTCCCCGGCGGGCCCAGAAGCAGCACGTGCTCACCGGCCAGTAACGCGCACAGGGCCCCGTCCACCACCGCTTCCCGCTCGGGGAACCTCGACACCAGGTCCGCCCGGAGCGCCAGGAGGGCTGCCAACGTGGGGTTGCCGTTGGTGGGAGTCATGCGGCCTCCTGCACGGCCAGCATCTGCTCGACGGACGACGCCATGGAGGTGAGGTGCTGCTCCAGGTCCTCCACCTGGACGTGGAGGATGTCCCGGTAGAGCTGCGCCCGGCTGCGGAGCTCCTCGAACGCCTCCAGCCGCCGCTGAAGGGTGGAGGGTCGCTCCGGCGGCTGAGCCTTGAACGCCTCCAACTCGTCGCGCAGCGCCGTCAGCTCCGTCTCCAGCGAGCCCCTGGCCACCACGCCCAGCGTCCTGGAGGCGTCCTCCGTGTGGTGGACCGGCACCACGTGGAAGGTGGACTGGCCGACCTGGCTGACCGCCTGCTCCAGCCGGCGCACCGTCACGGCGTGCGTACGCGGCACCCAGTACACTCCCCCGCCCTCGCGTAGCGTCACCGCCGCCAAGGTGTGAAGGGTCTTCACCACCGTCCGCCGCACGTCGTCCGCGGTGTGCGTGTCCCGGAACTGCACGAAGGCGTCCTGGATGGTCCGCACCAGCACGTGCCCCGGCGCGTCGGAGGTGACGGCGCCGGCGGCCTTCCTCAGCTCGACGCGCGCCTCCTGGCGGTGGGCGAGGATGCCGCCGCCGAGGTTCTCCTCCCGGACGACCGCGTAGATGAGCTCGCCGTCCGAGTCCTTGGCCAACCGCACCAGGTGCTCTGCCTGACCGACCTGGCAGGCCCGGACCGCCAGCCGCAGCGCCTTCTCCCCGGTGGGCGGCTCCGGCAACAACTCCTGGGGCAGCCCCGCGCCCGTCCACCGCGCCACCAGGGTGGCCCTGTCCAGCGAGGCGTCGTTGAGCGTCCACCACACCATGTCGCCGAGGTGCTCCCCGGCGCCCAGCACCGAGCGGAGCTGCTCCAGCGTGCGCACCGCCTGCACCGGCTTCGTCCCCGCCTCCTGCGTGAATGCGACTGCTGCCTGCATGTGCTTCGTCCTCCCGTTCGGAACGGCCCCGTGCCGCTCTCCCGGAACGGGAGCGGCAACGGGGTTACTGGGAGGACGTCAGGCGCTGGCAGCGGCGGGCCAGCGGGCCACCCTACGCGCCATCTCCTCGAGCTCCGCCGCCGCAGCCTCCAGCGACGCGGGGCGGTTCTCCGCGGGTGTGGGCCGGGGGCCGAGGCGGGCGAGCTTCTCGGCGGAGATGACCGCCTTCAGCGCCTCGTCCCTCAGCAGGCTCGCCTTGGAGAGGAGCTTGAGGCGCAGCTGCTCGCGCCGGTAAGGGCCGTAGGTCCGGAGCAACTCATTCAGCGCCTGGATCTTCTGGTGCAACGTCTCTGCCATCGGCCGCTCTCCCGTGGAGTCAAGCGGCGAAGTGCCGCTCCTCAGCGGGAACGGGAGCGGCGCGAGCATCGAGTAGGGAGTCGATGGGTTGGGGTGGCCACTGCTATTGCGTCGATCTGGGGTTGATTATCAACGCAGC
>DATBSS010000702.1:0-14497 GCA_036559665.1 Myxococcaceae bacterium
TTCTTCGTTCGCTCGGTCATCGCACCTGCTTTGTCGCGTACACGCGACATCAGATCAAGCCACCTTGTCATGGGGCCGCCTGGAATTCCCGGCCTCCCCGTCCGGGCCCCAACCCCTCCCGGCGGTGACTCGGCGTTTCCCACCCCCGCGCGGCCCGGGTAGATTTCGCCGCCGCCGCCTTCAGGGCCGGGGGCGAGGGAGCGCGATGGAACGCACACGCTGGGGACGTGCCGGAGTGATGGTGGCCGTGGCGGGGGTGATCGCCGCCGGAGTGTCGTGCTCGTTCATCCTCGGGGGGTTCAAGGAGTGCACCACCGAGGCCGAATGCGCCGGCCGGGCTTCGAGCGGAGACGGCGGCAGCTCGGACTTCGTCTGCTCCGCCGGCGGCTACTGCCTGCCCGTCGACAGCCGCTGCGTCATCCTGGGCCCGAAGACCGGCGAGGCCTGGGAGTGGGGCGCGATCATGCCGAAGACGCTCGCCACCGGAGCGCTGCACCAGTGGGGGCCGTCCTGGGAGGGCACGATCAAGATCGTGGTGGACGAGCTGAACGGCCGCACCGGTGTCCAGGGCAAGTCCATCCGCGTCTATTCCTGTGATTCCCGGAGCAGCACCGCCACCGCCACCGAGTTGGCCGACTACCTGGTGAACACCGTGAGGGTACCGGTGATCCTCTCGGACGGCAGCGGCGAGACCATCGCCGAATCCCGCATCACCATCCCGGCCGGCGTGTTGCTCTTGTCCGGGGCGGCCACCTCGCCCGAGCTGACCTCGCTGGCCGACCTCCCGCGGGATGGCGGCAACGTCGGCCTGGTGTGGCGCACCACGCCCTCGGACGCGCTCCAGGCCCCGATCATCGCCCGGCAGATCCTGGACGCCGGCACCGGCACCGTCCCCAAGGTGTTCGTCTTCGCCCGCGACGACGCCTTCGGGCAGGGCCTCGCCAATGGATTCAGCACCGCCTATCCCGCCACGCTCGCGGACGGCGGGTCGGCGAGGGGCTCCTACTTCGTCAACCCAAGCGACCTGAGCACCGTCACCCCGGCGCTCGCCGCCGCGGACGCGTTCCGCCCGGACGTGATGGTGGTGATCGGCTTCCCGGCGGAGCTGGTGGCCATCGTCAACGGGACCGCCACCCACCCGGTGCTCAACTCCGCCTCGTGGTTCTTCACCCAGAACGCCAAGTTCCCGGCGCTGTTCCAGCAGGTCACCGGCGGCGTGCCCATCGAAGGGGCGCGCGGGACCTCGCCCTCGCCCGGTTACGACACCAGCGCCGCGTCCATCTTCTTCCGCCAGAAGTTCGCCCAGACGGGCGTGCCCTTCAGCTCGGTGGTGGACCTCTCCAACGTCTATGACGCGGCGATGCTGACCGCCATCGCGACCGACTACGCGATCACCCGCGACGGCACGCCCAACGGCATCCGCATGGCGGAGGCGCTCACCCGCGTGTCGACCGACGGAGGCCTGGGCGTCGATCTCACCCCGACGAGCTTCAACACGGCGCTCTCCGAGCTGAACGCCGGCCGCAACATCGACATCGAGGGCGCCTCCGGGCACCTGAACTTCAACAACGTCACCGGCGAGGCGCCCGCCGACTACGAGGTCTGGAAGATCGTCGGCCAGAGCTTCGTGACGCAGTACACGGTCCCGCCCTAGCCCACCAGGGTCGTCCGGCCGCGGCCGCCGCGGACGAGGTGGTTCACCGCCTCGCCCAGGCCCTCCAGCGTGAGCGGGAACATCTCGAACACGCGGTGGATGGTCGCGATGGTGCCGAACCAGGCGCGCCGCGGCTCCGGGTTGAGCCAGCAGCTGCGGTCGTAGTGCTCGGCCAGCTTCATCAGCCACGCCAGGCCGGGCTCCGCGTCCGGGTCCCAGTAACCCTGCGCGCCGCCGCGCTCGTACAGCTCGTAGGGCGCCATCGACGCGTCGCCCACCACGATCAGCTTGTAGTGGCGGCCATACCGGGCCAGCAGGTCGTTCACCGACAGCCCCTGCTCGAAGCGGGGCGTGGTGTAGACCCGGCCGTAGATGCAGTTGTGGAAGTAGTAGGTCTGGAGGTCCTTGAAGTGGGTGGCCTTCCGCGCGGCGGTGAACAGCCGGGAGACCATCTCCGCCCAGGGGTCCATGGACCCGCCCACGTCCATCAGCAGCAGCACGCGGGTGTTCGGCCGGCGCGGCGGGCGGACCTTCACCTCCAGCTCGCCGGCGTTCTTCGCCGTGGCGTCGATGGTGCCGTCCAGGTCCAGCTCCTCCAGCGCGCCCTCGCGCGCGAAGGCCCGGAGCTTGCGCAGCGCCACCGCGATCTGCCGCACGTCCAGCACCAGGTCGTCGCGGTAGTCGCGGTACAGGCGCGCCTCCGCCTGCTTCATCGCGCCCCGCAGCCCGCCGCCCTCGCCGCCGATCCGGATTCCCTGTGGATTGCGCCCGGCGTTGCCGAAGCGCGAGGTGCCCGCCGTCCCCACCCAGCGGTTGCCGCGGTCGTGCCGCTCGCGCTGCTCCCGCAGCCGCTCCTCCAGCATCCGCTGCAGCTGCTCCACGTCCAGCGACTCCAGCAACTGCCGCTCCTCGTCGGTCAGCTCGCGCGCTCCGGAGGCCGCCTCCCGCAGCCAGTCGTACAGCTCCTGGGTGATCTGCCGCGCCACCGCCTCCACGCCGTGGAAGTGCTTGAGGAACGCCTCGTCGAACGCGTCCAGGTGCTTCTCCGAGTGGACCAGGAGCGACCGGGCCACGTGGTAGAAGCCGTCCAGCGAGCTCTCGTGCAGCCCGCCGCCCAGCGCGCGCGCCAGCGCCACCGCCTCGTGCGTGCCCACCGGCACCTTCCGGGAGCGCAGCTCGTAGAGGAAGGAGAGGATCACGCGCGGTTGCGGCGGGTGCCGCCCAGGTGCTCCTGCAGCGCCAGCATGTCCTGCTCCCGTTTCAGCAGCGCGCCCAGGTAGGGCAGGGTCTCGTCCAGCTTGAGATCAGCGACCCCGGACGCCTTGAGCACCGCGATCCAGTCGATCAGCTCGCTGGTGGAGGGCCGCTTGCGCAGGCGGGTGAAGGCGCGCAGCTCGTAGAAGATGCGCAGGGCCTGCTCGGTGAGCGCGCCGTCCAGCTTCGGGTGGTGGACGGCGACGATCCGCCGCATCAGGTCGGCGTCCGGGAACTCGATGAAGTGGAACACGCAGCGGCGGAGGAAGGCGTCCGGCAGCTCCTTCTCGTTGTTGGAGCTGATCACCACCACCGGGCGCTGGGCGGCGGCGATCTCCTCGTCCGTCTCCAGGATCTTGAACCGCATCCGGTCCAGCTCGTGGAGGAGGTCGTTGGGGAACTCGATGTCCGCCTTGTCCACCTCGTCGATCAGCAGCACCACCCGCTGCTTGGACGCGAACGACTGCCCCAGCGGCCCCAGCCGGATGTAGCGCTTGATGTCCCGCACGTCCCCGTCGCCGAAGCGCGAGTCGTACAGGCGCTGGACGGTGTCGTACACGTACAGCCCGTCCTGCGCGCGGGAGGTGCTCTTCACGTTCCAGGTGATGAGCGGCAAGCCCAGGGACTTGGCGATGGCCTCCGCCAGGAGCGTCTTGCCGGTGCCTGGCTCGCCCTTCACCAGGAGCGGCCGCTCCAGCACCAAAGCGCAGTTCACCGCGTGCTGGAGACCTTCGCTGGCCAGGTACTGCTCGGTGCCTCGAAACATCCCCTGATGCTAACGCTCACGGGCCCTCGGCGCCTGCATCCTCTGCGGGAGGCGCCTCTTCTCCGGCCGGCGGGGTTGAGTGGGCCGCCACCGGCTCCGGCTCGGGCGGGGGCGCCTCGTCCACTTCCTGCTGCGGCGGCGGGCGCTTGTGCCCGAACCAGGCGTCCAGCTCCGCGCGCGCGGCGGCGGCCTGGGCGGCGGAGATCTTCCCCACCACCTCCAGGTTCGCCAGGTTGGTCGCGGTCCGCCGGTAGAGCGCCGCGGGCCGCTTCGCCGGGAGCCAGGTGCGGGGCGCCGGCAGCATGGAGGCCAGCATTGCGCCCTGGGCGATGGTGAGGTGGGCGGCGTCGGTGTGGAAATGTTCTCGCGCGCCGGCGTCGATGCCGTACACGCCGTCGCCCCACTCCACGACGTTGAGGTACAGCCAGAGGATCCGCTTCTTGGAGAGCGACGTCTCCAGCTTGCGGGTCAGCACCAGCTCCTTCAGCTTCCGGGTCAGGCTCCGCTCGGTGGAGAGCCACAGGTTCTTGGCCAACTGCTGGGTGATGGTGGAGGCCCCGCGCAGCTTCCCCGTCTCCACGGCCCGGCCGATGGCCGCCTCGATCTCCTGGGCGTCGATGCCTTCGTGGACGAAGAAGCCGGCGTCCTCGGAGATGACCACCGAGCTGATCGCCTGCGGGGCGATCTCCTGGAGGGACACCACGTGCTGCTTGCGGCGCGGCTTGACGCGGGCCTCCGCGGCCTCCGCCTCGCGCTGGCGCATCAGGGCGGTGACCGGAGGCGCGCCCGAGGCGAGCGGCGCCGCGGACGGCAGCGTCGCCAGGTCCCACGCCACCTTGGCGGCAACGACCCCGAGCACGGCCGCCACGATCCTTCCCAGGCGGGGCCGCGCGCGCTTTCGGACAGCCGGCACCCGATCCATGTACACCATCCAACCGCGCAGGCGCGCCTCCGCGAGCGCTGCCGGAGCCGCGTCCCCAGCTTCCGCCGCATGGCACTCGTCAGCCACGCAGTGTTGAGGAACGGGGCGCCCGCCCGCTTGACCGGGTGGCGCGGAAGCTTCCAGCCGACCGCGCTGGAGACGCCCTGGAGGGTCGGGCCCCTGGTGGCGCTGGCGGAGCCGGCGGTGGCGGCGCTGGGCGCGGTGGTGTTCCTGCTGCTGGCGATGCGCGCGGGGGCCAGCCTCGCGCCCTGGGCCTTCCTCGCCGCGGCCATCGGCCTGACCATCCCCAGCTGCGTGCTGGGGCGGCTCCGGGTCTTCTCCGCCTTCCGGAGCTGGGCGCGGGTGGCCGCCGAGTTGCCGTTCCCGCTGGGTGGCGCGGACCGCCTGCTGCGCCGGTCCACCCCGCACGTCCGGGTGGACATCCGCCTGGCGGTGCCGGTGCCGGTGGAGCTGTACCTCCTGCGCGCGGTGCTGGATTCGGCGGCGCTGCCGGGCGTCTCCATCTACCCCATCCGCTGCGACGCGACCGGCGTCACGGTGATGGCGGACGGACCGGCCTGGCTCGCGGCCCGGTCGGTGCGGCGGCTGCTGCGGAGGGGGCTGCCCGTGTTCCACGAGGCGTTCCCGGTGGAGCGGGTGGAGCTCTGCCCGCCGGTGCGCCAGTCGTCGGTGCGAAGGTCGCGCTGACCTTCAAGGCTAGCGTCGGCGGTCCTCCAGGTACGCCTCGAAGCCGGCCTTCGATTGCACGTTCAGCTCCGGGAGCCGGGCCAGCGCCTCCGGGCGCAGGTGGTACTGCTCGAGGACGAGGCTGGCGCGTAGGGCCCCCTCGGGAGCGTCCAGGGCCGCCACCTCGTGCTGGAGGTCGCCGCGGAAGTGGATCGCGTCTCCGGGCTCGGGTCGGATCCGCGCCACGCCGCGCTCGCCGCGGTAGAGGTTCAGCTCGCCGCCGGAGAAGCGCTCCGGGGCGTGGAGGTAGAGGACGGTGACCTGCTCCGGCACCGCCTCCGCCTCGCCGCTGGGGCCGCGGAGGGTGGCGTCGGTGTGGCGGCCGATGGAGCCGCCGCCGGCCACCAGCAGGACGTTCAGGCAGAAGGCGTTGCGCGGCCTGGAGATGGGTCGCGCCCGCCGGCGGGCCAGCCACGGCTCCAGCGCGCGGTGCGCCCGCTCCGAGAGCGCCAGGGCCAGGAAGGGCGACAGGAACGGGTAGCGGCGCTCCAGCGCGTCGCGGCCGGGCAGGGTGAAGGTGATGGCGAAGCCGCGGCTGCCGCGGAAGCTCCCGGCCAGCGTGCTCCGGGAGACCAGCGGCGACTCCAGCACGCCGGCCGACAGCGCCTCCAGCTCCGCCGCCCCGATCGGCCGCCGGATCCGGACCCACTCGGGCATGCAGGCTCCGCCGGGGACTCAGCGCCCCCGGGTCACTTCCGGCCGGCGATGACCAGCAGCGCGCCCAGCGCCAGCCCGCCCACGCCGGCCCAGAGCGGGGTGGGGATGACGTGCTCTTCCTTCCCGGTGATCTTCAGCGGGCCGGCCTCCACCACCGCCTTGTCCGTTTCGTAGGAGAGGGTCTTGCCCGTGAGCGCGTACGCCATCACCACCGCGCCCAGCACGACGAAGATGACCCCGATGATTCGCATGTTCCGGCTGGCCCCTTGGAAGAGTGCTCACCTTCTCGCCCTGAACATCTGCGAGGTCAAGCTGGTTCCCGGGCAATCGAAGGAGTGAAATGCCGTCCCGGCCCGGGCGTTATTGGGCGAAGGAGGAAGCGCGCATGAGCTGGATGGACAGCCTGGGGTCGGCGGCGAAGCCGGGGAAGGACCTTGGCCCCGAGGAGCGGAGCAAGATCGCGAAGGACCTGGTGACGATGTCCTCGTTCGGGGCGGCGGCGGTGACGCTGGCCCCCATCCCGGGCAGCGACTTCATCCTGGTGACCTCGGTCCAGGCCTCCATGGTGGGCACCGTGGGCCGGGTCTACGGCCGCGAGCTGTCGCTGGCCCAGGCCAAGGACGTCGTGATCGAGCTGGCGGCCGTGTGCGGCATGGGCCTCATCGCCCAGAAGGGCTTCGCCACCCTCACCAAGATCATCTTCCCGGGACTGGGCGGAGTGCTGGCCGCGCCCTACGCCTTCGCCGTCACCTACGGCATGGGCCACGCGGCGATGGCCTACTTCGCGAACAAGGACTTCACGAAGGAGACCATCAAGCGCGTCTACGAGGAGGCGGTGGCGGAGGGGAAGCGCGTCTTCTCCAAGGACCGCTTCGACCAGTTCCGCAAGAAGAAGGGCGCGGAGGTGGAGGACTTCGCCCGCAAGCAGGCGGCGGACGGCGGCGCAGGCGAGGGTGAGGAGGCTGCGCCGGTGAAGAAAAAGAAGAAGACTGCCGCGAAGAAGAAGAAGCGCGCGGCGGCGAAACGCCCTGAGCAGTGAAACCGCAGGGGCAGCCGGCGACTAGTCGAAGCTGTCTTTCTTCGGGTGGCCGGTGTTTTTCGAGCTCGGCGTGGGGGTGTTGGGCGGCGGCTTCACTTTCGCCTTCTGGCCACCTCCACCAGTCGAGAGCGTCGTCGTGGGAGGTTTACTCTGCGGCCCATTGATGTTCTTCGCCATGTTCGACTCCCCCCGGACCGCGCCAACGGTATCCGGCTTGAATCCTGGACCTACTAATGTACCGCATGTGGGCCGGGCAACTCAACCAGGGCGGCCGCTTCGTGTGCGCGCTTGTCCGACATCATCGTGAAGAGATCGGCCGCGCGCTGGGCCATGGCCCGGGCGCGCTCGGTTTGTCCGGCACCTCGGAGCGCGCGGGCCAGGGACAGGCAGATCTCGGCCGTGAGGCGAGGTGATTCAGATGGGTGGGCATCCCGGAGCGCGAGGGCCTTCTCGAGATCTGGAATCCCCCGCTCCGGCGCGCCGCGGCCAAGCTCGATCTCGCCGAGCGCTGCGAGCGCGTAGGCGGCCGAGTTCTCGTCACCGGTGGGCTTCTCCGACAACTCGAGCGCCCGCCGGTAGGACGTCTCCGCCTCCCGAGGCCGCCCTTCTGCGCGGGCGAGGTCTCCCAGGTTGTTGTGGCAAATCGCGACCACGGGAGCTTCCGCGCCAAACGCCTGCAGGCGGATCGCCAGGGACCGCTCCGCCGCCACCCGCGCTTCTCCCAGACGGCCCTGCTTGACGAGCGCCTCACCGAGGATGTCCAGGCCATCCGCGACCGAGTTATGCGCTTCTCCCAGGCTCCGCCGGTAGAGCTCCACCGCCCGGCGGGCCGACGACGCCGCCTCGCCCAGGCGACCCACCTCGACGTGCGTGCGAGCCATCTCGTAGATGGTATCCGCGACCCGGGGGTGCTCCGGCCCCAGGCGCGCCTTGTGGATCTCGAGCGCCCGGTTGAGCGCCTCCAACGCCCGGTCGCCGTGGCCGAGCGCGACCTCGGACCTGGCCTCCCCCAACAGCGTCGCCGCCACGAACTGGTGGCCTGCGCCGAACACCCGCTCGAAGAGTTGCCGCGCCTGGTGCCGCGCGGCGATGGCCTGCTCGTGCTCGCCGAGGGCCGCCTGGGCCTCTGCGACGTTGTTCAGGTAGTGGCCCTGGATCGGGTGTCCGGGACCGTGGGCGCGCTCGGTGATGGCCAGCGCCTGGCGAAGGTGGGCGAGCGCCGGTTCCCCCTTGCGCTGGTGGAGCAGCGCCACCCCGAGATTGCTCTCGGCGCGCGCGGTCTCGAGATTTTCCTCGCCCATGGTGGCCTTGATCAGCGCGAGCGCCCGTTCGAACTCCGCCTGCTCCTCCGGGAAGCGCTCCTCCCGCTCGCGGAGACGGGCGAGGTTGGTACGCAGCCTCGCCTCGAGGAGGTCCCGCTCCGCGCCGGGGCCCAGCCGCTCCAGCACGGCGCGGCTCTCCTCAAGCCGGGCGCTCCCCTCCGGGATCCGGCCCTGCTCGTAGCCCACCGCGTCGCCCAGCCTGGCTAGCGCCAGCCCGCGCGTGGCGTCGTCGTGGGCGGCGTCCGCCGCGACGACCGCGCCGTGGAGCGACCCCTCCGCCGCCTTGGCGTCGCCGAGCCGGTACTCCATGGTCCCGAGCTGGAGGAACGCTTCCCCCTCGGCGGGCTTGTATCCAACGGCGCGCGCCGCCTCGACGGCCTCCTTCGCCACCGGCAACCCGGCCTGGAACTGCCCGGCCTCGAGCATCGCCCGCGCCTGGGCGATCTTGGCCCGGGTCGCCTCCACGCGCGGGCGGATGTCCTCGCCCGGCGGAGCCGCCGCGGCCAGCAGGGCGCCGGAGTCCGCGCAGCGGGCGAGCGGCTCCAGGCGCTGGGCGGCGGCGACGGCGGTCTCCACGACCTGGTCGTCCGCCTTGCCGAGCAGCGCGGTGAAGGCGGACAGCTCCTGCAGCCGCCGCTCCAGGCACACCGTCCGGCGGCTGTAGAGCTCGTCGGACTGCTCGCCCCGGATCTTCGCCGCCTCGCAGGACTCGTGCGCCATCTGCGCCCACCCGGACGCGTACGCGTCCAGCGCGCGCGACGCGCCCGCGAGGGACTCCTTGGCGTACGGGAGCTTGCTGGCGCCGAAGGCCTTCCGGGCGTAGGCGCGGGCCCGGTCGTCCCAGATGCCCGCCAGGCGGCGCTCGGCGCCCTTGCACAAGCCCCGATCCTGCCGGGCGGCGAAGGTGACGCCCCCCGCCACCGCCAGCATCGCCAGCGCGCCGCCCGCCCACGTCGCCCGCCGGCGGAACGCGGCGTCCGGGTCGTGCTCCAACTCCCGGAGGAGGGCTTCCATGGACGGGTAGCGGTCCGACGGGTCGTAGGAGAGACCCTTGAGGACCACGCGGCGCAGCCAGGCGGGCACCTTGGCGTCCGGGGGCGGCGGCTGCGTTCGCCGGTCTCTCACCGCGCCGAGGAAGTCGCGCAGGCTGCCGCTGTGCCCGAAGGGCCGGTCGCCATGGAGCCCCTCGTACAGCGCGACGCAGAAGCTGAACTGGTCCGTGCGCGCGTCCACCGTCCCGCCCATGCACTGTTCGGGGGGCATGTACCCGGGCGTGCCCATCACCAGCCCGGCAGCGGTCAGCGGCAGCGCGAACGGGCCGCTGATCTCCGTCTCGTCCCAGAGCGAGGCCTTGGAGGGCCCCGCGTCCGAAGCCAGGCGCGCGAGGCCGAAGTCGGTCACCCGCATCCGCCCGTCCTTGGACACCAGGACGTTGTCGGGTTTGAAGTCGCGGTGGATGAGCCCGGCGGCGTGCGCGGCGGCCAGCCCCCGGCCGGCGGAGATGAACGCCTTCACCACCTCGCGCCACGAGCGCTTCGCGTCGCCCAGCCAGCCGCGCAGGTTGGTCCCCCCCTCCACCAGCTCCATGGCGATGAAGACCCGCCCGCCCAGGGTGCCCACGTCGTGCACGGTGATCACGCACGGGTGGCTCAGGCGCGCCATGGCCTGCGCCTCGCGCAGGAAACGCGTGCCCGCCTCGCCGGCCGCGTTCCCCTGGAGGAGCTTGAGCGCGACGCGCCGGTCCAGCTCCGGGTCGTACGCGGAATACACCACCCCCATCCCGCCGCGGCCGATGCGGTCGACCACCAGGTACCGCCCCAGCGCCGCGCCGCGGGGGAGGTCTTCGAAGTCCAGCCCGGAAGGGGGCGCTCCCTCCTTCCGCTGGACCGTGGCCTCCAGGCCCGATTCCGGGGCGGGCTTCGTCGGCCCAGGGACCTCCGGGGGCCCCCCCTCCCCATGGGGCTGATCGGGCGGTCTCATGCGAGAGCAGGGAGTCTAGCGATCCCCGATCGTGCTGGCTTCGACCGCCGCAGCGAACGGGCGGGTCACTCGACGTCCCGGACGATGAGGACGTTGGTCCGCGCGTCGAAGGTGGCGGTGCCGCGCGGCGAGAGCAGCGCCTTCACGTGGGGGAGCAGGTCCTCGGCGCGCGCGTAGTTGACCGGGATGATCCGGGTCGCCAGCGGGGCCACCTCCCGCCGGGCGGCCTTCACCGCCGCGCGCGATTTCGCCTCCTCCTGCAGGGCCTTCAGGGGGGCCACCCGGATGATCGTCCCCATCTGCTCCATCCCCAGCCCCAGCGACGCCAGCACCGCGTCCAGCGCGTCCTGCCAGGGCACGCCGCGGAGGTGGAGCGACACCTGGCCGCGCACGTCCTCGCCGACCACGATGTTGAGCCGGCTCACGTCGGCGATCAGCCGGAGCACGTTGTGGATGTCGGCGCGCGCGACCTCGATGGTCAGCCGGGGTTCCGGCGGGGCGGCCCGGGCCGGGGAGGCGAGGAGCGCGGAGGACAGCGCACACATTCCGGCGGCGGTGGCGAGCGTCGGCAGGGTGGTCCTCAAGCGCCCTCCGGGAAGCCGTATTCCCGCTCCACGCGGCACACCCGGACCTGGTAGCTCCGGTACCACTCGGCGCGGCCGCGGGCTTGCGCCTCCCGGTGGATGGGGAGCGCCTTCCACGCGGCGATCGCCTCCATCGAGCTCCAGTAGCAGACGGTGATGCCGGCGCCGTCCGCGCCTCGCGCGCTCTCCATGCTCACGAAGCCGGGCTGATCCTTCATCAGCCGCTCCAGCTCATCCGCCATGGCGCCGTAGCCGTTGTCGCCTTCGGTCCGGACGGACGTGAAGATCACTGCAAAGCGGGCTTCCATGGTTGGAGACATGCGCGCGCAGTTGACCGCGCCGCGTGTTCCCAGTACAGAGCCGGCCCTTTTTTCCGAGGACGGTGGATGGCTTCACAGCCGAGCGCGAACCCCGTGGTCCGGATCGCCGTGATCGATGACGACCGGGCGACGCTCGACATCCTCACGGAGCTCCTCCAGTCCAGCGGGTTCGAGGTGCTTCCGTTCGCCACCGGCGAGGGCGCCCTGGAGGGGCTGCGCTGGTCGCCGGTCGACCTGATGGTGATCGACCTGCTCCTGCCGCGAATGAGCGGGATCGACCTCACCCGCTCCCTGCGCGCGCTCCCGTGGGCGGAGGCGGCGCCAGTCCTGGCCATCACCGCGCTACGGTGGAATTCGGAACAGGTCCGCGCCATCGAAGACGCCATGGCGCCCGCGAAGCTGCTTCGCAAGCCGGTGGCCCCCAGCGACCTTCTCTCCACCGTCCGGGCGATGCTGGCGCGCGCCGCGCTGGACGCCGCGGTGGCCTGATAGAGTTGAAACCCGGCCGCCCGCTGAGCATCAATTCCCCAGGAGCGCCGCGATGGTCACCATCTCGTACTGCAACTCCTGAGGTTACCAGCCGAGGGCCGTCCGTGCGGCGGCCGCGCTGAAGGACGAGCTGGGTCTGGACGCCGAGCTCCGGCACGGCCCGTCCGGCTCCTTCGAGGTCTCGGTGAACGGCAAGGTGGTGTCCCAGAAGGGCCGGTTCGGCTTCCCCTCCGAGAAGGACATCGTCACCGCGGTCCGGCAGGAGCTGGGCGGAGCCAGCCCCTAGGGCAGGCACAGCAGCCCGGCTTCCGGCACGCCGGGCTCGTCCTGGTGAGCGATCACCCGGTCGATCTCCGCCTGGTCCAGCGAGTCTCCGACCCACGAGTGCCCGAAGACGACCGCCGCCACCTTCCCGGGGATCTCCGGGTCCGGAGACACCAGCGCGCGGCGGGCGCCGTTCGACGCGGCCGGCCGGGACTGCCAGATGTCCTGCAGCGCGGTGACGATCTCCGGGCAGCCGCTGGGGCAGTTGTAGAGGAGCACGAGGTGGCCGTGCTCCAGGTTGTGCACCCACTGACACCGGTTCTGCTCCGCCGTGTAGACGCGGCAGGGGAGCCAGTCCGCGCAGTGGCCGCCGCTGGTGGGCGGGTTCTTCCCGTCTCCGCAGCACACGTCCGTGCAACTGCCCAGGTGCGGGTTCTGCGGGGAGGAGCAGGGCCCCTGCTGGCAGGAGACCGAAGAGAGCACGAGGGCCGGCAGGGCCAGCGCGATCGCGAGGAAGGTCTTCACGTCGCGGACCCTACACGCCCCTGAAAAAAATCGGGGCCGACCACCCTTCCTTGGCCGGCCCCGACACGAACGAGGCGCGAACGCCCCGATTCTCAGACAATCTGCTCGAGGAGCATGCAAGGTGCCGGCCTTGGGAACGCCCCGGGTCGCGGCGTGACCCAGAAAGCGTCCAACCTCCCGCCTTCACAACGGAATGAGGCGATCCCGCACAGCGAGGGAGCGGGCACGTCCCCCCGCGTGCAGGTGTCCCGAGCGGTGCATTTGACCGTACGCGGGCGTACGGATCGGCAAACCATCAAAACCGGACAGAGAGGAACACCCTCCATCGCCCCGCGCGGCGCTTCGCCGCATTTTTTGGCGTCCCCCCGGTCGATCGGCCTACCGTCCAGGCCCCATGGCTCCTCCCGCTGCCCTGCTGCCGCTGCTCGCCGGTCTCTCGCTCTCGGCGCCTCCGGGCCCGCCCACGCCGCAGGAGGCGAAGGCGTTCACCATCAAGGTGGAGGGGGACCTGCGCCGGCTCTGGTCGCGTTCGTCCACCGCGGAGTGGATCAAGAACACGTACATCACCGACGACACCGAGCGGAACGAGGCCGCGATGGCGGAGGAGGTGATGGCGTACCTGGCCAACGCCATCAAGGAGTCCACCCGGTACAAGGGCCTCAAGGGGATGGACCGCGACACGGATCGGAAGCTCCACCTGCTCCGGCTGGCCGCCACCGTCCCGGCCCCGTCCGACCCGGAGAAGCGCGCGGAGCTGGCCGGCATCGTCGCCAAGCTCAACGGTCTCTACGGCAAGGGGAAGTGGTGCGGGAAACCCGGCTCCGGCGCGAAGTGCCGGGACCTGGAGGAGCTGTCCAACGTGATGGCGGACCCCAAGTCCAGCTACGACCAGCTCCTCGACGCCTGGGCGGGGTGGCACACCGTCTCCCGCGAGATGCGCCCGTACTTCGAGCGCGAGGTGGCGCTGGCGAACGAGGGCGCGCGCGAGATCGGCTACGCCAACGTGGGCGAGGAGTGGCGCTCCGCGTACGACATGACGCCCGCCGAGTTCGAAACCGAGTCGGACCGGCTCTACCAGCAGGTCCGCCCCCTCTACGAACAGCTCCACTGCTACGTCCGCCAGAAGCTCCAGAAGCGGTACGGCAAGGAGAAGGTCCCCGACGGCGGGCCCATCCCGGCGCACCTGCTGGGGAACATGTGGGCGCAGGGCTGGACCAACATCTACCCGCTGGTGGAGCCGTTCCCCGGCCAGGCCAACCTGGACGTCACCGCGTCGCTGAAGCAGCAGGGCTACGACCCGGTCAAGATGGTGAAGCGCGGGGAAGCGTTCTTCACCTCGCTGGGGATGGACCCGCTGCCCCCGACCTTCTGGGAACGGTCCATGTTCACCCACCCGCGCGACCGGGACGTGGTGTGCCACGCCTCCGCCTGGGACGTGACCTTCTCCAACGACCTCCGCATCAAGATGTGCATCCAGATCAACGAGGAGGACCTGACCACCATCCACCACGAGCTGGGGCACGACTACTACTACCACTCGTACTACACGCTCCCGATCCTCTTTCAGTCCGGCGCCAACGACGGATTCCACGAGGCCATCGGCGACGCCATCGCGCTGTCGATCACGCCGTCCTACCTCCACCAGATCGGCCTCTCGGGCGACGTGAAGATGGACCAGAAGAACCTGATCAACGTCCAGATGAAGCGCGCCCTGGACAAGATCGCCTTCGTGCCCTTCGGCAAGCTGATCGACCAGTGGCGCTGGGACGTGTTCTCCGGGAAGACGACCTCCGCCCGGTACAACGCCGACTGGTGGGAGCTGCGGCGGAAGTACCAGGGCGTCAGCTCGCCCGTCCCGCGGACGGAGGCGGACTTCGACCCCGGGGCGAAGTACCACATCCCCTCCAATACCCCCTACGTCCGGTACTTCCTCGCCTACATCCTCCAGTTCCAGTTCCACCGGGCCATGTGCCG
>DATBSS010000703.1:0-21391 GCA_036559665.1 Myxococcaceae bacterium
CCCGGCGCCAACGAAGCCGGGCGGGCCTATGCCGGAGTGACGAAGCGGGCGATCACCCGCTTCAACCCCACCGACTCGAACCTGATGGTGAGCTTGGCGTCCGGGCCGGCGCCGGTGACGTCCTGGATGGTGCCGGAGCCGAACTGCGGGTGGCGCACGCGCATCCCGCGCACGTCGCCCTCCACCGCGTCCAGATCCGAGGTCTGGGCGTAGGAGCGGTCGATCCGCGGCCCCTCGTCGGCCGGGTAGTCCTCGTCGTACCTGGAGCGGCGCCGGTACGTAGGCGGCATGGGCATGGTGCGCGTCTGCTGCCGCTCCAGCTCCTCCGGCTGGTCGTTGGCCACCAGCTCGCGCGGGACGTCGGAGAGGAAGCGCGAGGGGCGGTTGATGCGCAATTCGCCGAAGAGGGAGCGCTGCTTCGCCAGCGAGGGGAACAGCCGGCGACGGGCGCGGGTGAAGCCCACGTAACAGAGGCGCCGCTCCTCGGCCATCTCCTCCGGGTCCGCGTCGTCGCCCAGCGCCCGCTGGTGCGGGAAGACGCCCTCCTCCATCCCCACGATGAACACCGCGTCGAACTCCAGGCCCTTGGCGGCGTGCAGCGTCATCATCGCCACCCGGCCCTCCCCCACGTCCTCGTCCGCCTCGCCCACCAGGCTGATCTGCTCCAGGAACGCCTGCAGCGGGGTGGCGGGGGGCGGCGCGGTGTCCGCGTCCGGCGCCGGCGCCGGGGCCTCACCCGGGCCGGCGGCTGCTGCTGCTGCGGCGGCGGCGGCCTCGGTCTGCTGCCGCAGCAGGTCGAACTCCTGCGCCGCGCCGGTGAGCTCCTCCAGGTTCTCCGCGCGGGTGGTCGCCTCGTTGGAGCCCTCGGCGCGCAGCGACGCGACGAGCCCGGTCTGTTCCAGCATCCGCTGCACGGCGGTGGCGGCGTCCGGCGCCTCCTTCCCGGCGATCAGCAGCCCCTCCACGAGCGCGCGGAACCCGGCCAGCCGCCGCACCGCGGCCGAGTTGAGCGAGGTCACCATGGGCGCGTCCACCAGCGCCTCGAACAAGCTGAGCTCCTTCGAGGCCGCGTACGCGGACAGCCGGTCCACCGTGGTGTCGCCGATGCCGCGGGCGGGGACGTTGATCACCCGCAGCAGGTCCGCGTCCGAGCGCGGGTTGAGCATCAAGCGCAGGTACGCGGAGGCATCCTTGATCTCCGCCCGCTCGTAGAAGCTGCGCGCGTTGACCAGCGTGTACGGGATGCGCGCCAGCCGGAGCGCCTCTTCCATCACCCGGCTCTGCGCGTTCACCCGGAAGAAGATGGCCACCTGCGAGAGCGGGATCAGCCCCTCGCGCTGGAGGGCGCGGATCCGCTGCACCACCGACTGCGCCTCACCGCGCTCGTCGCTGGAGATGAGGAGGTTGAGGAGCTCCCCGCGCGGGCGCTGGCTCCACAGCCGCTTCTCCATCCGGCGCGGGTTCTGCCGGATGACCGCGTTGGCCGCCTCCAGGATGTTCTGGTCCGACCGGTAGTTCTGCTCCAGCTTCACCACCTTCGTGCCCGGGTAGTCCCGGGGGAAGCCGAGGATGTTGTCCACCTCCGCCCCGCGCCACCGGTAGATGGACTGGTCGTCGTCGCCCACCACCACCAGGTTCGACCCCGGCGGCGCCAGCAGGCGCAACAGCTGGTACTGGACCGGGTTGGTGTCCTGGAACTCGTCCACCAGCACGTGGCGGAAGCGGCGCCGGTACTTCTCCAGCACCTCGGCGTTGGTGCGGAACAGCTCCACCAGCAGCAGCAGCAGGTCGCCGAAGTCGAGCGCGTTGGAGGCGCGCAGCAGCGCCTGGTAGCGCGCGTAGACGCGCTGGATGGTGGCCAGCTTGTAGTCGCCCTCCGGCACCTGCATCTCGTGCGGGAGGCGGGCCTGGTTCTTCTGCTGGTCGATCTGGTGGAGCGCCTGCCGGGGGGTGAGCGAGGAGTCGACCTGCACCTCCTGGAGCGCGCGCTTGACCACCGAGAGCTGGTCGGAGTCGTCGTAGATGACGAACGAGGACTCGTAGCCCAGCTGCTGCGCCTCCCTCCTGAGCACCTGCGCGGCCCAGGAGTGGAAGGTGGAGACCACCGCCTCGCGCGCGGGCGGGCCCAGCAGCCGCTCCAGCCGGTCGCGCATCTCCCGCGCCGCCTTGTTGGTGAAGGTGACCGCCAGCACGCGCCAGGGGAACACCTCCCGCACCTTCACGAGGTGCGCGATGCGCCGGACGATGACCCGCGTCTTCCCCGACCCCGCGCCGGCCAGCACCAGCAGCGGGCCCTCCTCGTGCAGCACCGCCTCGCGCTGCGGCGGGTTGAGGTCTTCGAGGATTTCGGACTCGTCCAAGGGGTCGGCGTCTTAGCGTGGTCCCGGCGGCGGTTGAAGATAGGATCGGAAGATGCCTGAAGAGTCGAACGCTCCGGCCCGGCCCCGGCCATCCCGCGAGTCGCTGGAGCGCTACGCCCACGTGTTCAACACCAGCGAGCTGCTCAGGGGGTCCTCCGCCAAGCTCTCCTTCTCGGAGGCGGGAGACCGGGTGCTGGTCCGGGTGGACCCCATCCAGCCCTCGCAGCGGGGCGGGATGGGCACCGCGGCGGTCAACGGCGGCGTGCTGGCGGCGACGTTCGACTTCGTGATCGGCATCACCGCCGCGCTGTTGGACCCCACCACCCGGTCGGCCACCATGCAGCTCAACATGACCTTCGAGCGGGCGGTGAAGGGCGACTGGTTCGTCGCCGAGGCATGGATCGACCGCGCCGGCGGCTCCACCCTGTTCTCCTCGGCGTGGGTCAAGGACTCGCAGGGCGAGATCTGTTCGCGCGCCAGCGGACTGGTGCGGCTGAGCAAGGTCCCCTGGTCGAACGACTGGCAGAATCCGCAGAAGTGACCCCCCTGCGCGTCATCCCGCTGGGCGGGCTGGGCGAGATCGGCCTCAACTCGATGCTGATCGAGCTGGGCGACGAGATGATCCTCGTCGACGCCGGGCTGCTCTTCCCGGACACGCCGCTTCTGGGCGTGGACTACCTGGTGCCGGACTTCGCCTACCTGCGCGCGAACGCGGACCGGGTCAAGGCGGTGCTGCTCACCCACGCGCACGAGGACCACGTGGGCGCGCTCCCGCATCTGCTGCGCGACGTGCGCGCGCCGGTGCTGGGGGCGCCGTTCACCGTGGGAGTAGGCCGGGCGCGCGTGGACGAGGCCGCCATCCCCGCCGAGTTCCGCACCATCGGCCCGGGCGAACCTCAGCGCCTCTCGGACCTGTTCACCATCGAGGCGGTGCGCGTCTGCCACTCGGTGCCGGACGCCTACGGCTACGTCATCACCACCCCTCTGGGGACGCTGGTGCACAGCGGGGACTTCAAGCTGGACCCCGACCCGCCGGACGGCCACCCCACCGACCTCACCCGGCTCACCCGCGCCGGCGACGAAGGCGTGCTCTGCCTGTTCGCGGACTCCACCAACTCGGAGATCCACGTGGAGACCGGCTCCGAGCGCGCGGTGGCCATCCGGCTGCACCGCGCCATCGCCGAGGCCGGCCCGCGCCGCGTCATCGTCTCCCTCTTCGCCTCCAACGTGTACCGGCTGCAGGCGGTGTGCTCGGCGGCGGAGAAGGCCGGCCGCAAGGTGGCCCTGGGCGGGCGGAGCATGGCGCGGAACGTGGACATCGCCCGGCGCGAGAAGATGCTGGACGCGCCCGACGACCTCTTCGTCCCGCTGGAGGCGGCGGCGTCCCTGCCGAAGGACAAGGTGGTGATCCTCGCCACCGGTTCGCAGGCGGAGCCGCGCGCCACGCTGTCCCTGATGCTGGACGAGAACCGGGCGGTCCACGTGCAGCCCGGGGACCTGGTGGTGCTCTCCGCCCGGCCCATCCCCGGCAACGAGCGGTCGGTGGGCGCGCTGGTGGACCAACTCACCGACGCCGGCGCCACCGTGCTCCACGGGAGCGCGCACCCGTCGCTCCACGTCTCCGGGCACGCCTCCCGGCCGCAGCAGCAGCGGCTGCTGGAGGCGGTGCGGCCGCGCAACTTCGTGCCCATCCACGGCGAGCTGCGCCACCTCCACGCGCACTGCGCCACCGCCCGCGAGACGGGCCTGCCGCCCGACCACGTCCTGCTGGCGCGCGACGGCGAGGTGATCGAATTCGACGCCGGCGGGCGCGCGCGGAGGTCCGGGGTCGCGCCGGCCGGCCGCGTGATCCACGACCGCTTCGGCGAGTCCACGCTCCAGCCGGAGGCGGTGCTGGAGCGGCGGCGGATGGCGGAGTTGGGCGTGGTGTGCGCGTCGGTAGTACTGGACGGCGCGGGCGGGGCCATCGCCGGGCCCTTCCTCACCGGCCGCGGCCTCAACGACGTGGAACGTGCCGTGATGGCGCACGCCGCCGAGCGCGCCCGCGAGATCTTCGGCGAGGTATCACCCCGGTTGTTGGGCGACGACCAGTTCGCTGCCGACCAGTTGGTGCTGGCGGTCCGCCGTGCCTACAAACAATTCACGACCAAACGGCCACAGGTGGTACCCCAGATTATCCGGCTCTCCGGGGTGGGTCGGCCCATGTAGGGCGCCCGAACACTGCTTTTGGGGATTGGGTGGGATCTCGGAAAGAAATGAGCAGTAGTGTCTTGTTGAACGCTCGCCGCAGTCGCACAGGGAGTGCAGATGGCCAGGATTCCTGAGGCGAAGCAGATGGAGATGATGACCAGCTCCTGGCGCCCGCGCTGGAGCTGGCAACCGCGCCTCGTGATGTTCACCAGCTACTGGCCGGACCCGGCGTTCTTCATCGCCTACGGGACGGACGGGAGCGCCACCTTCGCGCTCCGCGGCACCTGGGAGAACGACCTCAAGACCTTCCTCGCCGCCATGCAGGGCCAACCGGTTTCGTTCCTGCGGCTCGCCCGCTACCCGGGAGACGAAGTGGAGGTGGTGCCCCCCAACGCGTCGTCCGGGTCCATCGGGTTCCTCCCCACCTCGGTGAGCACCAACCCGGCCGACCTGGGTGGGGAGCTCGCCAGCTCGCCTGGGGCGCCGATCTCGGCGTCGCTGTGCATCACCGTGCCGCACTGGGCCGCGGTGGCCCGCGCCTTCGAGCGGATGTTGCGCTAGCCCCGGCGCCCTTCAGCCCACCTAGTCTAGTTGACCGCCACCGCGACCGGTGGCGACGCCGCGAAGACCTCCGGCGCATAGTAGAGGTACGCGCGGCTCTCCACGCCGCTGGTGCGGACCCGGCCCTTCGCCTTCAGCCGCAGCGACAGCTCCACCGGCGCGCCCGCCGTGAGCCGGTCCAGGTAGAGGCTCAGGGTGCGCGCGTCCGGCTCGTAGCGCGCCACCCGGCCCGCGATCCGGAGCGCCTCCAGATCCTCGAAGATGGGCGCAAGGCCCGCCGGCAACCCCAGCTGCACCATCACCATCCCGGACGCATCCGGGCGCCGGTAGGTCAGCTTCACCGTGACCGGGACCACGTCGCCCACCCGCACGCTGGTGCGGCCGTAGGCCAGGTCCAGCGAGAGCGGCTCCGACGCCTCGTCCCCGCGCTGCCGCCAGGGCAGCACGTAGCTGGAGAGGAGCTGGTACCCCGCGGGCCGGTCGCTCTCCAGCTCCACCAGGTTCTGGCCGCGCTTCGCCTTCACGCCCAGCTCGATGACGGTGGCTTCGGTGGAGGTGGTCTTGAGGGTGAACGTCCCCGCGTCCGCGCCGTTCACCTTCACCCGCACGGTGGCGTCGCGATCCGGCTCGGTCCCTTGCAGCAGCGCCCGCAGCGCCAGGATGGTGGCCTGGGTGGACGGCCAGGCGCCGCCGCCGGAGCGGGAGAACATCAGGAACTGCAGCGCGCCGGCCTGGAGCGCCTGCTCCGTCGAGGCGGCCAGCAGCGCCTGCGCGGCCAGCGCGGTCGTCTCCACCGCCCCCGCCGCGCCGCGCCCGTAGTACGCGGTGGCCGCCGCCGGGGAGAAGCGGACGCGGGTCTCCTCGCGGGCCGCCCGCGCCGCCAGCCGGCGCGCCGCCATCGCCGCCGACCCGTGGCCCGCCCTGGCGAACGCCGCGGTGGCCAGCGCGTCGGTGTACGCGTCGTCCGTCTGGTCCAGGTTCCTGGACAGGTAGTCGAGCGCGCGGTTCAGCGCGTTCCCGCGCACGCCGGACTCCGCCAGCGCCCAGGCGACATAGGCGGTGACGGTCACCCGGCCCGCGTACTCGGACCGCCACAGCCCATCCGAGAGGGACTGTGCGTCCGGTCTCCAGGAGCCGTCCGGCTGCTGGCGCGACTCCAGGAACCGCTGGGTCCGGGAGATGACCTGGGGGTCCACCGGGAACAGGCGCGACATGTCGCTCAGCTCCAGCAGGCCGTAGGCGGTGAGCACCTGGTTGGCGGGCGCCCGCCCGAACCACTCGAAGCCGCCGCCCGGCACCTCGAAGGTGAGCAGCCGCTGGTAGCCGGTGGAGATGAAGCCGCGGGCGCGCTGCTCGATCTCCGGGGTGAGGCGGCCGGAGCGCTTGAGCGACTCGTAGATGAGGACGTTGGGGTAGTGGGAGGAGGAGGTCTGCTCGAAGCAGCCGTGCGGCATCCGCAGCGTCCCCTCCAGCCCGTCCAGCGCCACCGCGGTCCGGGACGGGTACAGCTTCAGCGTCAGCACCGACGACGCCACCTGGTCCGGCACCACCACCGAGCGCCGCGCCACCGCGTCCTTCGACACCTCGCCGGAGAACGCGTCCACCACCTGGTGCCCGCGCTCGCTCACCAGCAGCTCGCGCGCCACCGCGTCCGACGTCCGGGTGCCGTCCACGCGCAGGGTGAGCTTGTGCTTGCCCGGCTTGAGCGCGCGGATCCGCAGCGGCTTCCCCTCCAGCCCGCCCGGGGCGATCTGCAGGGAGACCGTCTGCGGGCCGATCAGCTCGAACCACTCCTCGCGCTGCACCTCCAGCCGGACGATCTGGCGGTCGGAGAGGTAGTTGTAGACGGCCACCGGGATCTCCGCCTCGTCGCCCCGCACCAGCGCCGGCGGCGCGTCCACGTCCACGAAGAAGTCCTGGAACACCTTGAGCGGCGCCTGCGCGGAGCCGATCTTCCCGGAGGCGGAGGAGGCGAAGGCGCTCACCCGCCAGGCGGTGATGGAATCCGCCACCGGGATGGTGAGCTCCGCCACCCCGCGCTCGTCGGCGATCAGCTCCGGGCGGACGAACATCGTCTCCGGGAAGTACTCGCGGACGCGGGCGATGCGGCGCGGCGGAGCGGGAGGAGCCCCCATCAGGCCGGCCATTCCCTTGCCCATCAGCTTGTTGCTCAACCCCTCCAGGGCCCGACTGGGGGCGGAAGGGGCGGCGGCCTTGTACATCGCGCCGCCGCCGCCGGCGGTCCCAGCACCGAGGAGGGCGTCGAAACCATCGTCTGCCGCCCCCGTTGGCCTCGGGGCCATCTTCTTCTGCTCCACCTTCCGGTGGACGCTCATCTCCGCCGTCGCCCCGTGATTCGGCTCGGACGGCCGTCCGGGGGCGGGGCTGGCGGGCAGGGTCATCGCCAGCGTCTCCGGGGAAACCTTTCGCTGCATCACCAGGAAGAGCGCGCCGACGACCGCCAGCAGCAGCACCACCACCGCGCCCACCCACCGGAGCGCGCGGTACATCCCGCCCCCGGCGCCGCTCTGCCGCACCGCCACCACCAGCGCGCCCATGACGACGAGGCCGGTCAGCCACGGCTCCCCGAACGCCAGCCAGCATCCGGCGCCCGCGACGGCGGCGGCGGCCACCTGGGCGGCGCCGTTCATCCGGACCCGGAGGAGCGCTCCCAACGCGGCGAGCACCAGCGCCACGCCCCCCAGCACGCCGGCCATGTGCGCGCGGCCTTCGAAGGCGGACTTCGCCTGGTCCAGGCGCTGCTGCTTGGCCTGGAGCGTACCTTCGACCTGACGGGGAGGCGTGTGCTCCTGGGAGCTGGTGAGGGAGAACAGCGCCGCCGCGGCGGCCTGCTCCTCGGACGTCCAGTCGCCGGACGACAGCACGTCGGCCGCGGAGATCCCCCGCGTGGTGGCCAGCATGCCGCGCTCCAGCAGGAAGGCCGCGCGCGCCTGCTGCGGCAGGTCCGCGGTGCGGGCGAAGAGGCTCTCGTCCACCACCGCCACGCCGAGCGACGCTGCCACTGGCTGGCCCTTCGCGTCCTTCACCTCGAAGCGGAGCCTGGCGTCCGACCCGGGCCGGTACTCGGGCTGGTCCGGAGCGACGGTGACGGAGAGCGCGCGCGGCTCGGCCACCGCGATCCACCGGGAGACCGTCCAGCTGTCCGTGTCGGCGGCCCCTTCCGTGGGCCTCGCCAGCAGCGCCAGGCTGCCGGTCAGCGTGGGTGGCAGCGCCAGCTCGAAGGTGGCCCTGCCGTCCTGGACCGGCGCTTCCTGGTGCAGGACGAGCTGGCCGTCGCGCACGCCGTTCAACTCCACCCGGCGGACGGAGTATTCGCGCCCGACCTCCACCTGGGCCTTGACCTTCTCTCCGGGCTTGTAGAGGGCGCGGTCCAGCGACAGCCCCACCGGGCGGCGGTTGGTCGGCAAGACCACGTCCAGGGTGGTGCGCCGGCCGTCGGTCGCCTCCGCCGTGACGTCGTAGTTGGGCGGCCGGTCCGGGCGCACGTGCACCAGCGCGACGCCGCGCGCGCCGGTGGTGGCATGGAGGGTCTGCCCGCTGGTGCGGTCCGACAGCTCCACCGAGGCGGCCACCGGGCGGCCGTCCGGCGTGGAGGTGAGCACGAACAGGTCGTTCTCCTGGTTCAGCCAGATGGTGCCTCCGGCGGCCAGCACGGCGACCTGCAGGCTGTCGCGCGAGACGGACACCGCCTGCTCCTTGCGCTCCTCCTGCCCCGCGGCGTCCTTCACCTGCGCCTGGAGCGACACCGACTCGGCGCCCGACACCGCCAGCCCGGCCGGCAGCTCCGCCTCCACGCGCAGCTCGCCGGTCTCCGTGGTGCGGCCGGTGATCTCCTGGCCGATCACCTCCCCGTTCGACCGGACCAGCAGCGCGTGGACCTCCGCGCGCGCCACCGGCTTGCCGAAGAAGTAGCGGGCGCGCACCGTGGCCCGCAGCGTCTCGCCGGCGAGGTAGGCGTCCTTCTCGGGCGTCACCGCCACGTTGAACTTGGGCAGCGCGTAGCGGTCGACCTTGACCCGGATGCTCTCCGTGGCGCCGCCCGCGGACGCGGCGATGGCGTATTCGCCCAGCGGGACGTCGTCCGCCAGCTCGAAGCTCATCGACCCCACACCGAACTTCCCCAGCACGCGCTTCTCGAGGGTGAGGCGGTTGCCCTTGGGGTCCTGCACCGCCAGCTCCATCTCCTGGTTGGCGGCCGGCGCCTGGCTGGGGTGCTGGAGCGCCAGCGCCCGGACGTGGATGGTCTGGCCGGGCTGGTAGAGCGGCTTGTCCGTCCCCAGGTGGATGCGGAACTGGCGCTCCACCCGGACCTCGAGCTGTGCGGTGTCCCGCTCGCCGAGCGCCGACGTCCGCGCCTCCAGGTGGCAGGCCCCGCTGAAGTCCGGGACCAGGAAGGTCGGCGAAGCCATGCCGGCCGCGTCCGTCTTCACCTTCGCCAGCGGGTGGCGCTGCCCGCCGCACTCGAGGGCCAGCTCGACCTCCGCGCCCTCCACCGGCCGGTGGTCCTCGGCGGAGATCACCTGAACCATCGCCGCCGCCTCGCCGCCGGCGAGCCAGCGCTGCTCCGCGGAGAGCTGCGTGTCGACCTGGACCCTGGTGACCGCGTAGTACGCCGTCCCTCCACCCACGTAGACGGAGGCCAGCAGCATCGCCGCCATCGCCACCAGGCGGGCGGGGCGACCGGGAGCGCCGCGCCGGACGCCCAGCCACTGGAGCAGCGGCATCCGCTCGGGCTCGGGCTCCTCCTCCGGCATGGGCGCCGGGGGGGCCTGGGTCCCGGTGTACGGCGTGGCCTTGGCGGCGGGGGTGTCCGGAATGGTGGCGCGCGGCGGTGGCGCGATGGCCCCCAGCGCGCGCTGGAGCAAGCCCTCCGGGTCCGCCGGCTCCGCGGTGTACTGGGTCAGCCCCTCGACCTGCTGGCAGAGCTGAGCGTAGCGGGCGGTGCACTCGGCGCAGCGGCGCAGGTGCTCGGACAGCTCCAGCACCTGGTCGCGCCCCAGGGTGTCGAAGCGGTAGCGGAGCAGCGTGTCGTCATCGAAGTGGTTCATCGCGCCACCTCCGCCTTCTCTGGCCTCAGCTCGGCGAGGAGGGTCCGCAGCCGCGTGAGCGCCGCGTTCATGCGGGACTTCACCGTGCCGGACGGCACGCCCAGCGCCTCCCCGATGTCGTCGTAGGAGAGCTGGCTGTAGTGGTAGAGGACGAACACCTCGCGCTGCGCGGGCGGGAGCTCGTGGAGCGCGGCGGCGATCCGCTGGGCGGCCTGGGCGGACGCGGCGGCCTGCTCGGGAGTGGCCTGGAAGGCCGGGATGGTCCCCGCGTCGGAGAGCGGCGCCACCGCGCGCAGCCGCTCCGACCGCTCGGCGTTCCGGCACGCGTTGGCCGCCACGCCGAACGCCCAGGCCTTGAACGCCTCCGGGCGCGCGCAGGTGCCGATGCGCGAGTAGATCTGGAACACCGCCTGCTGGAACACGTCCTCCGCGCGGGCGCGGTCTCCCAGCTGCCGGGCGATGAAGCCGTACAGCGGCCTCTGATACCGGCGCACCAGCGCTTCGAACGCGGCGGTGCTCCGCTCCTTCTGGAGTGCGATCACGAGCTCACCATCCGCGCCCGCCGCCGACTCCGGCGAACGGGCCGCCTCCTGGCTCATCCCGTTCCCTCCCGGGACCTTTGTGCGACAGGTGAGAACCCCGGCGCGAAAAAAAGTTCGGTCCCGCTTCGCCGCCTGACGTTCCGGGACCTTAGCCTTCCGGGGTACGGGCGGGTGGTACCTTCGGCGGATGCCCTACGCCCTCCTGGTCGCGGCCATCCTGCTCGCCGATCCCCCGTGCCTTCCCGGCGCCAAGCTGATCAAGCGCGGTGGGGTGGAGCAATGCGTGACCGCGCAGGGGAAGCTGCACGGGATGGTGCGGGTGCACTCCCCTACCAACGGCAAGGTGATCCTCGAGCAGCGCTGGGAGAACGACCAGCAGGACGGCCCGGGACACACCTGGCACGACAACGGGAAGATGGAGTCCGAGTCCTTCTACAAGGCGGGCCAGCCGGACGGCGCCTGGAAGGCGTGGTGGCCGTCCGGCACCCCCGCCGGCGAGTCGCAGTACCGGCAGGGGGCGCGCGCCGGCACCTGGACGCTCTCCTACCGGAACGGCGCGCGGGCCTGGCAGCGGGTGTACGGGCCGGACGGGAAGCTGAAGTCCGAGGCGGTGTTCGGGGAGAACGGGAAGCCGGAGACCAGGGAGCTGACGGCGGCGGTCGTCGCCCGGGTGATGCACGACGCCCGGCCCTCGCTGCGGCTCTGCTACGAGGGCGAGCTGTCCGCCAACCCGAAGCTGGAGGGCAAGCTCCGGGTGTACTTCGAGATCGGGCCCTCCGGCGCGGTCCAGGGGCAGAAGCTGGAGGAGTCCACGCTGCGCAACGGCAAGGTGGAGCAGTGCGTGCTCCAGACCCTGGCCAAGGTGGAGTTTCCGCGCCCGCCCGACGGCGAGGCCGTCCCCATCTCGTACCCGCTCGTGTTCCACGGTGACCCCAACCAGCTCCCACCTCCGGACGAGGAGGAGTGAGGAGTGGTAGAAGGCGCGCCGGATGCCCTCGTTCGACGTCGTCTCGAAGATCAACCTGGCGGAGCTCGACAACGCGCTCAACCAGACGAAGAAGGAGATCCAGACCCGCTTCGACTTCCAGGGGACGCAGACCGAGGTCACCCTGGCGGACGAGAAGACGGCGATCTTCCTCAAGTCGTCGAGCGAGGGCCGGGTCCAGGCCGCCTACGACGTGCTCCAGACCAAGCTGGTGAAGCGCGGCGTGTCGCTGCGCTGCCTGGACCCCAAGGAGATCGAGCAGACGTCGCTGGGCGTGGCCAAGCAGACCATCCTGCTGATGCAGGGCATCAACTCGGAGAAGGCGCGCGAGCTGGTCAAGGTCATCAAGGAGTCGAAGCTGAAGGTGCAGGGCTCCATCCAGGGCGACCAGCTCCGGGTGACCGGCAAGAACAAGGATGACCTCCAGGCGGCCATCAAGCTGCTCCGCGAGCAGATGGACACGGTGAAGCTGGACCTGCAGTTCGTGAACTTCCGGGACTGAAGACGGCATGGGCCGAACGGCGACATTCCTCCTCGTGCTCGCGTGCGCGCTCGCCGCGCGGGCGGAGGAGCGCCCGGCCACCCCGGTGCCGGTGCTGAAGGCGGCGCCGAAGATCGACGGGAACCTCTCCGACCTCCGCGGCGCCGGCGCGCTGGAGCTGCCCCCGGTGGGCAGCGGCACCGCGTCGCTCCGGGCGCAGCTCGGTACCCAGGGCGGGAGCGTGTATTTCGGCGTCACCATCGACGATGACCAGGTCGGCCCGGGCGACCTGCTGGACGTGTCGCTCTTCTTCCCAGGCGCCGGCCCGGCCGCGCGCGGCTTCGCCTACCGGATCGGCTTCGACGGGCTGCGCGCCTTCGACGAGGAGACCGCCGCGCCCGCCTGGGCCCAGCGGATGCTGGTCGCGCAGGTGAAGCGGACCGAGCACGGGATGTCGGTGGAGGGTCAGCTCCCGGCGCGCGCGCTGCCCGCCTTCCCGGCGAAGGGGCCGCTGGCGTTCGACCTCTGCCTCAGCTACCTGGACCGCGACGCGGTGGGCGGGCCGGCCAGCCCGGTGCAGAGCTGCAAGGGTGGGTCGATGGGGAAGACTGCGCTCGCGCTCCCGGAGTCGTTCCGCGCCGGGCTCAAGCTGCCGAAGGCGCCCTCGGGTGTGGCGTCGCTGGAGGGCCGGCCGGGCGGCTGGGTGGGCTACGGCGGGCGCGGCGAGCTGCTCTGGGTGCGCGGCGACGACGCGCTCACCGAGTCCTCGCTCGCCGCCCTGGTGACCGACGCGCCGGTGAAGCCCGAGTCCATCGGCATGGCGCCGCCGC
Organism: Myxococcaceae bacterium; assembly: GCA_036559665.1. GTDB lineage: Bacteria > Myxococcota > Myxococcia > Myxococcales > Myxococcaceae > DASRBA01. The sequence continues at coordinate 13,019 of DATBSS010000703.1, forward strand.
ACCTCACCCTGGAGGCGGCCGGCCGCAAGTCCATCTTCCCGGTGCTCTCGGGGAAAGATCCGCAGCCGGGGGACGTTCCCTGCGACGCCAGCAAGGAGATCCGGCTCTCCCTCTACCTGGTGGAGGGGAAGACCGCGGCGCTGGTGCTGGAATGCCCCGCGGTCTCCTGCGCGCTGGGGCGGGCGACGTCGGTGGTGCTGGACGACGAGGGAGCGCTCTCCATCGGCTACTCGGGCGGGACGATCGCCACCTATAGCTGGAGCACCGACCACTTCGAGCGAACCGAGTACGGGATGCTGCCCTGATGCCGAACACCGAACCCAAGTCCCTCTACATGATGACCCTCGGTTGCCCGAAGAACCGGGTGGACTCCGAGGTGATGCTCGGCACGCTGCTCGGACGCGGCTACCAGCTCGTCCCGGAGGCCGAGCGCGCCGAGGTCATCGTCGTCAACACCTGCGCGTTCATCGGGCCGGCGAAGCAGGAGTCGGTGGACACCATCCTCGAGATGGCGGAGCTGAAGAAGACCGGTACCTGCAAGACGCTGGTGGTGACCGGCTGCCTCTCGCAGCGCTACCCCGGCGAGCTGGCCTCGGAGATGCCGGAGGTGGACCACTTCCTGGGCACCTCCGCCTACGCGCGCATCGGCGACCTCCTGGCGGCGGAGGCGTCGCCCCGGCAGGTCATCCCGGATCCGGACTACATCCACGACGCGGCGACGCCGCGGGTGAGCTCGCTCCCCTCGTACACCGCCTACGTGAAGATCGCCGAGGGCTGCGACAACGCCTGCGCCTTCTGCATCATCCCCACCCTGCGCGGCGCCCAGCGCTCCCGGCCGGTGGCGGACATCGTCGCCGAGGCGCAGCGGCTGGCCGAACTGGGCGCGGTGGAGCTGAACCTCGTCGCGCAGGACCTCACCGCCTACGGGCACGACCTGCCCGGCAAGCCCAAGCTGTACGAGCTGCTCAAGGCGCTGTGCCAGGTGGACGTGCGGTGGATCCGGCTGCATTACGCCTACCCGCGGGTGTTCCCGGACGAGCTGATCGACGTGATGGCGTCCGAGAAGAAGATCGCCCGGTACCTGGACATGCCGGTCCAGCACGTCTCCGACAAGCTGCTGCTCTCCATGCGGCGCGGGCGGGACTCGACGTTCCTCAAGGAGCTTTTGGCGAAGCTGCGGGCGCGGGTGCCCGGGCTGACCATGCGCACCTCGCTCATCGCCGGGCTGCCGGGCGAGACCGAGGAGGACTTCCAGATGCTCTGCAAGTTCGTGCAGGAGCAGCGCTTCGAGCGGCTGGGGGTGTTCCAGTACTCGGACGAGGAAGGCACCGCCGCCTATGACTTCGCGGACAAGGTGCCTGCCCCCGTCATCGAACGCCGCTGGCGCGAGCTGATGGCCATCCAGAAGCGGATCAACCGCGAGCAACACGTCGCGTTCGTGGGCCGCAAGCTGGAGGTGCTGGTGGAGGGCCCGTCTCCGGAGACGGAGCACCTCCTGGTCGGCCGCCACGAGGGCCAGGCGCCGGAGATCGACGGGCAGGTCTACATCAACGACGGGATGGCCTACCCGGGCGAGCTGGTCACCGTCGAGGTCACCGAGTCCCACGACTACGACCTGGTGGGCCGGGTGGTGGAGCGGCCGGACCCGCGCCAGCGCGCGCTCACGCCTCGGGCGGCCGTTCCGACCTGGACGGCGCCGCGCTGAGCCCCGAGGAAGCGGCTGAAGGCCGCCGCATCAGCGTCCCCTGGGCTCGGGGACTGACTGAGCGCTACGGCGCGATCTCCACGTTGTCGATCACGGTGCCGGTCTTGAGCGTGGTCTCCAGCCACACCTTCTGCGGCGGGAGCGCGATCGCCGGGTCCTGAACCAGGGCCCATACCGCCTGGCCCTGCGCCTTCAGCGACTGGAACACCTGGGTCGAGAGGTCGTACGCGAAACCGTTGCCCGCGGCGTCCTGGAGCAGCACCCGCTGGGAGGTGAAGGAGAGGTTGGGCTGAAGCGTCTCCTGGACCTGGAACTGCCCCGCCGAGAATCGGCAGACGCTGCACGCGCCACTGCCGGTCCCGTGTTCGGGGATCTGGGTCTGGGGGATGGGGTGCGCCGGAATGCGACCCTTCTGGTAGCTGGTCGTGGATGCTTTTGAGTAGGTCATGCTTCCTTCTACGCGGGTTGGCCGCGATTCTTTCACGGCGCCAGCACCCGGAAACTGGCCCAGTCACCGGGCGGTTGGCGCCTGGCTTCGGCCATCTGCGCCTCCCGGAGCGCCGCTGCCACGTCTAGCGGTCGCTCTGGGGACGACGCATACATGGCCGCCATCAGCCGCGCGGCCAGCTGGTCGTCCACGGGACGCACGGCGGCCGCCACCGCCACCGCACCCGCGAGCACGAAGGCCTGGCCCGCGCCCAACCCTTCCACCGGGACCCGGTCGTTGGTCGCCGCGGTGTCACAGGCGGAGAGCACGACGGCCGGCGGCACCCGGCGCAGCGCGAGGACGTCCGGGACGCGCAGCTCGCCGTCCGCCAGCGACAGGCCGCTGTCCCAGCCATCCCACCCGGACGCGTTCCCGTGCCCGGCGTAGTGGAGCAGGCTCGTCTCCGGTGACTCCAGCGCCTGGCGGACCGCGGCCAGCGTCGCCTCGGGACCCTCCAGCACGCGCGTCCGCCAGCCCCGCCGGGCCAGCGCCGCCGCCACCGCGCCGCCTTCCCGGCGGGCCGCGACCAGGTCGCTCCGTGGATCCACCACGATGGCGGCCAGCGGCGCGTCCCCGCCGGGCGCGCGCTCAGGCTCGGGCTGAGGCGCCGGGAGGGCCAGGTCGAGCGGGTAGAGGACCGGGTGGCGTTCCAGCAGCGGCGCCCCGAGCCACGGGAGTGCGTGCAGGTCCACGCGCCGCAGCGGGCCGTAGGGCGCGAAGCGGATCTCCCGCGCCGCCTCCACCAGCGGTCGGAAGGGCTCCAGCAACTGGGCGGAAAGCTGGTCCAGCTTCGCCCGCGGCGGAACGAGATTGCTGGGATTCGCGGCGGCGGTGACCCTCGCGCTGGCCACCGCGCTCCAGGTCTGGCCGGCGGCGTCGAGTGCGCCCAGTCGATGGACGGCGGTGGCGGAGTCGGTGACGGCGAACGCCACCCAGCCGCCGTCCACCGGGAAGTCGGTGAGGAGCAGTGCTCCGGAAGCGAGCGCCGGGAGGGAAGGCTGGCCGGAGATGCCGGAGAGCGCCTGCTCGAGGTCGGCGTCCAGCTTCGCCTGTGCGGCCGCGCGCTCGGCGGTGAAGGCGCCCAGGGCGTCCAGTGGGAGGTCCTTCGCGGCCAGGGCGCGCTCCCGGAGCGCGTCACTCTCCCGGCGGTGGCGCTCCACCGCCTGCTCCCAGCGCGCGCGCGCCTCCGCGGGGAGCGCGCCGATCCGGTCGACCGACCGCAACGCCGCGAACGTCCGGGCTCGGGCCAGCCGCGCCGCGGTGGCGGCCTCCGCGTACCAGGGGGAAGGGTCGGCCTCGCGTTCGCCGCGGCGCACGAGGAAACCCACCCGGCGCCGGGTGACCACCTCGTGGCTGGCGACGAAACCGTCCCGCCCTTCTCCCAGCGGCGCCCGCAGGCTCCAGGCCTCGAGGAGCGCGTCGGCCTCCGCGTACGCCTCCCGCGCCGCCGCCACCTGCCCGAGCGCGTCCAGCGCCTGCGCCTCGCTGGACACCGCCTCGATGCGGGCATCCGGAAGCGCCTCCGACTCGGCCAGCCGCCGGAGCTCGCGAGCGTGCGCCAGCGCGTCGGCGGCCCGGCCCTCCGCCAGCGCCAGCCGCGCGTCGAGGGTGAGCCACCACGCCTCCTGCCGGCGCCCGGGGTGGGGCGCGGCGCGGCGCGATGCCTCCAGGTCGCGGCGCGCGTCCGGGAGCCGGCCCTGCTGCAGCTCGGCGAGCGCCAGGTTCCCCAGCGATCGGCACGCCTCCACCGGGTTCGGGCAGGTGGTCCGGTAGCGCTCCAGCGCGGCCTGGAGCGGGCCAACAGGGTCCTGGGCGGAGGCGTCATCGCCCCCGGCCGCGCGGGCCACGATGAAGGACCAGCCGACGTCGTTCTCCCACTGGGCCCTGGCGCAGGGCTTGTCGGGGAGGAGCCGGCCGGCCTGCTGGAGCAGCGCGCCGGCCTCGCCATGGCGCCCCAGCAGGGAGAGCGTGGCCGCCTTCTGCTCCAGCACGTCCACCCGGTGCTCGTTTAGCCCCAGCCGCTCCGAGAGCACGTCCGAGGCGTCGAAGCGCCGGAGCGCGGCTCGGAGGTCGCCTACCAGGGTGGCCAGCATCGCCCGGTAGTGGTGCGCCATCGCCCGGCCCTGCGGGAAGAGGGCCGCCTGGGGCTCGATGTCGTCCAGCGCCGCCCGCGCCTCGGCGAAGCGGCGCCCCTGGTCGCGCAGGGTCAGCGAGAGGACGAAGCCGTCGAAGACCGCTTCCGAGACCAGCCCTGCCCTCCGGTCGAGCTCCACGGCCTGGCGCAGGAGGTGCACCGCCTCCGTGGAGCGGCCGCGCCAGCGCTCGATGCGCGCCAATTTCCCCGTCGCGCGCGCCTTCACCACCGGACGCGGGTCGTTCAGCAGCGGCGCCAGCAGCGACTCGGCCTCGTCCAGCTTGCCCTGCTGCCGCCGCTGTTCCGCTTCGTCCAGCGCCGGCTCCCGCTCGCGCGACCGAAGCCGGAGGCGGAACCGCGCCTCCACGTTCGAGTCGACCAACTCCAGCTCCCTGGCCTCCGCCGGCACGGAGAGATCGAGGGCGACGCCGCCCTGCAGCGGCACCGCGGTCGCCGCCGTGAGGCGCCCGTCGAGGAACGCCTGGAGGTTCGCCCCGGACGGAGGCGCGGCGGTCCAGAGGCGGATCGAGGCCTGGCCGGACGTCTCGCAGACGAGGGCGCCGGCGTCCTCGCGAACCGAAGCGCACCCGGCGAACTCCACCTCCAACGGCGCCGCCGGGGACGCGTCGCTCAGCGCAAGCGCCCCGAGCGCGCCGAGGACCGCCGCGGCGCGGCGCCGCTCACCCGGCATCGCCGAGCTGCACCTGGGCCTTCAGAGCCTGCGCTGGGCCGCCGGGCCGGCCGACCTCGCAAGCGATGGTCCACAGCCCGCTCGGGACGCCGGCGAACAGCTCCTCCCGGGTCCCAGCGATGACCACCGTCCCGCCCGGCTTCACCGCGCCCGCGGGAGACCACGGCCGCCGGCCGCCCTCCCCTTCCAGCGCGCACCGCCAGGCGACGTCGCCCTGGACCTCGGCGGCGGGCCGCAGGCGGACCTCCAGGCGCGACTGCGGCGCGTCGAGCCGGGGCACCGGGGCCTCCGGCGAGCTGCCGGAGCGGACCTCACGCTCGCCGCCGGCCAGCGCCAGCTCGTACGCGGGCAGCGGCCCCGCAGGCCTCCCCAGCCAGACGGCGAGGACCACGGCCGCCGCCGCGGCCAGGATCGCGACCGGGAGGCGGCGCCGCATGAGCGGGATGACCTTCGCGGTCCTGGGCGCGGGGAGAAGGGCCTCCACGGCGCCCGACACCATCCGCGCCTGCGCTGCCGCGTCCAGGGGACGAAGCGCCTCGAAGGCCTCGGGGTCCTTGCGGCGCAGCTCGGCCTCCTCCTCGGAGGAGAGCGCCCCGCGGGCGAGCGCGTCCCAGCGCGGGTCCGCCATGGGGTCGCGTTCCCGGGCGGCGTCCCGGACCAGGTCCAGCGAGGGATCGGCCCCTGGCTTCATCCGTTCACCTCCAGGGGCGGTCGCGGCCCGCCCGGTTCGGCTTGCAGTTCCTGCGCCACCTCGCGCAGGAGCTGGGTGATGCGGTTACGCCATACGTAGATGGCGCCTGGTTTCATACCGGTGATCTCGCAGATTTCGTCCACCGGCCGGTCGTCGACGAAGATCCACTGGAACATCTCGCGCCCGCGCTCGCTCAGGCGCTCGAGGGCGCGAGCCACGGCGGCCTGCGCCAGCTGGCGGGAGGCGATGAGCCCTTCCGGCCCGGACCGGGAGTCGGGGCTGGCGTGGAGGATCTCCTCTTCCGTCGGATCCTCCGTCCACGGGCTCCGGCGGCGGCTGCGCAGGATGGAGTAGACCTCGCGTTCGGACAGCAGCCCCACGAACTTCTCCAGCGCCAGCCCGCGCTCCGGCGTCCAGGCGCGGAGCGCGCGCCCGCCGTTCGAGAACAGGGCCAGCAAGACCTGTTGAGTGAGGTCCTCGACCTCCTGGCGCACGTCGCGCTGGCGCGCGGCGGTGCGGAAGCGGAGCAGCAGGCGCGCGACGCGGGCGTGCACGACCGGCAACACCGCCTGGGCCAGCTCGCGCGCGGCCCGTGCGTCGCCGTCCAGCGCCCGCCGGACGAAGGTTGCGGAGAGATCCGGCGCCGGCCCCATGGGCGCGGGCACGGTACACCATGGCTCGACCGGCCCACCACGCCCAGCGCCGGGGGGCAAACCGCGCAGGGAGCGCGGGCACCCTTGTCGACATCACCGCCGGGCCCGGCGTTTCACGTTCCCGGAGGCCAGGCGCTGAAGCGGCGCATGCCCTTCCGGGCGCGATGGTCGGCAGGGTCGATCTCGAAGCCCGCCGCGCGCACGTTCGCCTCGGTGTCGCGGTTGGGGTGGCAGCCGCCGCTCACCCACGTCCACCAAGGCTGGATGAAGTCCTGCCAGCGCGCGCCCAGCCGGCTGGTGGACCGGACGTGCTCCAGCATCCCGAGCCGCCCGCCCGGGGCGAGCACGCGCTTGACCTCCGCCAGTCCCCGCAGCGGGTCCGGCACGCTGCAGAACACCAGCCCGCTCACCACCGTGTCGAAGGCGCCGTCGCGGAACGGGAGCGCCTCCGCCGAAGCCCGCACCAGCGCCACGCCCGGCGCGCGGCGCCTCGCCCTCCGCAGCGAGTCCCGCGCAGGATCCAGGCCGATCACCTTCGTGCCCGCCGGGAAGAGCGGCAGGTTCCGCCCGGTGCCGCACCCCACGTCCAGCACCCGCCCGCGCGCGCCCGCCGCCAGCTTCTCCCGCCAGGAACGCAGCCCGGCCGCCTCCCCGACCCAGAGCATGGCGTCGTACAGCCAGGGGATCTGCTCGATGCCGCGCACGGTGGAGGCTAGGCGCTGCTGAGGGCGGGCCCCTGGTTCACGTACCGGTCTTCCGTCATCGCGATCAGCATGAAGCGGGCGACGTCCGCGCGCGGGATGGTGATCTTCAGGCCCTCGGTGGAGCCGTCGGTGACGGCCACCACGTCGCGCTTGGGCGGGCCGTCGGTCAGCCCCACCGCCCGGACGAGCACGTACTCCAGCCCGCTCGCCTTGATCAGGTTCTCCGCCGCCGTGCTGTCCGCGAATGGGTGCTTCAGCATCAGCGGGATGAGGAAATACCCGTAGATGAAGGACAGCTTCTTCGCCTGCGCCAGGCTGTCGCCCACGCCGGAGGCGGAGAGGTACACGATGCGCTTGCCGCCGTGCTTCTTCATCCCGGCGATGGCGTTGCGCGTGATGTCCTCGCGGATGGTGGTCTTCTTCCGGTCCTCCGCGCCGACGGCGATCAGCGCGCCCTCCTGTCCGGCCATGGCGGCCTCCACCGCCGCCGCGTCGTGGCCGTCGCCCTTGACCACCTTCACCCCGGCGGGCACCGGACCCAGCTTCTCCGGCGACCGCACGAAGGCGGTGACCTCGTGGTGGGCGTTCGCGGCCAGCTCGATGATCAGCTTGCCGGTCCGGCCGCTGGCACCAAAGACGATCAGCTTCACTTCGCGGCCCCGGCGGCGGGCGCCTGGATGTCCTTCACCAGCGCGTCGATCCACTTGTCGGAGTCCACGAACGGCGTGCCCCACTTGTCCCACTTGGCTAGCGCCTTCTCCTTCTTGAGCTGGTCCGCGGTCTTCGCCTTGTCCAGGCCCGCCTTGACCGCCACCCGCGTCTCCTTCAGGCCCTGCGCCCAGGCCTTCAGGTCCGCCACGGTGCTGACGTCGCCGTGGCCCGGGATGACCTTGTAGTCGGCGGGGACCTCGGCCACTACCCTCTCCACGTTGGCGATCAGCCCGGTCACGCTGCCGCCGCTGTCGGTGTCCACGAACGGGTACTTGCCCCCGAAGTAATGGTCGCCCATGTGCACCACCTTGGAGCCGGTGAAGAACACGATGGTGTCGGTGTCGGTGTGGCCGTGGGGATAGTGGACCGCGCGGATCTCCTCGCCGTTGAAGTGGACGCTCACCTGGTCCTTGAAGGTGATCACCGGCAGGGCGGAGACCGCCGCCGGCGTGGAGACCACGCCGAGGGTGGAGCTGCCGGTCTTGAGGCGGTTGCGCACGTTCTCGTGCGCGATGATCGTCGCCTCCTTGCCGAAGATCTCGTTGCCGCCCGTGTGGTCGAAGTGGAAGTGGGTGTTGAGGATCCAGCGCAGCGGCG